>JAGWUF010000028.1 GCA_028868545.1 Lysobacteraceae bacterium | reverse complement strand
GCCCGCTTCGCGATCCTTGCCAGCCGCTGGAACCCGCGCATCACCGATGCGCTGGTGCGTGCCGCCCGCACCACGTTCGTGGCCAACGGCGTGACGGAAGCCGCGATCGACGTGGTGCGCGTGCCCGGCGCGTGGGAATTGCCGATGGCCGCAAACGACCTTGCGAAAGCGGGCCGGCATGCCGCCATCGTGGCGCTGGGCTGCGTGGTGCGCGGCGACACCCGCCATTACGAACAAGTGGCCGATGGCGCGTCCAACGGGCTGATGCAGGTGGCGCTGGCCGCCGGTGTGCCGGTGTTGAATGGCGTGCTGGCGGTGGAGAAGTTCGAGGATGCGCTGGCCCGGGCTGGCGGCAGCCACGGCAACAAAGGCGAAGAATGCGCACTGGTGGCGATCGAAATGGCCGACCTGCGCCGCAAGCTTCAGGAGCAAGCATGAACAAGCACCACTCGCATCACCGCCGCCCCGACGGGCTGGATCCCGTGGCCCGCTCGCGTTCGCGCCGGCGCGCCTTGCAGGCCATCTACGCATGGCAGATCAATCACGCCGACGAGCGTGGCCTGATCGCCCAGTTCGCGCACGAGCAGGCGCATGAAGTGGCCGATCTGGAGTATTTCGAAGATCTGGTGCGCGGCGTGCTGCGGCACGTGGCCGAGCTGGATGCAGCGCTGGCGGGGCATCTGGATCGCGGTATCGACGAGGTGGATGCGATCGAGCGCGCCGCCCTGCGGATCGCCGCGTACGAGCTGACCCACCGCCCGGATGTGCCCTACCGCGTGGTGATCAACGAAGCCATCGATTCCACCAAGCGCTTCGGTTCCGAGCACGGCCACACCTACGTCAACGGCGTGCTGGACAAGGCCGCGGCGGTGCTGCGCGGCGTGGAAGCGAAGAAATGAGTGGGCATCCCTCTCCCCACTCGCGGGGAGAGGGTGGCGACGCCGGGTGAGGGGAATGCAAGAATTCGACCTGATCGCCCGCATCCGCCAGCGCGCCGCCGCGCGTGGCGACGTGGTGCTGGGCATCGGCGATGACTGCGCCTTGCTGGCCCCACCGCCCGGCATGCAGCTGGCGGTGACCATGGACGCGCTCAACGCCGGCGTGCATTTCCCGCCCGAGACCGCGCCCGCCGACATCGGCTGGAAGGTGCTGGCGGTGAACCTGTCCGACCTTGCCGCGATGGGCGCGCAGCCGGCCTGGGGCACGCTGTCGCTGTCGCTGCCGGAGGCTGACGTGGCGTTCGTCGACGCCTTCTTCGACGGTTTCTTCGAACTGGCCGAGCAGCACGGCTTTGCCTTGGTCGGCGGCGACACCACCTGCGGCCCGCTGTCGATCGCGCTCACCGCGCACGGCTTGATCGAGCCCGGGCAGGCGTTGCGCCGCGACGGTGCGCGGGCGGGCGACGACGTCTGGGTCAGCGGCACGCTGGGCGATGCCGCCGGTGCGCTGCGGCAGTGGCAGGAAGGAAAAGGGGGTGAAGGAAAAGGGGGTCAGAGTGGCTTTTTGTCTGCAAAAAGCCACTCTGACCCCCTTTTCTCGCGGCTGGATCGGCCCGTTCCGCGGGTGGCGCTGGGACGCGCGCTGCGCGGCATCGCCAGCAGCTGCATCGACGTCAGCGACGGCCTGCTGGCCGACCTCGCCCACATCTGCCGCGCCAGCGGCGCCGGCGCGGACATCGACATCGACGCGCTGCCGGCCAGCGCCGCGCTGCGCGCCGCGTTCGATGACGAAACACGGCGTGCCCTGCAAGCTGCCGGCGGCGACGATTACGAGCTGTGCTTCACGGCTGCGTCCACGCAGCGTGAGGCGCTGCAACAGCTGTCGGTCACGCTGGCGCTGCCGCTCGCCTGCATCGGCCGCATCGTTGCCGGCAGTGGCGTGCAGTGCGACGGCATGGATGCGGCGGCGGGTGGTTACCAGCACTTCGCCTGAGTCATTCCGGCAGCAGCTTGCCCGGATTGAGGATGCCGTCCGGATCGAGCGCGTGCTTGACTGCGCGCATCGTTTCCAGCGTGGCGGCATCGAAGGCGTCGGCCATGA
Organism: Lysobacteraceae bacterium; assembly: GCA_028868545.1. Classification (GTDB taxonomy): domain Bacteria; phylum Pseudomonadota; class Gammaproteobacteria; order Xanthomonadales; family Xanthomonadaceae; genus Thermomonas. Next base: position 26,231 of record JAGWUF010000028.1, on the reverse strand, counting down.
ACGCCTGTTTCGATAATCCAATCCCGTGTTCGCCCGAGAGTGCCCCGCCCAATTGCAGCGCCAGTGCGAACACGCGGGGCAGGGCGGCATGGGCGCGTGCGGTTTCGGCGGCATCGTCGGGGTGGTAGAGGATGTTGACGTGCAGGTTGCCGTTGCCGGCGTGGCCGAAGGTGACGATGGGCAGGCCGAATTCGTCCGCCAGCGCTTCGACACCCGCCACCAGTTCGGGGATGCGCGACACCGGCACCACCACGTCCTCATTGATCTTGCCCGGCGCAATCGTGCACAGCGCCGGCGACAGCGCGCGCCGCGCCGCCCACAGCTTGTCGCGGGCGACGCCGTCCTGCGCCACATCCATGTCGATCAGGCCGTCGCCGCCGGCGGCCGCGCCGAGTGCGGCAAGGAGGTCGGGCAGGGCGTCATGGCTGCCGTCCGCTTCGACCAGCAGCATCGCGCCGGCCTCCGGCACGTCGCTGCCGTTGCGGCGCAGCAGTTCGAGGCTGCGGCGATCCATGAACTCCAGCATCGCCGGCACGACGGGTTGGGCCATCAGCCGCGACACCGCAGCGGCGGCGCTGGCGGCGTCGCGGTAGAACGCGCGCAGCCCGGCCTGTGCCTGCGGGCGCGGGGCGAGTTTCAGGGTGGCTTCCACGATCAGCGCCAGCGTGCCTTCGCTGCCCACCAGCAGGCGGGTGAGATCGAAGCCGGAGGAACACTTGGTGTAGGCCCCGCCGACCCGGATCAGTTCGCCGGCACCGGTGACCGCCACCAGCCCCAGCACGTTGTCGCGGGTGGTGCCGTATTTCACCGCGCGCGGGCCGCCGGCATTGGTGGCGAGGTTGCCGCCGACGGTGCAGGTTTCGAAGCTGGACGGGTCCGGCGGCCAGAACAGCCCGTGCGGCTGCAGCGCCGCCTGCAGTTCGCCATTACGGACGCCGGGTTCGACCACCGCGCAGCGGTCGGCGCTGCGGATGTCGAGCACGCGGTGCATGCGTGCGAACGAAACAACGATCCCGCCCCTTGTCGGCACCGCTGCGCCGGTGGTGGCGGTGCCGGCACCGCGGGCGATGATGGGCACGCGATGCCTGCGGCAGGCGTGCACCAGCGCCACCACTTCCTCGCGCGTGCGTGGCAGCGCCACCGCATCGGGCAGCGCCACGCGGCGCGAATCGTCGCTGGCGTGCGCCTGGCGCGTGGTGGTGTCGGTGCGCCAGCCATCGCCCAGCAGCGCGGCAAGTGCAGTGTCCAGTGCGGCGGGCAGGGACATGGTGCTTACACCTCGTCGGCGCGAAAGGCGTCGCGCAGCCAGTCCAGCTGCGGGGCGGCGGGGTTGCCGCTGGCGGCGACCACGTCGAAGCGGCAGGCGGCGTCGGCGTGCTGCGGGTGGCGTTGCAGCCACAGTTGCGCGGTGCGCACCAGCTTGCGGCGCTTGCCGGCATCGACCGAGGCCGCGCCGCCGCCGAACGCCTGCGAATTGCGATAACGCACTTCCACGAATACCACCACCGCGCCGTCGCGCATCACCAGATCCAGCTCGCCGCCACGGCTGTTGGCATTGCGGGCCAGCGGCTGCAAGCCACGCGCTTGCAGGTGGGCGAGGGCGGCGGCTTCCACCGCATCGCCACGGGCGCGCCGGAATGTCGGCTCAGTGGGCACCGTCGGCCAGCGGCACGGCGACGCCGGCCGAAAAACGCGACCATCCCGGTCGCCGCAGCACGTTGCCGAAGCCGTCCAGGCTCAGTTGCCCGGTGGCGCCGCTGATGCGCGCATTGGGCTGCTGCGCCAGCGATTCCAGATAGGCGGTCAGCCGCCAGGCGTCGATGCCGAAGGCGAACAGGCGTGCGGCCGGGCCTTTGGCGGTCTCGACCCGTGCGGCGGCACTGGCCTGGCTGGGCAGGCCGGGCACGTTGCGGATCAGCCACGGTTCGGTGGGAAAGATGGTGCCGTCCAGCGCCATGTCTTCGGTCGGCTTGCCGGTACCGGACGTGAGTTGCGAGCTGGCATAGCGCGGCAACTGGCCCAGGTTGGCCAGCACCAGCTGCGGGATCAGGCTGCGTGCCTGCGGGCCTTTCAGCACCAGCAGCAGACTGTCGGCGGCAGGGCCTTGCTGCTGCGCCAGCGCAGCGCCCATCTGGGTGCTGAAACCAAGGCTGGTCACCTTCACGCCACGCCGTTCCAGCTGCGCTTGGGCGGCCTCGGCGGTGCGGCGTTGCGCCTCGTCGTTGCCCGCGATCAGCAGTACATGCTTGCTGCCGCGTTCGATCAGGACTTGCGCCAGACTGAGGCCTTCATCTTCGGGTGACAGCGAAAAAGCCGCGCTGCCCGCCACCGGTGCGCGCGTGCCGCGATTGAGCGCCAGCAGCGGCAGGGGCGGCTCGGCGGCGAACACGCTGTCGGTTTCTTCACGGCCCAGCGGCCCCACGGCAAAGTCGTTGCCATCGGCGGCGGCGCGTGCCAGTGCGGCATTCATGCCGGCGGCGGTGTCGTAGAAGCGCAGCTCGGGACGACGCCGGGTTTCGCTGTAATAGCCGGTCATGTAGCCATCGCGTACCGCTTCGGCGGCGGCGGCCTGGGTGCCGGTCAGCGGCAGCAGAACGGCCACGCGCAACGGCGGACGATAGCCATCGCGATCCGCGGCGGGCCGGTTGGCCGCCCCGAAGCTGGCGTCGCCACGATCGAACGGATGCGGCAGCGGCAAGCCACGCCGCAGCAGCACGCGTCCGGCAAAGTTGTACAGCGGATCGCCGGTCGGCAGTTTGGCCGCATCGTGTGCCAGCGTGGCATCGTCCAGTTGTGCCAGCAGCTGTTCGATGGCGTCGGTATTGACGCGTCGCGCCTTGCCGCTCAAGCCGGCATGGTGGGCTGCCAGCGCCTGCGCTTGCACGGTGGCGGCGGCGAAGGCCGGCGCGGGCGGGGCCTTGGACGGCGCCGTGGCACAGCCGGCCAGCGCCAGCAGCAAGACGATGAGGAGGGTTCGCATCAGGGCCACGGCTTGGGCGCTCATTGGGTTACCGGCTACGATTCTACCTGCGCCCACGCGGAAGACAGACATGCAGGTTCCAGGAACACTCCACGTGGTGGCTACCCCCATTGGCAATCTCGGCGATTTCAGCGCGCGGGCGCTGGAGACTTTGAAGGCGGTCACCGCGATCTGTGCCGAAGATACCCGCCACACACGGCAACTGCTGGCGCATTTCGGGCTGGAAAAACCCCTGCTGGCGGTGCATGACCACAACGAGGGCGAGGCGGTGGCCGCGCTGGTGGCACGGTTGCTGGCCGGCGAGTCGCTGGCGCTGGTGTCCGATGCCGGCACCCCGCTGGTCTCCGATCCCGGCTTCCGGCTGGTGCGTGCGGCGCGCATGGCCGGCATCAAGATCAGCCCGGTGCCGGGAGCCAGCGCCTTGATCGCCGCGCTCAGCGTGGCCGGCCTGCCCAGCGACCGCTTCGTGTTCGAAGGCTTCCTGCCGGCCAAGCCCAAGGCCCGCCGCGACCACCTGGCGGCGTTGGTGGCCGAGCCGCGCACCCTGATCTTCTACGAATCCGCACACCGCATCGAAGAAACCCTGAACGACGCCGTGGCCGTGTTCGGCAGCGAACGCAAGGCGGTACTGGCGCGCGAGCTCACCAAATTGTTCGAAACCGTGCTGGACGGCACGCTGGCCGAACTGCGCGCGCAAGTGGCCGCCGATGCCAACCAGCGCAAAGGCGAATTCGTGCTGCTGCTCCACGGCGCGGAAGACGCGCCCGATGCCAGCGTGATCGAAGGCCGCCGGCTGTACGCCAAACTCAAGGATCACCTGCCGCCGTCCACCGCCGCCAAACTCGCCGCCGAACTCTCCGGCGCGTCGCGCAAGACGTTGTATGGGGGGGAATAGCGTGCCATCGCGCACGGCGCGATGAAGCGGCGGAGCCGGCCGATAAGCCGGGTTCTGTGCGGTGCTTGCGCACCGTGGCAATCATTCCTCTAGGCGCACGGTCACCCGTACGCTCAAGCAACCTACCCGGAGGCTCTGCGGGTCGCATCACCGCCTCCCTATTTGGTCTTGCTCCCGGTGGGGTTTGCCGTGCCGGTCCGTTGCCGGACTCGCGGTGCGCTCTTACCGCACCATTTCACCCTTGCCCGCACCCGAAGGGCCGCTGGCGGTATCTTTCTGTTGCACTGTCCGTCGGCTTGCGCCGCCCAGGCGTTACCTGGCACCGTACCCTGTGGAGCCCGGACTTTCCTCGGCACCGGTTGCCCGGTGACGCGATTGCCTGGCCGACTCCGCCAGTGGCCATTCTACCCGGCGGCCAGGGCGGTGTCGTGCAGCCGGGTTTCCCCCTCGAACACCCCCATCGGCCCGAACCGGCGTTCGAGGATGTGGCCGTGGCCGGCATGGTCCACCAGGATCACGGTGCTGGCGCGGGTGCCGTAGGTTGGGCCGCGCACGAAGGCCGCCGACAGTTGACGCTCCAGCGCAAGGTCGATGCCGGTGTCGGGCAGGTCGGCGTCGGCGGCGATCTGTTCGTCGGCGAGTGCGTCCCATAGCGGCGGCAGGTCGTCGCTGCCACTGCCGGCCCATGCACGCAGCACCGCGCACAGCCGTTGCGTCTTGGGCCAAGGCGCGTCCAGCGGGCCATTGGAGATCCCGTGCACGCCGTCCGCGAGCAGCGTGGCGCTGGCCTGCCCAGGGTTCCCCGCATGCGCGCAGCCGTGCGCGTCGGCCACGATCAGGTTGAACGGCGCGTAGCCGGCCGCCCGTGCGGCCAGTGCCTGCGCATAGCCCAGGGCGGTGTCGGTGCCCTGCAGGAACTGGCGCGGCAGGTCACCGCGTGACGGTCCCTGGAACGGGCTGGGCAGGCCCTGCCGGACATTGGTGACCACCGCCACCCTGCCGGTTGCACCCAGCCCCACCCAGGTGCCACCGGCGCGCAGGTCGCGGCCGGCCAGGATCGGGGCGTCGGGCCAGGCCGCCAGCGCAGCGGTGGGACGGTCGTGCAGTTCATCGCGGTTGCCGGCCAGCACCAGCCGCCAGCGTGGATGCACGTTGTGGGCGAAGGCAACCAGGCACATTCGCGCATTGTGCCTGTCCCGAGGCCATTCAGATATTGCGCCGCAGCATGTGGCTCGCGCGGCCGTTCTCTTGGGCCACAGAACTGGGATGCTCTTCTCGAAATCTCAAAATTTGAGACGAAACAAATGCTTGTGGATAAAGCTTGAACAACTTCTTGAAGTTTGCTGCAAGTCATTGACCCCGCTTGGGAAATTTCCTTTCAGAGAGTGTTGACAGTGGGGGATTGCCTGCTAATGTGGCGACAAGTGGGAAAACCGGGGAATTTGTGGTTTTCCAGAGTTGCAATTTGCATATCGGGATTCAGGCGCAGGCATGTTCCAGGGCGAAACCGCCATCACGATCGACGACAAGGGCCGGTTGGCAATCCCCACCGCCTATCGGGATCTGATTGCGCGTGCATCGGGGAACCAGCTGGTCATCACCTACAACATTTTCGAAGACGGCTGCTTGTGGATTCTCCAGCACGCCAAGTGGGAGGCGCTGCGCGACCAGCTCAATGCCAAAGGCATGAAGTCGGCACAGGCGCGCACCCTGCGCCGCAAACTGGTGGCAGCGGCGGCCATCGTCGAGCCCGATGGCAATGGCCGGATTTCGCTGCCGGCCAGCCTGCGGACGACTGCCGGCATCGAGCGCAAGGCGGTGCTGCTGGGCATGGGCGACAGCTTCGAGTTGTGGAGCGAATCGGCCTATCAGGCACAGATGCGGCAAACCCTGGGGGATGCCGGCCTGGATGACGACTTGCTGGATCTTCCGTTGTGAGCGGGGTGGGCGCGGGCAAGCCTGCCGCCCATCTCCCGGTGTTGTTTGCCGAGGTCATGGATGGGCTGGTAGTGAAACGGGACGGAATCTACCTGGATGGCACGTTCGGACGAGGCGGACATGCCCGCGGGGTGCTGCAGCGGCTTGGCGAAAAGGGGCGTTTGCTGGTGATGGACAAGGATCCGGACGCGATCGCGGTGGCCACGCAGATGGCCGACGCCGACCCGCGCCTGTCCTGGCATCGCGGCAGTTTCGCCGGTCTGGCGGCCTGGCCGGCGACCGCGGCGGGCCTGGATGGCGTGCTGCTCGATCTCGGTGTGTCGTCGCCGCAGCTGGACGTGGCCGAGCGCGGGTTTTCGTTCGGCAAGGACGGCCCGCTGGACATGCGCATGGATCCGGATACCGGTGAGAGTGCCGCGCAGTGGCTGGCGCATGCGTCCGAAAAAGAGATTGCCGACGTGCTCTGGATGCATGGCGAGGAGCGCCAGAGCCGGCGCATCGCCCGCGCCATCGTCGCCCAGCGCGCCGAGGTGCCGCTGCAACGCACGGCACAGCTGGCGGCGTTGATTGCCGGCGTGCTGCCGCGCGGCGACAGCAAGACTCATCCGGCCACGCGCAGTTTCCAGGCCATCCGCATCCACATCAATCGCGAATTGGCGGATCTTGAGGCCGGGCTGGATGCCGCCTTGCACCAGCTCAAACCCGGTGGCCGCCTGGCCGTGATCAGTTTCCATTCGCTGGAAGATCGCATCGTCAAGCAATTCATGGCCCGCCATGCCAAGGCGCCGCCGGCCAACCGCCGGATGCCGGTGGAAATCGCCTTCACGCCCACGCTCAAGCTGGTGGGTGGCGCACGCAAAGCGGGCGAGGCCGAGCTTGCGGACAACCCGCGTGCGCGCAGTGCGGTGCTGCGGGTAGCGGAAAAGCTGGCAGTGCACGGCGGGGTGGCGGCATGATCCGCGGCCTGCTGCTGGTTCTGCTGGTGGTGGCCAATGTGGCCAGTGCACTGCTGATCGTGCGTGATCGTCACGAGCATCGGCAGGCCTTCATTGCGTTGTCGCGGCTGGAAAAGACGCGCGACACCTTGAACATCGAATTCGGCCGTCTGCAGCTGGAGCAGGCGACCTGGGCGGAAAGCAACCGCATCGACCAGGTGGCGCGGGTGCAGTTGGGCATGGTGTTCCCGCGTACCGAAGACACCGTGGTGCTGCGCCGATGAAACAGATCGACAAGCGCCAACGCTGGTTTGGCTGGGGCGCGCGCCGCGAGCGTGGCGGTGGCCAGTTCGAATTGCGCAAGCGGTTGCTGCTGGTGTGCGGTTTCCTGGGGCTGGCTTCCACCGGCCTGCTGGCGCGGGCACTGGATCTGCAGGTGATCAACCACGCGTTCTATCAGCGCCAGGGCGATGCACGCTCGCTGCGCGACCTGCCGATCGCCATTTCGCGCGGCATGATCACCGACCGCAACGGCGAGCCGCTGGCGATTTCCTCGCCGGTGGAATCCATCTGGGCCAACCCGAAGGAGCTGCTGAAGGTGCCGGCGCGCCTGCCGGCGCTGGCCGAGGTGCTGGGCATGGCGCAGGATGAACTGGCACAACGTCTGAGTACGCGTGCCGACAAGGAGTTCGTGTACCTCAAGCGCCGCATCAACCCGGATGAGGCGGCACGCATCCTGGCACTGGAGATTCCGGGCGTGGCCGCGCAGCGCGAATATCGCCGGTTCTATCCGCAGGGCGAGATGCTGGCGCATGTGCTGGGTTTCACCAGTATCGATGACCGAGGCCAGGAAGGGCTGGAGCTGGCGTTCGACGATTGGCTCAGCGGCATCCCGGGCATCAAGCGGGTGATCCGCGACAACAAGGGCCGGATCGTCGAGAACGTGGATCTGGTGCGTGCCGCGCAGCCGGGGCACGATCTGGCGTTGAGCATCGACCGCCGCATCCAGTATCTGGCGCATCGCGAACTGCGCAGCGCGATTGTCGAGACCGGTGCCAGCAGCGGCTCGGCGGTGGTGCTGGACGTGGCCAGCGGCGAAGTGCTGGCGATGACCAACTTCCCCACCTTCAACCCCAACGCGGTCGGCAGCAGCCCGCGCGACGCGCATCGCAACCGCGCGGTCACCGACCTGCTGGAGCCGGGTTCGACGATGAAGCCGCTGACCGTGGCGGCGGGGCTGGAAGCCGGCGTCATCACCCCGCAGACCTTGTTCAATACCAGCCCCGGCTGGATTCCCAACGGCAAGTACCGCACAACCGATACCCACAATTACGGTGTGCTGGATACCACCGGCATCATCCGCAAGAGCTCCAATGTGGGGGCTTCGCTGGTGGCGCGACGTTTGAGTGACCGCCAGTTCAATGATTTCATGCGTCGCTTCGGCTACGGCAGTTCCACCCACAGCGGGTTCCCGGGCGAAGCAGCAGGCCTGTTCCCGCCGCCGGATCGCTGGAGCGGCACCAGCAAGCAGACCATGAGTTATGGCTACGGCCTGAGCGTGACGCCCTTGCAGATCGCCACCGCCTATGCCGCGCTGGGCAATGGCGGTTTGCTGCACCAGCCCAGTTTCGTGAAGGGTCAGCACAACCCGCCCAAGCGCGTGCTGGATCGGAAAATCGCGCAGGAAGTGCTGCAGATGATGCAGACCGTGACCGAGCCGGGCGGCACCGCCACCCAGGCGGCGATCCTGGGCTACCACGTGGCCGGCAAGACCGGCACCTCGCGCAAGGCCAGTGCCGGCGGGTATTCGCGTCGTTACATCGGCTACTTCGCGGGGCTGGTGCCGGTGGATCATCCGCGTTTCGCGATGGTGGTGGCGGTGAACGACCCGGATCCTTCGCGCAAGGGCTATTACGGCGGCGTGGTGTCGGCGCCGGTGTTCCGCAGCGTGATGGAAGGCGCGCTGCGCCTGATGGACGTGGCGCCGGACAATCTGGATGCCTGGGTGGCGGTGCAGCAGGCAGCCGAAGCCAAGCGCCTGAAGGCCGAGGGCCAGGCCGGTGCGAGGCTGGCCAGCGCCGCCGTCCCGGCCACGGCGCCGGTGCATGGGGGTGTGCAATGACCCGCGCGATGCTGCTCAGCGAGCTGCTGCCGGAGCTGGAGGGCTTGTCGGCGGATCTGGCCGTCACCGGGCTGGTGCAGGACAGCCGGGAAGTGCAGCCGGGCGATGCGTTCGTGGCGATTGCCGGCTTCGGCGCGCACGGGCTGAATTTCGTCGATGCCGCGCGTGCGGCCGGTGCCGGCGCGGTGTTGTTCGAGCCGCCGGCCCCGCCGGAGTTGCCGGCCCCCGAGGATGCAATTCCGGTATCGGGCCTGCGCGCCCGCATGGGCGCGATGGCCGATCAATTCCATGGTCATCCCAGCGCCGACATGACCTGCGTGGGTGTGACCGGCACCAATGGCAAGACCTCCACCGTGCAGCTGCTGGCGCAGGCGTGGACCCTGCGCGGCACGCCGGCGGGCACCGTGGGCACGCTGGGCAGCGGGATCTGGCCGAAGACCGTGCCCACCGGTTTCACCACGCCGCTGGTGCTGCGCCTGCATGCCCTGCTGGCCGAGTTGCGCGACGAGGGCGCGGCGGCGGTGGCGATGGAAGTGTCCTCGCACGCGCTCGACCAGGGCCGTGTGGACGGTGTGCATTTCGATGTTGCGGTGTTCACCAATCTCACCCGCGACCATCTGGACTACCACGGTGACATGGCCAGCTACGGCGCGGCCAAGCGCAAGTTGCTGGAGTGGCCGGGGCTGCGTGCGGCCACGGTGAACCTGGATGACCCTTACGGGCGCGAGCTGTTCGCGGCGGTCAGCGGCAAGGTGCGCGCGCTGGGGTTCTCCTCGCGTGGTGCCGCCGGTGCCAGCGTGCGTGCCGAGGATGTGCAACTCGATGGCAGCGGCATCCGGTTCCTGCTGGAAGCCGGTGGCCAGGCACACCCGGTGCGCTCGCCGCTGCTGGGCCGGTTCAATGTGGACAATCTGCTGGCGGTTGCCGCCACCTTGCATGCGCTGGAGATGGCGCCGGCACTGATTGCCGAAACGCTGTCGCAATTGCTGCCGGTGGATGGGCGCATGAACCGGCTGGGCGGCGAGGGTGGCTTGCCGCTGGTGGTGGTCGATTACGCCCACACTCCGGACGCCCTGGAGCAGGCGCTGCAGTCGCTGCGTGCGCATGTGGAAGGCCGGCTGGTGTGCGTGTTCGGTTGCGGTGGCGAGCGCGACACCGGCAAGCGTCCGCAGATGGCCGCGATTGCCGAACGGCTGGCCGATGTCGTGATCGTCACCGACGACAATCCGCGGCACGAGGACGGCGATGCCATCGTCGCCGACATTCTGGCGGGCTTCCGGCAGGCCGAGCGGGTGCAGGTGCTGCGTGACCGTGCCAGTGCCATTGCGCAGGCCATCGGCACGGCGTCCGAGGGCGATGTGATCCTGATCGCCGGCAAGGGCCACGAGCCTTATCAGGACGTGGGCGGCGTCAGGCATCCCTTCGATGATGCCCAGCAGGCGCGTGCGCAGCTGCGGAGGCGCGCATGAGGCCGCTCCAGCTGTCGTGGATCGCGCAGGTCACCGGCGGGTGCCTGCAAGGGCTCGATGTCACGGTGGACGTGGTGGCCATCGATACCCGGGCATTGCCACAGGCCGGGCGGCCCTTGTTCGTTGCCCTGAAAGGCGAACAGTTCGATGGCCATGACCACCTGGCCCAGGCTGCCGACGGTGGTTGCGTGGCGGCGCTGGTGGCGCAGCCCTGCGCGGTGGCATTGCCGCAGGTGGTGGTGGCCGATGCCGGGCGTGCACTGGCCGCTCTTGCCGCTGCGGTGCAGCGCGAACGCAGCACCAAGGTGCTGGCGGTGACCGGCAGCAACGGCAAGACCACGGTCAAGACCCTGCTGCTGTCGATCCTTTCGCAGTCAGGTGGTGCTTATGCCAACCCGGGCAACCGCAACAACGAGATCGGGTTGCCGCTGGCGGTGCTGGATGCGCCGGAAGACGCGCGTTTCGCAGTGTATGAAATGGGCGCCGGCAAGCCCGGCGACATCGCCTATCTCACCGCCATCGCGCGGCCCGACGTGGCGCTGGTCAACAACATCGCGCCTGCCCACCTGGAACGGATGGGCAGTTTGAAGGGCGTTGCCGACACCAAGGGCGCGATCTATGCCGCACTGCCTGCGGACGGCGTGGCGGTGGTCAATGTCGACGACGCATTTGCCCTGTATTTCCTCGAACAAGCGGGTACTCGCCGCACGCTGCGGTTCGGCATCGATGTCCATGCCGACATCACCGCCACGCAGATCCATGCCGATATCGACGGTTCCAGCTTCATCCTGGTCACGCCGCAAGGCACGGTACCAGTGCGGCTGCCGCTGCCCGGTCGGCACAACGTGCGCAACGCACTGGCCGCCGCATCGATGGCGCTGGCAGTGGGGGCAAGCCCGGAGCAACTGCGTGCCGGGCTGGAAGCGGTTGCCGGCGTGGCCGGCCGCCTGGACAGGCATCGCCTGCACGATGGCGCCCTGCTGATCGACGACAGCTACAACGCCAATCCGGGCTCGCTGGCCGCTGCCATCGACACCTTGGCGGACGGCAAGGCCGAAGCCTGGCTGGTGCTGGGCGACATGCGCGAACTGGGCGTGGACGAGGCGGCCCTGCATGCCGAGGCCGGTAGTCGCGCCAAACGCGCCGGCATCACCCGGCTGTACACCCTGGGTGCCTTGAGTGCCCATGCGGCGCAGGCATTTGCGGATGGCGCACGCCAATTCACCACCCATGCGGCATTGACCGAGGCATTGCAGGACGATCTGCAGCAGCGCCCGCAGGCCGACGTGGTGGTGTTGGTCAAGGGGTCGCGCGGCAGCGCGATGGACGTGGTCGTGAAAGCGCTGCTGCAACGCGATGCCGCACGCGGCGAGGAGAACACCGGTGCTGCTTGAACTCACCCGCTGGCTGGAACAGTTGCAGGGCCACTTCAACCTGTTCAACTACCTGACCTTCCGCGCCATCCTGGCAGCGTTGACCTCGCTGGCGCTGTCGCTGTGGTGGGGGCCGGCGATGATCCGCTACCTGGCCACGCTCAAGGGTGGCCAGCCGATCCGCAAGGACGGCCCGCAGTCGCATTTCTCGAAGGCCGGTACCCCCACCATGGGCGGTGCGCTGATCCTCTCGTCGATCACCGCCGCGGTGCTGCTGTGGGCCGATCTGCGCAACAAGTACGTGTGGGTGGTGCTGGTGGTGATGCTGGGTTTCGGCGCCATCGGCTGGGCCGACGACTGGATCAAGATCGTCAAGCGCGACCCCAACGGCATGCGTTCGCGCACCAAGTACGCGTTGCAGTCGCTGCTGGGGCTGGCGGCCGGCATCTACCTGTTCGCGTTCGCCGACGTGCCGGCGGCCACCACCTTCTACGTGCCGCTGTTCAAGTCGATCGCGCTGCCGATGGCGGGCGTGGGCTTCGTGGCGGTGGCGTATTTCTGGATCGTCGGGTTCTCCAACGCGGTCAATCTGACCGACGGCCTCGACGGCCTGGCGATCATGCCCACCGTATTGGTGGCTTGCGCGCTGGGCGTGTTCGCCTATGCCTCGGGCAACGCCACCTTCGCCCAGTACCTGCAGATCCCGCGGGTGCCGGGGGCGGGCGAGCTGATCATCATCTGCACCGCGATCGCCGGTGCGGGCCTCGGCTTCCTGTGGTTCAACACCTACCCGGCGATGGTGTTCATGGGTGACATCGGCGCGCTGGCGCTGGGCGCGGTACTGGGCACGATCGCGGTGATCGTGCGCCAGGAACTGGTGCTGGTGCTGATGGGCGGCATCTTCGTCATCGAGACGCTGTCGGTGATGATCCAGGTGGCCAGCTTCAAGCTCACCGGCAAGCGTGTGTTCAAGATGGCGCCGATCCACCACCACTTCGAACTGAAGGGCTGGCCGGAGCCGCGGGTGATCGTGCGCTTCTGGATCATCAGCGTGGTGCTGGTGCTGGTTGGGCTTGCCACGTTGAAGGTGCGCTGAGATGCGCCCGTTCGGCTTCGACATCCAGCCCCAGGCCACCCGGCGCGATGAGCTCGGCGGCCGCTTCGACCCGTGGCTGCTGGCGGCGATGGTGCTGCTGGCCTGCCTCGGCGTGGTGATGGTCGGATCGGCGGCGATTGCCGGCGGCGGCCAGAACGCCGGACCGTGGCATTTCCTCGGCCGCCACGCCATCTTCCTGGGTGGCGGCCTGGTACTGGCGGTGCTGGTGATGCGGCTGGAATTGAAGCTGGTGGAAAAATACAGCCACTACCTGCTGCTGGCCTGTTTCGTGTTGCTGGCGCTGGTGTGGCTGCCGATGGTGGGCAAGAGCGTCAACGGCGCGCGGCGCTGGATCAACCTCGGGCCGGCCAGTTTCCAGGCGGTGGAACTGGTGAAGGTGTTCTACATCGTATGGCTGGCCAGCTACCTGAAGCGCTTCAATGAAGACGTGGCCGCCACCTGGGTGGCGATGCTCAAGCCGGCCGGGGTGGTGGTGCTGCTGGTGGTCATGCTGTTGACGCAGCCGGATTTCGGCTCGTCGGTGCTGCTGTTCGGCATCACCGCGTGCATGCTGCTGCTGGGTGGCGCGCCATTCAAACGCTTGATCCTGCCGGTGCTGGTGCTGGTGCCGGGGCTGGTGGCGCTGGTGATCTTCGAGCCGTACCGCATGCGTCGCGTCACATCCTTCATGGATCCGTGGCAAGACCAGTTGGGTGCCGGTTACCAGCTCAGCAACGCGCTGATGGCGATCGGCCGTGGCGAATGGTTCGGGGTCGGCCTGGGCGGCTCGGTGCAGAAGCTCTCCTACCTGCCGGAGGCGCATACCGACTTCATCTTCTCGGTGATCGCCGAGGAACTGGGCCTGGTCGGGGTGTGTGTCGTGCTGGCGCTGTATGCGCTGCTGGCCGGACGCGCGTTCTGGCTGGGCTTGCGCTGCGTGGAAATGAAGCGGCATTTCTCCGGCTACATCGCCTTCGGCATCGCACTGTGGATGGCGCTGCAAAGCTTCGTGTCGATGGGCGTGAATCTCGGCGTGCTGCCCACCAAGGGCCTGACGCTGCCGCTGGTGTCCTACGGTGGTTCGAGCGTGCTGATGACTTGCGCCGCGATGGGCTTGCTGCTGCGGGTGTCCTATGAATACGATCGTGCCGCACGCCAGGTGGCCATCCGGCGCGGCGTGACTGCTGCAGCGACGGTGGGCCAGCCGCCGCTGGCCTCGCAGCCGCCCATGCCGGCGGCGGACGGCAATGTCCGTGCCACCAGCCGGCAACGTGCGCGCGTGGAGCCGGTGCTGGGTCGTTCCCCGGCGGAATCCGCGGCGCTGGCCGCATTGCGGAGGGCGCGTTGAGCACGCAAGCGCCCCTGATCCTGATCATGGCCGGCGGTACCGGCGGCCACATCTTCCCCGGCCTTGCGGTGGCGCAGGCGCTGCGCGAGCGTGGCGCGCAGGTACGTTGGCTGGGGGCCGATGGCGGCATGGAAACCCGGCTGGTACCGCAGCACGACATCGCCATCGACACCATCGCCGTGCAGGGCATTCGCGGCAAGGGTCTGGTGAAGTTGCTGGGTGCGCCGCTGCGGGTACTGGCTGCGGTGCGCGCGGCGGCGCGGGTGTTGAAATTGCGGCAGCCGGCGGCGGTGATCAGCTTCGGCGGCTATGCCGCCGGGCCGGGCGGCCTGGCGGCGCGGCTGGCCGGCATCCCGCTGCTGGTGCACGAACAGAACCGCGCCGCCGGCATGACCAACAAGACGCTGGCGAAATTCGCACGACAAGTGCTGGTGGGGTTCCCGGGTGCATTCGTGAAGGAAACCCTGGTGGGCAACCCGGTGCGTGCGCAGATTGCGCAAGTACCGGCACCGGAACAGCGCATGCTCCAAAGCGGCACGTTCGACCATGCCGGCGCCCTGCGCTTGCTGGTGCTGGGCGGCAGCCAGGGCGCACGCGCCTTGAATGAAGCCGTGCCGCAGGCAGTGGCCGCGCTGGGCCAGCCGGTGGACATCGTCCATCAGGCCGGCGAAAAGATGCTGGACGCGGCACGCCAGGCCTATGCCGACGCCGATGTCAACGCCGACGTGCAGCCGTTCATTGCCGACATGGCCGCCGCGTATGCGTGGGCCGATCTGGTGGTCTGCCGCGCCGGCGCGTTGACTCTGGCCGAAGTCTGCGCGGTGGGCGTGGGCAGCGTGCTGGTGCCGTTTCCGCAGGCGGTGGACGACCACCAGACCCGCAATGCCGAGTATCTGGTCGAACGCGGTGCCGCCGTGCTGCTGCCGCAGTCCGGACAGCTGGCCACGCAGCTGCAGGCAGTGCTGGCGGAACTGTCGGCCGACCCCGGCAAACGGCTTTCGATGGCGCGCGCCGCACGTGCCCTGGCCCGGCCCGACGCCGCACAGCGGGTGGCCGATGCCGTCTTCGCAACTCTTGCCTCGGAGGCCGCGTGATGGCCAGCAATCGCCTGCACCTGCAAGGCATCAACGAACCTGCCAAGGCGTTTCCGCGGGTGCATTTCGTCGGCATCGGCGGGGTCGGCATGAGCGGCATTGCCGAAGTGCTGTGCACGCTGGGCTATCAGGTCAGCGGCTCGGACAATGCCGACAATGCGGTCACCAAGCGGCTGGCCTCGCTCGGCATCAACATCCAGAAAGGCCATGCCTCGGCGAACGTGCTGGAAGCCGATTGCGTGGTGGTGTCCAGCGCGATCAAGCCGGACAACCCCGAGCTGCTGGAAGCGCGCGCGCAGCGCATTCCGGTGGTGCCGCGTGCGGAAATGCTGGCCGAGCTGATGCGCTTCAAGCGCGGCGTGGCAGTGGCCGGCACCCACGGCAAGACCACCACCACCTCGCTCACCGCCAGCGTGCTGGGCGAAGGCGCACTGGATCCCACCTTCGTGATCGGCGGCAAGCTGCTGGCCGCCGGCGCCAATGCGCGGCTGGGCAAGGGTGATTGGCTGGTGGCCGAGGCCGACGAGAGCGACGGCAGTTTCCTGCGCCTGAACCCGGCGGTGGCGGTCATCACCAATATCGATGCCGACCATCTGGAAAACTACGGCGGCGATTTCGAGCGGGTCAAGCAGGCGTTCTCCGAATTCCTGCATCGCCTGCCGTTCTACGGGCTGGCCGTGTTGTGCATCGATGACGAGGAAGTGGCGCAGCTGGTTCACACCACGCCGCGTCACATCATCACCTACGGTTTCTCGCACGAGGCCGATGTGCGTGCCGCCGATGTGCGCCAGCAGGGTGCGCAGATGCATTTCACCCTGTGCCTGCCGGATGGTTCGCGCACCGCCTGCACGCTGGCCCTGCCGGGTCGCCACAATGTGCAGAATGCGCTGGCCGCCGCCGCCATCGGTTGGCAGCTGGGCGTGCCGCATGCCGCCATCGCGCGTGCGTTCGAGCGGTTCGAAGGCATCGGTCGTCGCTTCAATCAGCTGGCCACGCTGCGCCTGGCGGACGGCGGCGAAGTGGCGCTGGTGGATGACTACGGGCATCACCCGAAAGAGCTGGCGGCGGTGTTTGCCGCCGCCCGTGGCGGCTGGCCGGACAAGCGGCTGGTGGTGGCCTTCCAGCCGCACCGCTACTCGCGCACGCGGGATCTGTTCGACGAATTCGCCGCCGTGCTGTCGGGGGTGGATGCGCTGGTGCTGACCGAGGTCTATCCCGCCGGCGAGGCACCGATTGCCGGTGCCGATGCGAAGTCGCTGGCGCGCAGCATCCGCACCCGCGGCCGGGTCGACCCGGTGGTGGTGAGCGCCGCCGGCGAGCTGGCCAGCGTGCTGCCCGGCGTGCTGCATGACGGTGACCTGCTGTTGCTGATGGGCGCCGGCGATATCGGCGCTGCGGCGCAGATGCTTGCGCGTGAAGGCTTGCAAGGAGCGGGCGCATGAACGCAATGGAAACCACGCCTCCGCGCGGCACCGACCCGCATGCATTCGGGCGGGTGGCGGTGTTGATGGGTGGTAGCAGCAGCGAACGCGAAGTGTCGCTGGATTCCGGTCGCAATGTGCTGGACGCGCTGCGTGCACGCGGGGTGGATGCGCATCCGGTGGATGGCATTCCGGCGCTGCTGGACGCGCTGGTGCACGGCCAGTTCGACCGCGTGTTCAACATCCTGCATGGCAACAAGGGCGGCGGCGAAGACGGTGTGCTGCAAGGCTTGCTGCAAGGCTTCGAAGTGCCGTACACCGGCTCCGGCGTGCTCGGCAGTGCGCTGACCATGGACAAGATCCGCACCAAGCAGGTGTGGATCGCCGCCGGCCTGCCGACGCCGAAGTTCCTGCGCCTGGCGCCCGGCGCCGACCTGCGCGCGGCGGCGCTGGAACTGGGCCTGCCGGTGTTCGTCAAACCCTCCTGCGAAGGTTCCAGCGTGGGCGTGGCACGGGTGGAGACCGCGGCCGACATCGATGCCGCCATTGCAGTGGCCCGCGCCTACGGTGGCGAGATGCTGATGGAGCAGATGGTGGTGGGCGACGAGCTGACCGTGGGCATCCTCGGCGAACGTGCCCTGCCGTCGATCCGGATCGTGCCCAAGGGTGGCTGGTACGACTACAACGCCAAATACGTTGCCGAAGACACCCAGTATCTGTGCCCGGGGCTCGAGGGCGACGATGAAGCCGCGATCTGCGCGCTGGCGCTGGCGGCATTTCTCGCCGCCGGTTGCAGCGGCTGGGGCCGGGTCGACGTGATGCGCGAACGCAGCAGCGGCAAGTTGCTGCTGCTGGAAGTCAATACCGCGCCGGGCATGACCAGTCATTCGCTGGTGCCCAAGGCCGCACGGCAACTGGGGATCGGGTTCGAAGACCTGTGCTGGGCGATCCTGGAGCAGACCTTGTGAAAAACGCGCTGCGCCCCTTGGCCTGGCTGCTGGCGGTGGTGCTGATCGCACTGCCGGTGGTGGCCGTGGTCGAGGGCTGGATGGGTGCGGCGCACTGGCCCCTGCGCACCTTGCGCGTGACCGGGCAATTGCAGCGGGTGGACCGTGCACAGCTGCAGGCAACGGTGATGCCGCTGGCCCGGCGCGGGTTCTTCGCGGTGAACCTGGGCGATGTGCAGCAGGCGGTGAAGCGTTTGCCGTGGGTCGAGCGGGCGGAAGTGCGCAAGCACTGGCCGGATGTGCTGGAAGTGCAGATCCGCGAATTCAAGCCGTTCGCGCGCTGGGGCGAGCAGCGGTTGCTGTCCGAGCATGGCGAGCTGTTCCCGGTCGGCAAATTGCAGGTGCCCGCCGGCATGCCGCAGCTGGATGGCCCCGAGGCGCGGGTGCCGGAAGTGGTGGCGCTGTATCACCAGGCCGGCAAGCAGCTGGCGGGTGTGGGCGGGGTGCTGGGCGTGGCGCTGGATCGCCGCGGCAGCTGGTCGGTCACGTTGCGCGATGGCACCCGGCTGGTGCTGGGGCGCAACGATCCGCAGCTGCGGCTGGAGCGCTTTGCGGCCTTGCTGCCGCAGCTGCAGGCGATGAACGGCACACGTCGTCTGCAACGTGCCGATTTGCGCTACACCAACGGGTTTGCCCTGCATTGGGGCAAACCCGCGCCCGCACCAGTGTCTGCGGCCGCCCCATCCGGCACCGCTGCCGCAGCGCCGCCGAACCGTTCTCCCTCCACCACCAACCACGGCTCCAACACATGAATCGCAAGGGCGACAAATCGCTGATCGTCGGGCTCGACATCGGCACCTCCAAGGTCACCGCACTGGTGGGCGAATACGCCCCGGGCGAGCCGATCGAGGTGATCGGCATCGGCTCGCATGAATCGCGCGGGCTGCGCCGCGGCGTGGTGGTGGACATCGACTCCACCGTGCAGTCGATCCAGCGTGCGGTGGAGGAGGCCGAACTGATGGCCGGCTGCGAAGTCAGCAGCGTGTACGCCTCGATTTCCGGCAACCACGTGCAATGCAAGAACTCGCTGGGCGTGGTGCCGATCCGCGATGGCGAGGTCACCCACGCCGACCTCGACCGCGTGCTGGATGCCGCCAAGGCCGTGGCCATCCCGGCGGACCAGAAAATCCTCCACGCGATCCCGCGCGAATACGTGCTGGACGATTCGCAGGAGGGCATTCGCAACCCGGTGGGCATGACCGGCGTGCGGCTGGAAGTGCACGCGCATCTGGTGACCTGCGCGCAGTCGGCGGCGCAGAACATCAGCAAATGCGTGCAGCGCTGCGGTCTGCAGGTGGACGAACTGGTCCTGTCCTCGCTGGCGTCGAGCACGGCGGTGTTGACCGGCGACGAAAAGGAACTGGGTGTGGTGCTGGTGGACATGGGGGCGGGCACCACCGATATCGCGGTGTTCATGCAGGGCGCGATCTGCCACACCGCCAACCTGCCGGTGGCCGGCGACAAGGTGACCGAAGACATCGCGCACATGCTGCGCACGCCCACGCCGCATGCCGAGGACATCAAGGTCAAGTACGCCTGCGCGCTGGCACAGCTGGCGCGGGCCGAGGAAAGCATCCAGGTGGAAAGCGTGGGCGATCGCCCGCCCCGGCGGATGCCGAGGCAGGCGCTGGCGCAGGCGGTGCAGGCGCGCTACGAGGAAATCTTCGAAATGGTGCAGGCGGAATTGCGCCGCAGCGGGTTCGAGCAGCGCGTGCGTGCCGGCATGGTGCTGACCGGCGGCGCCGCCAAGATGGAGGGCGTGGTCGAACTGGCCGAGGAAATGCTGCAGATGCCGGTGCGGATCGGCATCCCGCAGCACGTCACCGGCCTCGGCGAAGTGGTGGGCAACCCGGTGCACGCCACCGGGGTGGGCCTGCTGCTGCTGGGCGCGCAGATGGAACACCCCAAGCGTGCACCGTTGCCCACCGGCAAGGTGGGAGGCGTGTTGAAACGGTTCCTCAAGTGGTTCCGCGGCGAGTTTTGAGTGGCAGGACGGTCTGGCAGGCAGACAAGCAAATGAATGGCGACACGCAACACGGCATGACACACACATCACAACAACAACAGGACACGGACATGGCACATTTCGAATTGATCAATCAGGTGGCACCCAACGCCGTCATCAAGGTCATCGGCGTCGGCGGCGGGGGCGGCAATGCGGTCGCGCACATGGTCAACAGCAGCGTGGGCGGGGTGGAGTTCATCACCGCCAACACCGACTCGCAGGCGATCAAGAATTGCGGCGCCAACCTGCAACTCACCCTCGGCGGCAACGTCACCAAGGGTCTGGGTGCCGGCGCCAATCCGGAAGTGGGCCGCCAGGCCGCGCTGGAAGATCGTGAAGCCATCATGGACGCCCTGCAGGGTGCCGACATGGTGTTCATCACTGCCGGCATGGGGGGCGGCACCGGCACCGGTGCGGCGCCGGTGGTGGCGCAGCTGGCCAAGGAGATGGGCATTCTCACCGTGGCCGTGGTCACCAAGCCGTTCCCGTTCGAGGGTCGCCGGCGCATGCAGGTGGCGCAGAAGGGCATCGAGGAGTTGAGCCAGCACTGCGACTCGCTGATCACCATCCCGAACGAGAAGCTGATCACCGTGCTGGGCCGCAATGCCACCATGATCCAGGCCTTCCGTGCCGCCAACGAAGTGCTGCAGGGCGCGGTGCAGGGCATCGCCGATTTGATCGTCAGCCCCGGCCTGATCAATGTCGATTTCGCCGACGTGCGCACGGTGATGAGCGAAATGGGCCTGGCGATGATGGGCACCGGCGTGGCGCGCGGCGACGACCGTGCGCAGGCGGCAGCCGAAGCGGCGATCCGCAACCCGTTGCTGGATGACGTCAACCTGCATGGCGCCAATGGCGTGCTGGTCAACATCACCTCCGGCTCGGACCTGACCATGTCCGAATTCGACGAGATCGGTCGCGTGGTCAGCGACTTCGCTTCCGAGGATGCCACCGTCATCATCGGCACCTCGGTGGATCCGAACATGCAGGACGAAGTCAAGGTCACCGTGGTGGCCACCGGCCTGAGCCGTGCCGCCGGCAGCGTGCGCGTGCCGGTCGGGGATGCCACCCGCAACGTGCGTTTCGAACCGGTGCAGGAGCCGGCGCGACGCCCGCAGGTGCAGTTGATCAACACCCAGGTCAAGCGCGATGGCACCACCGGCCTGCCGATCGATGCGATCGCCGACGGTTTCGTGCCGCCGATGCCGTCCAGCTTCGCCAGCGCCCTGCGTCGCAATGCCGACGTCGCGCCGGTCGCCGCCGAGCTGCCGAAGGACGACTATCTGGACATCCCGGCGTTCCTGCGCCGCCAGGCCGACTGAGTGACCAGCTCGCCCCGTCCGCGAGGACGCGGCGAGGATGTCCTGTCCGCCGCCGGGGGATGCCCGGCGTGAACTTGCGGCCGGTCGGCAAGCGCCGATCGGCCGGTTTTTCCGGTGGCGGCAGGTGCCGTGCGCCGGTATTTTCCGGCGGTGTTCAGCCGGCACCGTGATAATCTTCGCCGATGCTTCGCCAACGCACTCTCAAGAACGTCATCCGCGCCACCGGCGTGGGTCTGCATGGCGGGGAAAAGGTCTTTCTCACCCTGCGTCCGGCGCCGGTGGATACCGGCATCGTGTTTCGTCGCATCGATCTGGAACCGGTGGTGGAAATGCCGGCGACGGCGACTCTGGTGACCGAAACCACCTTGTGCACGGGCTTGAGTTGCGACGGCGCCAAGGTGCAGACCGTGGAGCACCTGCTGTCGGCACTGGCGGGCCTGGGCATCGACAATGCCTATGTCGAGCTGACGGCGCCGGAAATTCCGATCATGGACGGCTCGGCCGGGCCGTTCGTGTTCCTGCTGGAATCGGCCGGGATCGTCGAACAACCCGCCGCCAAGCGTTACATCCGCATCAAGCATGCGGTGGAAGTGCGCGAGGGCGACAAGCGCGCCCGGTTCGAGCCGCACGCTGGCTTCCGCCTCGACTTCACGGTCAAATTCAACCACCCGGCCATCCCCGAGACGCTGTCGCAGGTGGTGTTCGATTTCTCCACCGAGGCCTACATCAAGGAAGTCAGCCGCGCCCGTACCTTCGGTTTCATGCGTGACCTGGAGTTCATGCGGGATCGCAACCTGGGCCTGGGTGGCTCGATGGACAATGCCATCGTGCTCGACGAATTCCGGGTGCTGAACGAAGACGGCCTGCGCTATGCCGACGAATTCGTTCGCCACAAGATCCTGGACGCGATCGGCGACCTGTACCTGGCGGGCCGGCCCATCATCGGTGCCTATACCGGCTACAAGTCCGGGCATGCCCTGAACAACACCCTGGTGCGGGCCTTGCTGGCTGACAGCAGCGCCTGGGAAGAGGTCAGCTTCAGCGACCCGGCACAGCTGCCGCCGCTGAGTTACGGCACCGCATTGCCGGCACTGTGAGCGGTGCGGGTGGGTGACGCAGATCGCAGTGGCACCGCCTCGTGTTTCGCATTTCTTAACAAAATCACGGACTTGTCCCGTTAGGATGCGCGCTGGCCAAGGCGCCGGGCAGTTACCCTTCCCGTGTGTTTCCGGCCTTGCGGGCCCCGCAGGCATCTTCGGATGCAGGGGAACGCAACAACGCCAAGGCCGCTGCCAGCCCACGCTGGGCCGCCGCCGAGGCGGGGGGGTGCGGTGCCGCAGCGACAACCGGATGCGGCACCTGGGTGGCCAGCTTGATCGCCACCGCATCCACTTCCAGCCCGATGGAGCGGGCGGCGTCGAGCAGTTCCGGGGTGGCCAGCCGCAGTTTGGCGTGCCACACCGGTGCGTCGGCGACGAAAATCAGCTTGCTGCCACGGATGTTGGCCATGCGCACGTGCGCGGCCACACCTGCCGGCAAACTGGGACGCAGCAATTGATCCACCGCGTCGAGCCACCGGGCACGGCGCAAGGTGCCACCGGCAGCGCCGGCGAGCAGCGCATCGAGCGCCGCGCGCGGGCCTGCAGGCGGGGCCGGCTTCTTCGGAGGCATGGATCGTGAATCGGGCATGGCAGATGATCACTCGCGACAATCGACACAATACCCGCCAGCGCGCCGCCGCGCAGATGCAACGTTTGCGCTGGTGGACGCTGCGGCACCCATGGGCGGCACTGGCGTTGTTGCTGGGCGCGGGGATGCTGTGCGGCGCCGCCATGCGCAGCGTGATCGGCATGGCGCAGGTGGCGGCGCTGCAGACCTCCGACAGCAACCGCCAGGCCGAGCTGGAGCGGGTGCGCCGCGATGCCCAGCGCGACGTCAATGCACTGGCCGCGCGGCTGGCCGAGTTGCAGGCGCAGGCGAACCGGCTGAATGCCCTGGGCGCGCGGCTGACCCAGGCCGGCCAGCTGCAGGATGGCGAGTTCGATTTCGAAAAACCCGTGGGCCAGGGCGGCGGCAGCGCGGCCCGCGACATGCCGGTCACGGAATTGCAGTGGCGTCTGCATGCGCTGGAAGGGGAATACCGCCAGGCCGGCACCCAGATGTCGGTGCTGGAGAGCCTGCTGTTCAATCGCCAGCTGGAGCGCAACGGCCTGCCCACGCGCGAACCGATTGCCGGCAGCTTCGTCACCTCGGGTTTCGGTGGACGTGCCGACCCCTTCGGCGGTGGCTACCAGTTCCACAAGGGGATTGATTTCCAGGCCAACATCGGTGACCCGGTGTTGGCGGTGGCCGACGGCGTGGTCAGTTTCGCCGGGGTGCGCAGCGGTTACGGCAATACCGTGGAAATCGACCATGGCAACGGCTATGTCAGCCGTTACGCCCACAATTCGCGGCTCGACCGCCAGGTGGGTGACCTGGTGCGCGCCGGCCAGGAAGTGGCCAGGGCGGGCTCCAGCGGGCGCTCCACCGGGGCGCATGTGCATCTCGAACTGTGGCAGGACGGGGTGGTGGTCAACCCCCGCAAATTGTTGGGCCACAACGACGCGCTGGCGCGGCACGGGCCGGCCAACGGCTGATTCGAAGGGGCTTGCATACGCGGCAGGCCGCCTCCAGCTAAACTAGCGGATTACCGAAGCGGGGCGCCAGCGCCCGGCTTCGGTTTCACGTTGCCCAAATCTTCGATGTCGCGCCGGCGGCGCGCATCCCGCCAGGGACTGCATTTCTCATGCTCAACAGTTTGCTTACCAGTGTTTTCGGCAGCCGCAACGAGCGCCTGCTCAAGCAATACGGCGCCATCGTCAAGAAAATCAACGCGCTGGAAGCGCAGACCAAGGCGTTGTCGGACGCTGCGCTGAAGGCCAAGACCGACGAATTCCGCACCCGCATCGGCAAGGGCGAGTCGCTGGACAAGCTGCTGCCGGAAGCCTTCGCGGTCTGTCGCGAAGCGTCGGTGCGGGTGTTCGGCATGCGTCATTTCGACGTGCAGATGATCGGCGGCATGGTGCTGCATTCGGGCAAGATCGCGGAAATGCGCACCGGCGAGGGCAAGACCCTGACCGCCACCTGCGCGGTGTACTTGAACGCGCTGGAAGGCAAGGGCGTGCACGTGGTCACCGTCAACGACTACCTGGCCCGCCGCGACGCCGCGCAGATGGGCAAGCTCTACAACTGGCTGGGCCTGAGCGTGGGCGTGGTGTGGCCGGGCATGCCGCATACCGACAAGGGCGCGGCCTACGGCTGCGACATCACCTACGGCACCAACAACGAATTCGGTTTCGACTACCTGCGCGACAACATGGCGCTGGCCAAGGAAGACCGCTTCCAGCGCGGCCTGAATTTCGCCATCGTCGACGAAGTGGACTCGATCCTGATCGACGAGGCGCGCACGCCGCTGATCATTTCCGGCCCGGCCGACGAATCGCCGGAGCTCTATCTGCGGGTGAACGCGGTGGTGCCGTCGCTGGTGCGCCAGAAAGAGGAAGAAGGCGAAGGCGATTTCTGGGTCGATGAAAAGCAGAAGCAGGTGCATCTGTCGGAAGTCGGGCAGGAGCATGCCGAGCAGCTGCTGCGCGGTGCCGGCGTGCTGGGTGCGGACGAAAGCCTGTACGCCGCGCAGAACATCCACGTGGTGCATCACCTCAATGCGGCGATGCGCGCGCATGCCATCTACCAGAACGACGTGGACTACATCGTGCGCGACGGCGAAGTCATCATCGTCGATGAGTTCACCGGCCGCACCCTGCCGGGCCGGCGCTGGTCCGACGGCCTGCATCAGGCGGTGGAAGCGAAGGAAGGCGTGCAGGTGCAGCGCGAGAACCAGACGCTGGCGTCGGTGACGTTCCAGAACCTGTTCCGCATGTACAAGAAGCTGTCCGGCATGACCGGCACCGCCGATACCGAGGCCTACGAATTCCAGAACATCTACGGGCTGGAGGTGGTGGTCATCCCCACCCACCGGCCGATGGTGCGCAAGGACCACTCCGACCTGGTGTTCCTCAATCGTGCCGGCAAGTACCGCGCGGTGGTGAAGGAAATCCTGGAGTGCGCCGCCAAGGGGCAGCCGGCGCTGGTGGGTACCACCTCGATCGAAGTCTCGGAATTGCTCAGCAACGAGCTCAATGCCGCCGGTATCGCGCACGAGGTGCTCAACGCCAAGCAGCACGAGCGCGAGGCGCACATCGTCGCCAACGCCGGTGCGCCGGGTGCGGTCACCATCGCCACCAACATGGCCGGCCGCGGCACCGACATCGTGCTGGGTGGCTCGCTGGATGCCGTGCTGGCGGCGCTCGGCGAAGGGGCCTCCGAAAGCGACATCGCGCGCGCGAAGGACGAATGGAAGCAGCGTCACGAAGCGGTGAAGGCGGCCGGTGGCCTGCACATCATCGGCACCGAGCGCCACGAGTCGCGGCGCATCGACAACCAGCTGCGCGGCCGTTCCGGGCGTCAGGGCGACCCGGGTTCGTCGCGCTTCTACCTGTCGCTGGAAGACAACCTGATGCGCATCTTCGCCGCCGACTGGGTGAAGAAGGTGATGGAGCGGATGGGCCTGAAGGAAGACGACATCATCGAGTCGCCGCTGGTCACCCGCCAGATCGCCAACGCCCAGCGCAAGGTGGAGGCGCACAACTTCGACATCCGCAAGAACCTGCTGGATTTCGACGACGTCAACAACGACCAGCGCAAGGTCATTTACCAGCAGCGCAACGAGCTGCTGGAAGCGGCCAGCGTCAAGGACAACATCGACGGCATCCGTCTTGATGTGGTGACCGACATGGTGCTGCGTTTCGTGCCGGCGGAATCGGTGGATGAGCAATGGGACCTGCCGGGGCTGGAGGCCGAACTGGCCACCGAATTCGGCGTGCAGCTGGATTTGACCGGGCTGCACAAGACCCGCGAAGAGCTCGATGCCGGCGGCATCCTGGCGCATGTGCAGGCCGAGATCGAAGCCCTGTTTGCCGGCAAGGAAGCGCAAACCGGCGCCGACACCATGCGCATGCTGGAAAAGCACGTCATGCTGAACGTGCTGGATCAGAACTGGAAGGAACATCTGGCACGCATGGACTACCTGCGACAGGGCATCCACCTGCGCGGCTATGCGCAGAAGCAGCCCAAGCAGGAATACAAGAAGGAAGCCTTCGAGCTGTTCTCGGAGCTGCTGGAAAAGGT
>JAGWUF010000027.1 GCA_028868545.1 Lysobacteraceae bacterium | reverse complement strand
GTGAGCGTTTCCGTCCACAAGGTCTGGATGGAATCGGCGATCAGCAGGCGCGGCTTGGCGGCGATGGCGTGTTCCAGGATGCGCTCCACGCAGGTTTCGGCCAGCCCGTGCAAGCCCTGCAACGGCAGGCCCAGGCGCTGCGCGCGGCCGGCTACCTGCGCCAGCGATTCTTCGCCGGTGACATACAGCCCCGGCAAGCTGCCGGCCATTTTTGCCAGCGTCTGCAACAGCAAGGTGGACTTGCCGATGCCCGGGTCACCGCCCACCAGCACCACCGCGCCTTCGGCCAAGCCGCCGCCCAGCACGCGGTCGAATTCACCAATCCCGGTGGACGCGCGCGCCTGTTCGTCGGTGCGCACATCGGCCAGCGCCGTGATCTTCGGCGCGTCCACCTTGCCGGCCCAGCCGCTGCGCCGCGAGGCCGGAGATTTGGCCTGCGCAGCAGGCTCCAGCGCGATTTCCGCCAGCGTATTCCACGCCCCGCAGGCTTCGCACTGGCCCTGCCATTTGGGGTAATCGGCACCGCATTCGGAACAGACGTAGGCGGTTCTGGTTTTCGACGCGGGCTTGGCCATGGGCATGCACACAGGAAGGTGCCGCCACTTTAGCCGCCGGCAGTCGCAAATGCCGAGACGGGGAGATCAACCTGCCCCGCGATGGCGTGCCGCTTGTCTATTCCCGCACGAACAACGCCCCGATTGCCAGGGCGGTCTGGTAGGGCTCGGGGTCGTTGCGGTTGCTCAGCAGCACCACCGTGAGATGTTGCTTCGGCCAGCGCACGATGACGTTGCGAAAGCCAATCGTTTCACCGGAATGCCACAGGGTGTCGCCGGTGATCCGCCAGCCAAAGCCATATTGGGCCAGATAGCCTTCGCCAGTGACTTCGTTGTGGGGGCTGAAAGCCAGCCTGCGTGATGCTTCGGTGAGCAGGCGGTTGTCGTGCAGGGCCGCATCCCAACGCGCTAGATCATCAATGCTGGAATAGATCCCGCCATCGCCCAGTACCGCACTGGTAGAGCTTTGATCGGTGCGTTGCCACTGCCCCCCCACAAGGCTGTAGCCAAAGGCCCTGTGCGCAACGTCCGGCCCGCCCTGCACATAGGCCAGCGTGCCGGTCATGCCCAACGGCTTGAAGATGCGTGCTTGCAAGAAGTCGGGGAATGTCTGACCGGAGGCTTTTTCCACCAGCAAGGCCAGCAACGCATAGGCGCCATTGCTGTAGCGATAGCCAGTGCCGGGCTTGAAGTACAGGCGATGTTCCTTTTCCAGCAACGCCAGCACGCCGGCATCACGGATTTGCCCGCTGTACGGGGTGGCCATCAGGTCTTCGTAATCGATCAACCCGGAGGCGTGCGTCAACAAATGCTGCACGGTGATGCCGGCAGTTTCCACCGGCAGGCCGGGGAACCACGTGCGCACCGAATCCTGCAATCCCACTTTGCCGTCCTGTACCAGCAACAGGATGGCCGCCGCGGTGAACTGCTTGCTGACCGAAGCCAGCCGGTAGGCGGTCAGCGGCCCGGCGGCGGTGCCGTTGCTCAGGTCGGAACGGCCATAACCGCGGGCCACCAGCGGCTTGCCGTCCTGCAACACCAGCAGCGAGGCACCCGGCCCCTCGCCCTCGTAGCGCTGCATCAATTTGTCGATGGCCGGCTGCGGCACGGCGTCTGGAAAGGCAGTCACGGGCACGTCGAAATACACATGCGGGGAAGGCTCCGGCTTGAGGGTGAAGTGCCACCATTCCTCGGGCAAGTTGACGAAGCCCTGCGCGCGCATGGCATCGCCCAGGCGGTAGCGGTTGGCGCGCTGATCGGCGTCGACCTCGGTGCTGTCGGTATTGGCGCGGGTGCCGAAGAAATCGAACGCCGTGCCCATGTCCAGTGGTTTGCAATCGGCATCGCGGGCATCGCATTGCAGCAAGGTCAGATCCACCGTGCCGCCGCGGCTGTGGCCCGACACCGGCGCGATGTACACGCCGCGCAGTTGTGCTTTGTCCAGCCCGGGGTAGAACTCGGCCTTGGTGGCAAGATCGCCGGCATCGTCCATCCAGCGCACGAACCGCGCCACCGCGCGTGCCGGGCGATAGCAGTCGTACAGTCGCAGCCGCTGGTGCTGCTTGCGCAGCGCCATCTCCACCCGCGCCAGCGCAAGCGCGGTTTGCCGTTGCAGATAGCAGCGCGGCGCCAGATAGCCATCCACCGGTTTGCCCGTGAAATTGTGGCTGCCGAAGTAGCGGATCTCCTGGTCGATGTCCGGCACCAGGCTGCGCATGTCCACCATGCCGGCTGCCTCCATGCTGGTGACCGGCGACAGCTGCGGCGGCTCACCGGCAACGGCGACGGCGCAGGCCAGGCCCAGCCCCAACAACACCGCCCACGCAGCGCGCCTACTCACAGCGCCCCACCCAGGTGAAGGCCAGGTCTTCGTAATCGGAACTGAAATCCCCTTGCGGATTGAATTTGGCCATGTGCATCTGCCGCACATCGCCCTCGCGACTGAAACTGAGCCAGGCGTTTTCGTCCACCGCTTCATCGTCCCAGA
Organism: Lysobacteraceae bacterium; assembly: GCA_028868545.1. Lineage (GTDB taxonomy): Bacteria > Pseudomonadota > Gammaproteobacteria > Xanthomonadales > Xanthomonadaceae > Thermomonas. The sequence continues at coordinate 26,470 of JAGWUF010000027.1, read as the reverse complement.
CCAGCAGCTCACGGCCATCCACGCGACTGATGCGCCCGTGCATCTTCGGGGACCTCGACGCACGCCACTGCACCGCGCCATCCTGTGCGCACAGCCACACCTCGCCAAACCACGGGTCGTGCCAGCGCCCCAGCCAGGGCTGCAACTGTGCAGGTGTCACCGGCACGCGGCGGCGGATGTCGGGCAACACCGGCTTTGCCGCAGCAGTCGTTGCCGGCTTGTCCAGCGCATCGGCGTAGCCTGCCACCCCCAGGGATTTGTCGGGGGCGGTGAACAGTTTGAGCAGCGCCTCGCCCAGCACCGTGCGGGCGCGGCCACCGTCGCCATTGATCATGAACACGAAGCCGGATCGGCGGTCGGGCAACAGCATCATCATCGAATACATGCCGCCCAGCGTGCCGGTGTGCGAGACCGTCCATTCGCCGTCCACGTCGGCCAGGCGGAAGCCATAGGCATAGGCGTAGTAATGGGTATTGTCCCACTGCCGCTTGAGCCGCGAGATCGGCATCGGCGTGCGCGCCTTCCACATCTCCGCGCGCTGGGCCTCATCCAGCCACGCCTTCTGCGCATCGGTCGGTGCCAGCCAGCTGTTGGCCCAGATGAGCATGTCGTCCAGCGTGCAGCGGATGCCGCCGGCCGGCGCGGAGGCAATCGCCGGGACGATGTCGGCATCGCCACGGGTGCGCACGATCGCATCGCCGTTGCGGCCATGCGGCTGCGCCACGCTGCCGGCATCCTTCAGCGCGAACTCGCCCACCCGGCAGCCGGACAAACCCAGCGGCTGGAACAGCTCGCGTCGCACCAGTTCTTCGTAGGAGGCACCGCCTGCCGCCGCGGCTACTTGGCCTGCCACCACGTACAGCAGGTTGTCGTAGGCGTAGCCGGCGCGAAAGCCGTAGGCCGGCTTGATGTAGCGCAGGCCATGCACGATGTCGTCGCGGGTGAACAGGTTGGGCTCGGGCCACAGCATCAGGTCGCCGCCGCCTTCGGGCAGGCCGCTGTTGTGCACCAGCAGGTCGCTGACCGTCATGTGCGCGGTGACCCACGGGTCATGCATCGCGAACGCCGGCAGGTGCTTCACCACCGGGTCGTCCCACTGCAACCTGCCCTGCTGCACCAGCCGCGCCAGCACCGCCGCGGTCATCGCCTTGCTGTTGGAGGCGATCTTGAACAGGGTCTTGTCCGTCACCGGATCGCCGCTGCCGTGCACGGTTTCGCCGTAGCCGCGCGCGAACACCACCTTGCCGTCCTCGATCACGCCCACCGCGATGCCCGGCAAGTGATAACGGGCAATTGCCGCGCGCACGGTGGCATCGATGGCCTGCGGGCCTGGCCCTGCCGGCGTTGCGGCGGATGCGGCGGCCGGCAGCAGCAGGGCCAGCAACAGGGCAAGGGCGGGCTTCATGCGCTTTTCCACTCGTTCGCGGGGCGTTCTTCGGCGATCATCGCATCGAAGTCCTGGCGCTTGCGGATCACCGCATAGCGGCCATCCTCCACCAGCACTTCCGCTGCCAGCGGGCGCGAGTTGTAGGTCGATGCCATCGACGCGCCATAGGCACCCGCGCCGAGGATGGCGACCAGGTCGCCGGCCTCGCAGCGCGGCATGTCGCGCTGCCGGGCAAAGGTGTCGCCGGTCTCGCAGACCGGGCCGACCACGTCATAGGCCACGCGCTCGCGGCCGGTATCGCCGCCGACCCGCACGATGTCATGCCAGGCGTCGTACAGGCTGGGCCGCAGCAGGTCGTTCATGCCTGCGTCCAGCATCAGGAAGCGGCGCGCGCGGCCCTGCTTTTCCAGCACTACGCGGGTCAGCAGCAGCCCGGCTTCGGCCACCAGCCAGCGGCCGGGTTCCACCAGGATGCGCCCGCCGAAACCGGCCAGCGCTGCGCGGATCGCGGCCGCGTAGGCGGCCGCCTCCGGCGCCACTTCGCCATCGCGGTAACGCACGCCAAGGCCGCCGCCCACGTCAATACTGGCGATGGCATGCCCGGCGGCATCCAGCTCGCGCCAGAACGCCGCCATCCGCTGCAGTGCCTCGCATACCGGCTGCAGGCTCAGCAGCTGCGAGCCGATGTGCATGTGCAGGCCGTCCAGGCGCAGGTTCGGCCACTGCGCCGCGCCATCGAACCACGCCCGCGCCTCGTCGATGGGAACGCCGAACTTGTTCTCCGCCTTGCCGGTGGAGATCTTGGCGTGGGTGAGCGCATCCACGTCGGGATTGATCCGCACCGAGGCGACCGCGACGCATCCGCGCACGGCGGCGATGCGCTGGATCGCATCGAGTTCCGCCCGCGATTCCACGTTGAAGCGGCCGATACCCGCGGCCAGCGCCGCGTCGATCTCCGCGTCGGTCTTGCCGACCCCGGAGAACACGATGTCGGCCGCTTTGATGCCGGCCCGCAGCGCGCGCTCCAGCTCGCCGCCGGAGACGATGTCGGCGCCCGCGCCTTCGGCTGCCAGCAGCTGCAGGATCGCGCCGTTGCCGTTGGCCTTGACCGCATAGCGGATGCCGGCATCCAGCCCCGCCAGCGCATCGCGCAATGCGCGAACGCGCGCACGGATCGCCGGTGCCGAATACATGTAAAGCGGCGTGCCCTCGCGCGCGGCCAGCGCCGCCAGCGCCACGCCCTCGACCGTGCCCGTTGTCACGTTCATCCAGCGCACTTCCGTTCTGTTCAAAAAAAATGGCGGCCCGGCTAGGGCCGCCTCCAGGGAGAACCGCAAATCAAACCGGAATACGGCGCAAGGATCAGAAGTTGTAGGTCAACACCAGCGATGCCGAACGCGGTGCCGTCCAGTTGGAGCCTTCGCCAAAGGTTTCGCGATACACGCCGGGCGTGACTTCATAACGGGTGCGCACGCGTACCGTGGTCTGCTTGTTCAGCAGGTTGTTCACCGACAGCCGCACCTTCAGATCCACATCCTGCACCGGCATCGTCCAGGTCACGCTGGCACCCCAGTCGAAGGTCCACGGCATGCGCCCGAATCCGCCCAGCGGGGTCTGTTTGAACACGCGGCTGGCGTAGGTCCAACCCGGCCCGCCCGTCGCAGCAGAGCACTTTTCCACGCAGATCCAGCCGGATCCACCGCCGCTGAACTCGCCGGAGCTGCCGGCGGCACGGTTGTCGCCCGGCCAGTAGGTGCCGTAGGCGGTGATCGGGCCGCCCGACAACACGGTCATGGTGGAACCGAACGACCACATGTCGTTCAGCTTGTAACTGCCGCGCAACTTGATTTGGTGCGTGTGGTCGTTGAACAACACGCCGTAACGTTCGTTCACCGCCGGGTGATCGTAGTACTGCACCATGCCGGTATCGGCATAGCCGGTATCCGAGTTCACCGGGCCTTCGAAGTTGCCGGTGGATTTCGACCACAGATAACTGGCATTGAACGACCACTTGCCATCCCAGGCGCGGTTGATCTGGAACTCCAGCGCCTTGTATTCGCGCTTGGGCTTCTTGTAGCCGATCACTTCGCCATTGGTTTTTTTATACCCATCGATGCTGGTATCCAGCACCACCCAACCCCCCTGGCCGTTGCCGGTGTCGTCGCACCACAGCGTGTTCTTTTCGCCGGGGTTGATGATCGGCCAGTTGAAGCCGCTGGGGCAGTTGGAATGGGTGATGCGGGTGTCTTCAATGGTGCGGTTCATGCGGCGATAGGTGGCGTTCACGCCCCACGACCACGCCTGGTTGATGGCGTGCTCGTAGCCGAAAATGGCCTCGTCCTGATACACCGCCCTGAGATCTTTCGGGAAGATCCCGCGCAGGTCATCGCCGCCGGTGTTCATGCTGGTATCGGTGGGCCCGATCTGCGCACCGATCACCGGCGTCAGGTAGGCCGCGCCGGTTTCCGGATTGATCGCCTGCTGCCAGCCATCGAGCTTGAAGAAGCTGTATTCGTCCACCAGGCCGCCGGCGAACGAGGTGCTGATGATATTGGTCACCGGCAGGTAGTAGCGGCCCAGATTGCCGTACAGCTTGACGGTGCCGTCGCCCTTCATGTCCCAGCTGAAGCCGCCGCGCGGTGCCAGCAGGTTCTTGATGTCGATGAAGGCAAGCCCCGCGGCGGTCTTGTTCTTGAAGTTGTCGATGCGCAGGCCGAGGTTCAGCAGGAAGTTGTCGGTGATGTTCCAGTTGTCTTCGATGTAATAGGCGTTGTTGACGGTGACGAATTGCCCGCCCAGCACGCGGTGCCGCTTGCGGATCAAGTCGGTGTTCTGGGTCAGGAACACGCCGGAACCATCCACGATTTCGGCACCTGCCTTGAGCGTCATCGCCAGCAGCGCATTGCCACCGGGACCGGGGTAGTAGGAACTCTGCACGGTGGTGAGCTTTTCCTGATCCAGCCCGAAGCGCAGCAGGTGGTCGCCCAGCGCCCACTCGAAATCCAGCCGCCCGATCTTGCGGGTGTTGTTCATCTTGAACACGGAGTCACCGGTGGGATGGCACCCCAATTCCTTGCCCACCAGCGCCCCCGCACCGGCATAGCTGCCGTCCAATGAAACCGGGTTGCAGACCGCATCCAGCACCGAATGGGTGAAGGCATTGCGGTCGTTCTCGCCGTACATGGCCTTGGCCACGAAGTTCTCGCCGAAGTGCCCGGTGTAGGTCAGCGTGTAGTTCTTGCCACCGAAATCGTTCATGGTGTCGCCACCGTAAGCGCCCACGGCTTCCGTATTCCAATCGTAGCCATAGGCCGAAGCCGTGGATTTGCCTTTGTCCGAGAACGCCATCAGCGACACGATGTGGTCGTCGGTGATGTTCCAGTCCAGCCGCGTTCCCCAGAACCCGTTGTTGGATTTCGTCTGCGTCCAATTGGAGCCGGTGTTGTTGGTATTGCCGGCACGGTGATCCTGGTTTTCGTACATCGCGAAGAAGAACACCCGATCCTTCACGATCGGGCCGGACGCCCAGACATTGGCCTTGGTCAGGGTGTTCCTGTCGCGACTGCCCCTGACATAGGTCGTCGGTGCCGTGGGGTGGGTGAAGACATGATCCTTGGTCTGCGCATTGAAGGCCGCCGGCTCGAAGGTCAGTTCCGTGCCGCCGTGGAATTCGTTGCCGCCCGAGCGCACCGAGGCGTTGACCACGCCACCGGTGCTGCGTCCGTATTCCACCGAATAGCCGCCGGTCTTGACCTGGAACTGGTCGAAGAACGCGAACGGCGCACTGGAGTTGCCCTGCCGCTTGTAGAAATCGGTGACGTTCAGGCCATTGATGTAGATCTGGTTTTCCGCCACCGAACTGCCGCCGAAGGAAATCCCGCCGAACGAGGAATTGCCCTTGATCACGCCGGGGGCCAGCAAGGCCACCGCGCCCAGGCTCTGCCCCACCGGCAAGCGCGCCAGTTCCTGCCGGTCGATGACGGTGGCGGTTTCGGTGCTATGCACGTCCACGTGATTGATCACCCGGCTGCCGATCACCTGCACGGCTTCGAGGTTGGTCGCGCTGGCGTCGGCCTTCAGGTTGACCGTGGTGGTGCTGCCCAGATCCACGGTGAACGGCACCGCGGCGCCACTGCCGGCCTTCAGGCTGTAGCTGCCCGGCGGCAGTTGTCCGACGCGATAACTGCCGTCCTTGCCGGCAGTGACGCTGCGCGTCAAACCGGTGCTGGTGCTGGTCACGGTGATGGTGTCGCCCGCATTGGCACGCCCTGCCACACCGCCGGTTGCGCTCTGGGCAAAGACCGGCATCGTTGCCAGTGAAGACAGGCACAGCCCCATGGCCATGCAAAGAACGGATTTGCGCAAATTGCGGTTACTGCTCATGACCTCTCCCCGATTTGTGAACGTTGATTTGTTATGGATGCTTGCAGCGCGAATGACCCCACGCGCTGGCTCGGGGCAGATGTAACACTGGGTGACGCCACTTGTCAATAATATATTCTTGCAATATAAATCACTGGAATCGTGTATTCCCTCCTGCATACTTACCGCGCTGCGGCCCGTTGCTGCGGCAGCCCCCACTTGCGTAGGACCGGCATGAACCTGACGCCCCGCTTGCCCCACCCCACTCGCCCTTTGCAGCTGCTGGCACTGGCCACCGCTCTGGCCGCGCTACCTGCACTTGCACGCACGCCGCCGGCATCGCCCTTGCCCATTCCCGCCAGTGGGGTCATCGGCGTGCAGGAGGCTCTGCTGACCCCGGGGTATTGGCTGCCACGCACCGCCCAGCACGATCAGCCGCTGCTGACGCCGGCCCGGATCGCTGCGCGCAATGCGCGCCTGTTGCGTGAGGACGTCTCGATGCACGACCTGGCCGGACTGCCGGCCACGCTGACACGCGCGCAGGTGGCAGGCTGGATCGAAGACCTGGCAGCATCCCCCACGAAACCGCTTTGGGATGAAGCCGGCCAACCGGTGCCGCAGGCCACGCTGGCGGCCATCACCGCCAACCGCGCATTGGCGGCAATTCCTGCCACCCAACCCACCCGTTACGGCATGGCCGTGCAGCGCAGCGCGCTGCGCACCTTCCCCACCAGCCTGCGGGTGTTCTCGCGGACAGGCGATACCGACATCGACCGCTTCCAGGAAAGCGCGCTGTTCCCCGGCGATGCGGTGGTGATTGCCCACGCCAGTGCCGATGGCAACTGGCTGTTCGTGGTCAGCGCCCGCTACGCCGCGTGGGTGGCGGCAGGCGCCATTGCCGCAGGTCCGCGTGACACCGTGCTGGCTTACGGCCAGCGCACGCCGGCGCGGATCATCACCGGTGCCAAGCCGCGCACCGTGTTCACCCGTGAACAACCCGCCCTGTCGGAACTGCAGCTCGACATGGGCACGCGCATCCCGCTGGCCGATGTCGCACTGGATCTGCCCGTCAATGGCCAGCACCCTTATTCCAGCTGGATCCTCGACCTGCCCGTGCGCCAGGCCGACGGCACGCTGGCGTTCGCACCGGCCCTGCTGCCGCGCAGCGAGGACAGCAGCGCCGCACCGCTGCCGCTGACCCGCGCCAACCTGATCCGGCAAGCCTTCAAATTCCTCGGCGAACGCTACGGCTGGGGCCACAGCTACAACGGCCGCGACTGCAGCGGCTTCGCGTCCGATGTCTATCGCAGCATGGGCGTGCAACTGCCGCGCAATACCAGCGCACAGGCGGTCAGCCCGGTCTTTCCGCGCACGCATTTCGACGCCGGCACGTCGCGTGCACAGCGCATGGCCGCGGTGGACGCGCTGGACGTGGGTGACCTGATCTACATCCCCGGCCACGTGATGATGTTCCTCGGCCGCATCGACGGCCAGCCGTACGTGATCCACGACACCAGCGGCGGCAGTTACCTCGATGCCAATGGCAAAATGCGTTCGCTGCACTTGAACGGGGTCTCGGTGACCCCCTTGCTGCCATTGCGTTTCGACCAGGACAACGACTACGTGGACCGCATCACCAACATCGTGCACGTCGCCAGGGACAGCGCCAAGGACAGCCAGCCATGAAGATCACCGACATCCGCTTCGGCATGTTGCGTGTGCCGCTGAAAACCCCGTTCAAGACCGCGCTGCGGGTGGTTGAGCAAGTGGAAGACGTGGTGGTGATGGTGCATACCGACGACGGCCACGTCGGCTACGGCAGCGCCCCCGCCACCGCGGTCATCACCGGCGACACCCATGGCTCGATCGTCGATGCCGTGCGCCACTACATCGCGCCGCGCCTGATCGGGCAGGAGATCGCCAACCTCAATCGTCTGACCGCGCTGGTGCAGTCGTCGATGGAGAAGAACACCAGCGCCAAGGCGGCGGTGGAGATCGCCCTGTACGACCTCTGGGGCCAGCTCTATCAAGCGCCGCTGTACCAGTTGCTGGGCGGCGGCGAGCCGGCCATCACCACCGACATCACCATCAGCGTGGACTACATTGACAAGATGGTGGCCGATGCGCTGTCGGCGGTGGAGCGCGGTTTCGAATCGCTGAAGATCAAGGTGGGCAAGGACATCGGGCTGGACATCGAGCGCACCAAGGCGATCCACGCCGCGGTGGAAGGCCGCGCCTTGCTGCGCCTCGACGCCAATCAGGGCTGGACCGCCAAGCAGGCGGTGTATGCCCTGCAAACACTGGAAGATGCCGGCGTGAAACTCGAACTGGTCGAACAGCCGGTCAAGGCGCACGACCTGGCCGGCCTGCGCTACGTCACCGAGCGCGTGCACACCCCGGTGATGGCCGATGAAAGCGTGTTCGGCCCGCGCGAAGTGGTGGAGCTGATCCGCATGCGCGCCGCCGACATCGTCAACATCAAGCTGATGAAGACCGGCGGCATTTCCAACGCGGTCAAGATCGCCGACATTTGCAGCCTGTACGGCATCGACTGCATGATCGGCTGCATGCTGGAATCCAGCATCGGCGTGGCCGCCGCGGTGCATCTGGCGGTGGCCAAGTCGGACGTGATCAGCAAAGTGGATCTGGATGGCCCTTCGCTGAGCCGTTACGACCCGGTCGCCAGCGGCGTGATTTTCAACGAATCGGAGATCAGCGTGACCAATGCACCCGGCCTAGGCATCCGTCACATCGAGGGCTTGATGCCCGCCAACGATCTGGCCGCCTGAGCCTGCGCGCATGAGCACGGCACTGGTCAAGCTTCGTTCCGAACGCGACCGCATGTCGGCGATCGAGCGCCGCATTGCCGATTACATCCTCGACAACGCCCAGCTGCTGCGCGATTACAGCTCGCAGCAGCTGGCCAACGCGCTGGGCATCAGCCAGTCCAGCGTGGTCAAGTTCTGCCAGAAGCTGGGTTTCAAGGGCTATCCGGATCTCAAGCTGGCGGTCAGCGAGGCGGTGATCCGCGCCGACAGCAATGGCGGCGCCGCGCCGCAACCGGTCGATGTTTCCAGCGCCACCGCGCAGGGCTATGGCCTGTGGCTGCGCAAGTCCGAAGCCGAGGAAGCCACTCGCCTCATCAATCCGCCTGGCACGCTCACCGCCGTGGCCGAGGCGATCGGTCGTGCCGGCACGGTGTTCATCATCGGCCTGGGCGAAGACGACCTGCACGCTCGTGTACTGGCGCTGCGGCTGGCCCAGCTGGGCATCCTCACCGTGCACAATTTCGATGCCGCGCACATGACCGCCAGCCTGTCGGCCGCGCGCCCCGACGATGTCCTGCTGGCGTTTTCCGAACACGGCCAGCAGCCGGCGCTGTGCCAGGTGGCGCAATTGATGCGCAGCCAGCGCGGCAAGGTCATCACCGTGACCCGCCACAGCGCCAATGCCCTGCGCGCACTGGCCGACCAGACCTTGCTGGTCTCGGCCCACGACGAGCGCAGCCAGATCGAGCCCCTGCTCTACCATTCCGCCCTGCAGCACCTGCTGGATCGCCTGTTCATTCGTCTGTACGAAGCGGACAGCAACCGCCGCACGCGCCTGCAGCAAACGCAAGAACGTATCCAGCCCTTGCTGGAGCCGTGACGCCCGCTTGATTTCCGGATACCCGACGATGCCGATTCGCCGCACCGCCACCACCCTGCTCGCCCTTGCACTTGCCGCCTGCGCACATGCCCCCGCTGCACGCAGCGACGCCAGCCATTGGGCCGACGCGCAGCAACTGGTGCTGGTGACCAGTGCCGACTGGAGCGCCAACCAGGGCGAACTGCGCCGCTTCGAGCGCCACGGCAATGTCTGGACGCAAGTCGGCGACGCACAACCGGTGACCCTGGGCCGCAACGGCAGCGCCTGGGGCCTGGGCCTGAATCCGCAGCGCGGCGACGGCCCGGTCAAGCACGAGGGCGACGGCAAGGCGCCGGCCGGCGTGTTTGCCATCGGCACCGCGTTCGGCTACGCCGACCACGCGAAGACTGGCCTGCCCTACCAGGCGATGACGAGCAACGACTGGTGCATCGACGTGCCGGCGTCGAACTACTACAACCAGATCATCGACCGCAGCACGGTCAAGGCGCCCTACCTCGACCAATCCAGCGAACCGATGCGGCGCGACATCCATGCCGATGGCGACCAGCGCTATCGCGAGGGCTTCGTGATCGAGCACAACCAAGACGGCGCGGCGCGCGAGGGCGGCAGCTGCATCTTCGCCCACCTGTGGAAGGCACCCGGGGAAACCACCGCCGGCTGCACCGCGATGGCACCGGCCAGCATGGACGCGCTGCTGGCGTGGCTGGATGCGCGCCGCAAGCCGGTGTTCGTGCTGCTGCCGAAGGCGGAGTATGCGGCGCTCAAGCACAACTGGAAGCTGCCCGAGATCGCCGCATCGGAGGCCCGCCCGTGAGCCAGACCGCGCGCGTCCTCACCGGCCTCGTCGCCGGCATCGTGTTCGGCATCCTGCTGGCGTGGCTGGCGCCGGAAACGGGGTTGCAGATTGCTTCCATCGTCGAACCGTTCGGCAAGCTCTGGCTGAACGCCCTGCAGATGACCGTGGTGCCACTGGTGTTCGCGCTGGTGGTGGTGGGCATCAACCAGGCCAGCGACGCCGCCCATTCCGGCCGCGTGGCGCGGCAAGCCATCGTCAGCTTCGTGGTGCTGCTGGCCGGCGCCGCAGCGATGACCGCCGTGCTGGCACCGCTGGCGCTGTCGATGCTGCAGCCGGATCCGGCCGTGGCCGCCGCGCTGCGCGGCCATGCGCAGGACATCGCGCCCCCCGCCGGCGGCTGGGCAGAGGCCCTCGTCGCACTCGTCCCCAGCAATGCCGTTTCCGCCGCCGCGGCCTCGGCCATGCTGCCGCTGGTGACCTTCGCGCTGTTCTTCGGCTTCGCCCTGACCCGCCTTGCGCCGGAGCCGCGCGCGCAGGTGGTGGGCCTGCTGAAGGCGATCAGCGACGCCATGATCGTGATCGTGCACTGGGTGCTGTGGGCCGCGCCGGTGGGCATCTTCGCGCTGGTGCTGGCGCTGACCGCGCGCGCCGGCCTCGGCATGCTGCAGGCGCTGGGAATCTACATCCTGCTGGAATGCGCGCTGTACGTGCTGGCGGTGGTGCTGCTGATCGCGGTGGCGGTGACCGTCGGCAAGCGCCGGTTCGGCCACTTCATGGGCGGGCTGGTGCCAGTGCAGGCGGTGGCGGCCAGCACGCAGTCGTCGCTGGCCACGCTGCCGGCGATGCTGGACAGCGCGCAGAACCGGCTCGGCATCCCCGCCCGCGTGTCCGGGCTGGTGCTGCCGATGGCGGTGTCGCTGTTCCGCATCACCTCGCCGATCCAGTACCTCGCCACCGCCTGCTTCATCGCCTGGGCGCTGGGCGTGGACCTGACGGCGGCGCAGCTGGCCACCGGCGTTGCGCTCAGCGTGCTGGTCAGCATGGGCTCGGTGGGCCTGCCGGGCCAGGCGATCTTCCTCGCCACCAACCTGCCAGTGACCACCGCGATGGGCCTGCCGATCGCCCCGCTGCCGGTGCTGATGGCGGTGGACGCCATCCCCGACGTGCTGGCCACGGTGGGCAACGTCACCGGCGACATGACCGCGACGGCGGTGGTGGCGGCGCGGAATGGGGAGGCGGGCGGCGGAGCGGTCTGATCCCTGCGCAGTTGCCAAAAGACCGAATAAAGACCATATTGAGTCCCATAGAAACAGGGACTCTCCCATGCGCTACTCCTCGCAAATCAAGCCGATCAGCTACATCAAGGCCAACGCCGCCGATGTATTGAACCGTATCGCCGAGGAGCGCCAGCCCCTGATCATCACGCAGAATGGCGAAGCCAAAGCGGTGCTGCAGGACGTTGCATCGTTTGAAGAAACCCAGGAAACCCTGGCCTTGCTGAAGCTGCTGGCACTGGGTAACCAGGACATTGCCGCCGGCAAGCTCAAGCCGGCCACCGAGGTGATGGCTCGCCTGCGCGGCAAGCCCTGATGGCGCGCCGCCCCACCCGCCACGATGTGCTGCTGACCGCAGGTGCCGAGCGGGATCTGGACGCCATCCACGACTACATCCGCGCATCCGATTGCGAAGCCGGTGCCAGCCGCGTGCTGGACGCTCTCATGGCGGTGGTCGAAAGCCTGTCTGAATTGCCGGAACGCGGCAGCATTCCGAAGGAACTGGCGGCACTGGGCATCAAGGAATATCGGCAGGTCTTCTTCAAACCCTGGCGCGCGATCTACCGCGTCGACGGCAACCAGGTCGTCATCCTCGTGATCGCGGACGGACGGCGCGACATGCAATCGGTATTGGCGCGAAGGCTGTTGGACGGATAAGCGGCTAGTTCAACAGCCCCCACTCCAGCGCCAGCCGGTGCAACTCCAGATCCCGGTTGACGCCCAGTTTCGCGCGCAGGGATGCCCGGTGCAGGCTTGCTTCATCTTCAAATGGAAGCTGCGCGCGGCCACACCCATGCCAGTCTGGCGATGAGCAGGCACAGCGCGATCTCGATTCCACTGTAGGCCAGATAAAACCACCATGCCCCCGGCATGGTGATGGCAACGAAGACGGCATAAAACAGTGCCAGCGCGATGTTCGACCACCGTGTTGCACGCGCAGGCAACATCAGGGTCAGGAACACCATCAACCCGGGGACAACCAGCAGCAGGGCGACGAACAGCAGGGAGCCCTGGCTGGTCGGCCCCATCGGACCGCCGCCATCCAGCATCCTTCCAAGTGTTCCAGGCTTGTACAGGCCGAAATAGTCGCCGTACAGATAGCAAAACGTCAGGCTGGCCCACAACGCCGAGAGTTTCAGCCGCATCGGCAGTGGTGGATCGCGACGCAGGCCAGGCGCGGTATTCGTGCTCATGCCCCCGCCCCCGCCGCACGTCTTTCTGCACGGGTCATCCGTGCCCGTGCAATCACCCGCCCGGTGCCGGCGCGCAGGTCGTCCAGCATGGCGTAGATGGTGGGCAGAAACAGCAGGCTGACCACGGTGGAGAACGCCAGGCCGCCGGCAATCGCGCGGGCCATCGGGTAGTACGGCGGGCCTTCACCGGCCACCTGGGTGTCCGACAGCGCGATCGGCACCATCGCCAGGATCGCGGTGCCCATCGTCATCATGATCGGGCGCAGGCGTTCGCGGCTGCCTTCCACCAACGCATCCACGCGGCTCATGCCGCGCCGGCGCAGGTTGTTGATGTGCTCGATCATCACGATGCCGTTGTTCACCACCACCCCCATCAGCACCAGGATGCCGATGAAGGCCATGATGTTGAACTGGGTGCCGGTCAGCCACAGCGCCCAGTACACGCCGAAGACCGAGAACAACACGCAACTCATGATGGCCAGCGGAAACAGCAGAGACTCGAACACCGCCGCCATCACCACGAACATCAGGATCAAGGCGATGCCGACGTTGCGCAGCATCTGCTGGTTCATGTCCATGTTCATGCCGAAGCCGCCACCTTCGAAGGTGTAGCCGTAGCCGGGCGGGAAATCGATGCGCTTGAGCGTGTTTTCGATCTCCTGCTTCGCGTCCGGCATGCTGGCACCGGGTGCCAGGCTGGCCTGCACCTTCAGCATGGTTTGCCGGTTCATGCGCTGGATGGTATTGGCCGACGGCCGGATGCCCACATCCACCATTGCCAGCAGCGGCACGCTGCGGCCATCGGCGGTGCTGACGGTGAACGACTGCAACTCCGACGGGCCGTAGTTTTCCGCACCCTTGAAGCGCACGTTGACCGGCACTTCCACATCACCACGCTGGAACTCGCGCAACGACGCCCCGCGCAACGCCATGCCCACGAACTGCGCCACCTGCTGCGCCGAGAAGCCGTAGGCGGCGGCACGTTCGCGGTTCACGTGCACCGCCAGCTCGCTGTTGGCGTCGCCGGTATCCACTCGCACATCGCGCAGATTCCTGCCCTTGCCCAGGATCGGCATGATGTCCTCGGCCAGGGTCTTCAGCACCTGGGTGGAATCGCCGGTCAGGCTGAAGGAAATGCTCTGGTCGCTGCCGCCGCCCATGCCGCCCTGGCGGCCCATGCCGATGTTGGCGCGTGCCGATTTCGGCAAGCCTTCGCGAATCTTGTCCTGGATCGCCTTGGCCCGGGCTGGATCCTTGACCGTCAATTCCACCTGGGTCATCGCCCAGCCCTGCTCGGCATAGCGCGAGTAGATCTGCTTGACGGCGAATTCCTTGTGGTGGGCATTGATGAACTTCTCCACCTCGGCCACCACCTTGCCCATTTCCTCCTTGGAATAGGAGCCTTGCCACTGGTAGAAGATGCCGACCTTGCTGGGATCATCCTCGTTGCCCGAATCCCCTTTGCTCAAGGTGATCGGGATCATGCTCAGGGCGATGATCAGCACGATGCCGGTCACGCTCCAGCCGCGATGCTCCAGCGTCCAGCGCAGCAACCTGGCATAGCGTGTCTGCAACCGGGTGATGAAGGGGGATTTCACCGCCGGCGGTGTTTTCATCCGCGCCGACAGCATCGGGATCAAGCTGATCGCCACCAGCCACGATGCCAGCAGCGACACCGAAATGGTCACCGCCAGCTGGGCCAGGAAGATGGTCAGCATGTTCTTCTCGCCGAACATCATCGGCAGGAACACGATGCAATGGCACAAGGTGCCGGCAGACAGCGCGATGGCCACGTGGCGGGTGCCGATCACCGAGGCCAGTCGTGGCTGGCCGGGATATTTCTCGCGTTCCTGGTAGATGCTTTCCACCACCACCACCGCGTTGTCCACCAGCATGCCCACCGCCAGCAGCAACCCCATCATCGACAGGATGTTGAGGGTGATCCCGGCGAAATACATGAAGCCCAGGGTCATGATGAAACAGATCGGGATGGCGGTGGTCACCATCAAGGTGGAGGGCCAGTGGCGCAGGAAGAAATACAGCACTGCCACCGACAGCAGCAAACCGATTCCGCCGGCTTCGGCCAGTGCCAGCAACGAACTGGTGACTTCCTTGCCTTGGTCATCGACGACATTGATCGTCACGCCTTTCAATGCAGGATCCTGCCTGAGCACGTCCAACTCGGCACGCACCGCCCGCGACAGATCCACCAGATTCGCCGCGCGCTCCTTGTAGATGTCCACGCCGACGCTGGGGCGGCCGTCGATCTGGCGCACGTAGTTCATCCGCTGCGGCTGCAGGGCCACATCCGCGATATCGCCCAGGCGCACGCCGCGGGTGTTGATCGGCATCTGCTGCAGCTGCGCCAGGTCGGTCATCTCGCCCTTGGGCTGGATCCGCAGGCGACGCCCGGCGTCGGTGATTTCACCCGCAGACACCGAGAAATTGGCCGATTGCAGGCGGCTGACCAGCTCGTTCAACACCACGCCATTGGCAGTCAGCCGATCCGGCTCGATCGCCACCACCACTTCCTGCACCGGCACGCCTTCCACTTCGATGCGGGCCACGCCGGGCAAGCGCTCCAGCCGGCGCTTGATGCTCTTGTCGATCAGCTCGCCGCGCGCCGTCAGGTTTTCGCTGCTGGTCAGGCGCAAGCTCATCGCCTCCTGGTCGCCGGTGCTCCAGCGCCGCACGAAATAGCGCTTGAAATCATCCGGCAACTGGTCGCGAATCGCATCGATATGCTCGCGCGCCTCGGATGCCGCCACCGCCACATCGCGGCCCCAGTCGGCAAACTGCACGAACACCCCGCCGCCATCGGCACTGGCATTGGCCTTCATCGACTTGATGCCGGACATGGTGGACAGCGCTTCCTCGATCGGCCGCACCAGGTTGCGCTCGACCTCTTCCGGCGTGGAACCCTGGTACGGCAACTGCACGAAGAAGAACGGCGCACTGGCTTCCGGCTGCGATTCCAGCGGCAACCGGAACGAGGCGATCAGGCCGATCACCACCATCGACACGAACAGCATGATGGTGGTGACCGGACGGCGGATGGACAACTCGGTGATGTTCATCGCATCAACCCTTCACGCCACCATTCAGCGGATCGTGCTCGTGCGAAACCACGTTCGCCACCGCCTCGGCATCCTTGCGCGCACGCCGGCCACGCTCGGCGTAGAACTCGTCCGGCTTGCGATCCAGCAGGTCATACACCACCGGAATCACCACCAGGGTCAGCAAGGTGGACACCAGCAAACCGCCGATCACCGTCACCGCCATCGGGCTGCGCACTTCGGCACCGTCGCCGAAGGCCAGCGCCAGCGGCAGGAAGCCGAACACCGCGCACAACGTGGTCATCATGATCGGACGCAGGCGCGAACGTGCGCCTTCCACCAGCGCCTCGCGCTTGGCCACGCCTTCCTCGCGCAATTGATTGACCTTGTCGATCAGGATGATGGCGTTTTTCACCACCAAGCCCACCAGCAGGATCAGGCCGATGAACACCACCACCGAAATCACCGAACGCGTCAACAGCAGTGCCGCCACCGCACCCACCATCGCCAGCGGGATGGTGAACAGGATCACGAACGGGTGCAGCAGCGATTCGAACTGCGAGGCCATCACCAGATAGACCAGGAACACCGCCAGCGCGAACGCGAACACCAGCGAGCGGATGGATTCATCCAGCTCCTGGCCCTGCCCGCCGATCTGCATGCCGATGTCCACCCCCAGCGGGTTGGCCGCCACCAGCGACTCCACTTCGCGGATGGCATTGCCCAGGTCGATCCCGCGCAAATTGGCGGAGACGATCGCCACCCGGCGATGGTCGGCGCGATGGATCTCGCTGGGGCCGGTGGTGGCAGTGACGCTGGCCACCGCCGCCAGCTCCACCGGTGCGCCCTTGCTGGAATTCACGATCAAATGCCGGATGTCGTCCACCGAGGCGCGGTCGCTTTCTTCGGCCCGCACCAGCACGTCGATCTTGCGGTCGCGGAAGCTGTAGCGGGTGGCGACTTCGCCGCGCACCTTCTTCACCACGGCATCGGCGATCTGGCGGGTGGTCAGGCCCAGTGCCGCCGCACGGTCCTGATCGAAGCGGATCTGGATCTCGGGGAAGCCCTGCTCCACCGTGGATTTCACGTCCGCATAGTGGCCATTGGCACGCAGCATCCGCGCCAGCTTGTTGCCGGCATCGCGAATCACATCCAGATCCTGGCCTTCCACTTCGATTTCCAGCGGCGGCGACAGGCTGAACAATTCCGGCCGGCTGAAATCCACCTGCACGCCCGGGTGGTCGCGCATGGTCTTGCGCAGGGCCTCGGTCAGCGGTGCTTCGTGCGCATTGCCGTCCATCACCACGGTCAGCTTGCCGATGTTCTCGCCGCTCTCGGTCGGGCTGGCATCCAGCCGCGTGCCGGTGCCGGACACGCCATACAGCACGCGCACACCCGCATCCTTGGCGTGGGCCGCCTGCACCTCGCGCACCAGCGCATCGGTCCTGGCCAGTGGCGTGCCGGGCGGCAGTTTGGCGGTCATTTCGAAGCGGTCCTGCGCCAGCTGCGGGATCAGGTCGGTGCCCAGCAAGGGCACCACCGCCAGGGTCAGCGCAAACGCGCTGGCGGCCACCAGCAGGATCGGCGCGGGGCGTGACAACGCCGCCGGCAGAACCCTGATGTAGGCGCGTTCGGCACGTGCATACGGGGCCATTGCCAGATCGCTGGCCTTGCGCATCACCGGCCCCACCACCGCGCCAAGCCCCCGCCAGACCCGCACGATGGCCCAGGCCACGCCGAAGAAGCCGTAGCGGAACAGCGCACCCACGCCGCGCCCGCTGTACATCACCGGCTTCTGCCAGGTTTTCCGGGCCTGCCAGCGCGGATGCGGCGCTTCGTCAGGAAAGCCCAACGGCGCACGGCCTTTCAGCGAACTCAGCATCGGGATCAAGGTCATCGCCACCACCAGCGAAACCGCGATGGCAATCGCCACGGTCAAGGCCTGGTCGCGGAACAACTGCCCGGCGATGCCCTGCACGAACACCAGCGGCAGGAACACCGCGATCGTGGTCAGGGTGGAGGCCACCACCGCCATGCTGACTTCGCGGGTGCCGGCAATCGTGGCGTCGAGGATGCCCAGCCCGCGTTCGCGCGCCTTGGCAATCGACTCCAGCACCACGATGGAGTCGTCCACTACCAGGCCGGTGGCCAACGCCAACCCGCCCAGCGACATCACGTTCAAGCTCAGACCCAGCTGCCCCATCACGAAGAAGGTGGCGATGATCGAGACCGGCAGCGACAGCGAAATGACGAAGGTGCTCCAGCCATCGCGCAGGAACAGGAAGATGATCAGGATCGACAGGATGCCGCCCAGCACGCCATCGAACTTCACGCTGTGGATGGCATTGCGGATGAAGACCGACTGGTCTTCAATCGTGGTCAGCTCGACCCCGCGCGGCAATTTTTCGCGAATCTCCTTCAGCTTCTTTTCCAACGCATCGGCGGTGGACACGGTATTGGCGTCGCCTTCCTTGTAGATCGCCAATTCCACGGTTTCGCGGCCATCCAGACGGATGATCGCCTCGCGTTCCTTGTAGCCCTGGCGCACTTCGGCCACGTCTTTCAGCCGAATCGCCTGGCTGCCGGCGGCACTGTTCGATCCGCCCTGCGACAGCGCCGCCATCACGCTGGCATTGCCGCTGGCTGCCGCCACCCGCATCGCCTGCTGGGTGCCGCTGTTGCTGCTGGCGGCCGCCTTCGTGGTCAGCAGCATGTTGCGGATTTCTTCGACATCCGCGAACTGGTTGACGGTACGCACCAGGTAGCGCTGCGAACCCTCTTCCAACCGCCCGCCGGAGACATTCACGTTCTCCTGCTGCAATCGCTGGATCACCGTATCCAGGCTCAAGCCCAGCTGCGCCAGCTTGCGCTGATCCACGTTCACCTGGACTTCGTCCTCCAGACCACCACCTACCTTCACCGCGGCCACGCCGGCCACCGGCTCCAGCTTGCGTTTCAGGTCTTCATCGGCAAACCGGCGCAGTTCCATCAACTGGCGGATTTCCTCATCGCCGCTGCCTGCCTGTTTGGGCGACAGTGCCAGCCGCATGATCGGCTGGGTGGATGGGTTGAAACGCAGCAATACCGGGGCTTTGGCATCCAGCGGAAACTGCAGCGCCTCCATCTTGTCGCGCACGTCCAGGCTGGCCTGATCCATGTTGGTGCCCCAGGCAAACTCCAGCACCACATCGCTCTGGCCGGTGCGCGAGACCGACTTCAACTTGCGCAGCCCCTTGACCACGCCCAGCGCCTCTTCGGCTGGCTGCGAAATCAGGGTTTCCACTTCCGAAGGGGCCGCGCCGGGATAATCGGTGCGCACGGTCAAGGTGGGATAGCTCAGATCCGGCAGCAGGTTGACCTTGAGGCTGCCCAGCGCAATCAGGCCGAACAACACCAGCGTCAACGTCATCATCGCGATGGTGACGCGCCTGCGGGTGGCAAATTCCACCAGGCTGAAACCGCCGCCCGGCGGGTGCAGCGGGTCGTGCAGGTCGGACGGGCTCATCGGGCGGCCTGCACCGGCTTGCCGGCAGCCGTCGGCTTGCCTGCACCCTCCAGCACCTTCACCGCACTGCCTTCACGCAGCGCCGACTTGCCGGCCACCACCACCTCGTCCCCGGCCTTCAAACCGCTGCGCACTTCCACCCACGGGCCATCGTCATAGCCCAGCTTCAGTGCCACCCGCGCCGCCTTGCCCGCACGCACCACGAACACCGCCGGGTCGGTGCCATCGTCCAGCAGTGCATTGCGCGGAATCACCAGCGCATCGGCGCGCTGGTCGTAACGGATCTTGATGCGCCCGAACATGCCCGGTTGCAGCAGACCGCCGCCCTCGAACGCACTGATCACCCGGAAGGTACCGCTGCCGGCATCCACCACCGGCGAGACCCGGTTGATGCTGCCCTCGAAGGTCTTGCCGGGCAGTGCATCCACCAGCAACTGCACCGGCTGGCCAGGCTTGAGCACTTCGATTTCGCGCTCGGGCACGTTCAAGGTGGCCTCCAGCCGCGAGGTATCGACGATGGTGAAAATCGGCGTGTTGATCTGCACGAAATTGCCGGGCTTGATGTCGCGCGTCGACACGATGCCGGAAATGGGCGCGGTGACATTGCCGTAGGCCAGCTCGAGTTTGGTCATGCGCAGCTGGGCGCGCGCGTTGTCGAGGTCGAAACGCAACTGGTCGACATCGTTCACGCTGACCATCTTCTGTTCGGCCAACTGGGTGGCACGCCGATAGTTGGCTTCCAGCTTGCGCACCTGCGCCTCGGCCTGGGCTTCCTGCAGCACCGCGCGGTCGCGGTCGATGCTGACCAGGGTCTGCCCGGCGCTGACATGCTGGCCCACGTCGGCCAGCACCTTCAGGGCGATCCCGGAGGTCTTGGAAACCACCTGTGCATCGGCGCGGGCCTCCAGCGCGGCGGTGCCGCTGTAGCTGGCGCTGATCGAACGCAAACTGGCGGCCACCACTTCCACCGGGACGGCTTCCGGCCCCTTGTTGGCCTTGGCATCGGGCTTGCCGGCGGCACCCGTGCCGCCGCCCTTGCAGGCCGCCAACCCCAACGCCAGCGCAAGCAAACTCAAGCGGGCCAACCGGAGCATCTGGCCGGGACGTTGGGCATGGGAAAGAGACATCGTGGGCATGGGGGTTCGCATTGACTGGTGTTGTAGTCAAGTATATCAGTAGCCAAATCCATCCCCGCATCCGCCGAAGGTCATGGTGCAGAAAAAATCCGTGTCGCGAAGCTGCGGATGAGACGCAATGTGATGCGCACGGCATTCACCGCTATACTCGCCTGAACGGCTGCCGACTCCTGCCCGCCGTGACCACATTCGAATCCATCCACCGGAACCGCCCGATGATGCGACTGCTGCCGATTGCCGCAAGCCTTGCCCTGCTTTTGACGGCCTTTGCCGTGACCGCCCAGGATCCCCCCGCACCTGCCACTGCGGCGGCACCCGCCGCTGCCGCAACGCCTGCTGCATCCCCGGCGGCGGCCGGCGTGGCCAGCCGCGGCAAGGGCCTGGTCTATACCTGCAAGGGTTGCCATGGCCTGACCGGCTACAAGAACGCCTATCCCAGCTATCACGTCCCGATGATCGGCGGGCAGTCGGAAACCTATCTGCGCAATGCCCTCACCGAATACCGCACCGGCAAGCGCAAGCACCCCACCATGCAGGCCCAGGCAGAAAGCTTTTCCGAGCAGGACATTGCCGACATCGCCGCCTACCTCTCCAGCCTGAAGTGAGCCGCACCATGATCAAATTCTCCCTGCCTGTGCTGGCCATGGCCTGTGCGTTTGCCCTGTCTGCTTGCAGCAGCAACACCGAAGGTGGAGCCGCCGGCGCTGCCGAAGCCGCCCACACCACCTCGTCGGCCGGCTTGCCGGTCGGCAATGCCCAGGCCGGCCACGACATCGCCACCAAGGGCGCACAGGGTGTTGCGGCCTGCGCTTCCTGCCACGGTGCCGACGGCAATGCCCCGATCGACGGCATGTATCCGAAGATCGGCGGCCAGTATGCCGACTACCTCGGTCATTCCCTGCAGGCCTATCGCAACGGCACCCGCGCCGGTGCCACCGCCGACGTGATGGGCGCGCAGGCCAAGGGGTTGAACGACCAGCAGATCGCCGATCTGGCCGCGTATTTCGCCAGCGTGCCGCGCCAGTTGCGGGATCTGCAGAACGTCAACTGACATCGGCAGACGTCCGCCAACACCACAGGGCCCGCCGGGCCCTGTTTTTTTTCATGGCCCTGACCCACATCAACGCAGTCTGCAACTGCCGGGGCGACACTGCCAGCCATGCAGCAGGCAAAGCCCGGCAGGGCCATTCCCATCGCGCTCAACCCCAGGCCCGAGATCGAGATCGAAGCGGCACCGGTTGCTGCCGCGCTGGGGCTGGACGTGGAAACATTCCTGACCTTGCTGGCGCAGCGCAAGATCGACCAGCTCTGCGAACGCGGCACCGGCGACGATGCCGGCCTGTATCGCGCCAGCTACTACTACCGGCATGTCCGCGCCCGTGTGGTGGTGGATCAACAGGGCCGGATGCAAGGCGAAGTGGAGCGGCGCGGCCGCTGAACGAAGCGCGCAAGCAGAGCAAACAGGACAAGCAAAAAAAGACCCGATCTCGCGGGCGTTGCGCCTGGAGGGGATCGGGTCGGGTGGCCGGAGCGATTTTCCGAGGCGCTTTGCGCGGCACGAAGTTTTTCTCCGGTGCAGCGACACTACCCGGACGGGTGTTAGGAAAGAGCTAAATTCCGGCCGCGCAAGCCACCGTTCGTCGGTATTGCGCATTCACTTTTCAGTCACCCGTCGCACCGCTGCAACGCCTTCACGCTTTCGCGCGCTTGGCCCGGAAATACGCCGTCAACATCGGCCCCGCCTGCTCTGCCAACAGCCCGCCTTCCACCGCCAGCTGATGGTTGTGACGCGGATCCTGCAGCAGATCGAACACACTGCCGGCGGCACCGGTTTTGGGATCGCGGGCGGCAAACACCACCCGTGCCACGCGCGCGTGCACCATCGCCATTGCACACATCGCGCACGGCTCCAGGGTGACGTACAGGGTGCAGCCCGGCAGGCGATGGTTGCGCAACGTCTGACCGGCCCGGCGCAGTGCCATGATTTCCGCGTGCGCACTGGGGTCATGTTCGCGGATATTGCGATTCCAGCCCTCGCCAACCAGGTTGCCGGCGGCATCCACCACCACCGCACCTACCGGAATTTCATCGTCCTCGTCACGTGCACGCGCCGCCAGACCCAGGGCATGCTGCATCCAGTGCAGGTCGACGGAGGGCGGATCGACCGAGGCCGGTACCGCGGTTGCATCCATTGCGTCTGAGCCGTGCATGGGCGATGCATTCCTGCCATTGGCGGCGCTGGGTGGACGTTTGGCGGAGAGAGTGGGATTCGAACCCACGGAAGGTTTGAGCCTTCGCCGGTTTTCAAGACCGGTGCCTTAAACCGCTCGGCCATCTCTCCGAGGCGGCGGCCATTGTCGCATGCCCGGGCCCTCCGGCACTACGCCAGCACCGCGTCCTCAGTGCGCGGCAGTGCGCTTGCCGCGCGCATTCTTGCGCTGCTCGCATTCGGGATCGCCGCATTCCAGGCGGGCCGCTTCCAGCATCGGCGGCAGGCGTTCCGCAAGGAAATCGATGAACACCCGCACTGCCGGCAACATGCCGCGACGCGACGCGAACACGGCATGCGCAATGCCCTGCGGCAGCCGCCATTGCGGCAGCACCACTTCCAGCTCGCCCCGCCGCACCGAATCGGCACACACGGTTTCCGGCAACAAGGTGATGCCGATGCCATCGCGCGCCATCGTCAACATCATCGGGAAGTCGAACCCGGTGATGCGCGGTTGCAGATCGATGCGCCGCACTTCGCCATCGGGCCCGTGCAATTCCCAGCGCTGGCGCGCCTCGTCCTCGCTGACACTGAGGGTGACATGCTCGGTCAATTCCTCGGGCGACTGCGGCCGCCCTGCACGCTTCAGGTATTGCGGGCTGGCCACCAGCAACTCCTGGATCTGGCCAAAACTGCGCATCACCAGGCTGCCATCGTCGTCCAGTTTGCTGCGCACGCGGATCGCCACGTCCACGCCCTCGTTGATGA
Source organism: Lysobacteraceae bacterium (assembly GCA_028868545.1). Taxonomy (GTDB): domain Bacteria; phylum Pseudomonadota; class Gammaproteobacteria; order Xanthomonadales; family Xanthomonadaceae; genus Thermomonas. The sequence continues at coordinate 3,136 of JAGWUF010000027.1, read as the reverse complement.
CGTCCACACGACGATTGCTGATGGTCATCTGCACCCGCACCTTCGGGTACAGCGCCATGAATTCCGGCAACAACTTGGGGAACTGCTGCTGCGCCATCGACACCGGCACGCTGACCCGTACCGAGCCGCGCGGCTCGGCGCTGAGATGATCCACCACTTCACGCGCCGCCTGCGCTTCGGCCAGCATCGATTGCGCATGCCGATGCACGCTGGTCCCCACGTCGGTCACCGCGAACCGCCGCGTCGAGCGTTGCAGCAGACGCACGCCCAGCTCGCTTTCAAGCGCACTGATGCGCCGGCTCAGACGCGACTTGGGGATGCCCAAGGCACGCTCGGCCGCGGCAAACCCGCCGTGATCGACCACCGCGGCGAAGTAGTACAGGTCGTTGAGATCCTGCATGCATTTATTCCCGAAATCAGAACGATGCCGGCAATTTCAACACGCAGAGCTCCACTCTTGCAACGAAATGCTTGCGTGGCTGCCTCGGCAATCGCGCCCTGGCGGCAGGCATCGCCCGCCGATCATTTCGTGGCAAATGCCTGCTGCAGCAAGTGGCCATCGAAGCCGGAGCCGGCCTCCGCCCCCATCGCATAGCGATACAGCGCCGCCGAATAAATGCCGGAAAGGGCTGCATGGGTCAGGGCCACCAGCAGGAAGGCAATGACCAGCAGCGCCGCCACCGAGCCGATGACCATGACGCTGCCGCTCATCGCGGCAAACACGATGACCACCACCGCGACCACCGACAAGGCGACGAAGATCATCCCGAACACCAGCCCGACGCCGCCCTGGCCGATCAGGTTCTCGCCCCAGGTCCGCTTCAGCAGCAGCGCACTTTCCTTGACCGCATCGATCGGGCCGATATCGCGGCTGACCAACACCGGCACCACCAGGAACGTCGCCAGGGTCCATGCCACGCCCAGCATGCCCGCCACGATCCGGCCCAACCAGCCGGAACGCTCCTGCAACGAGCGCAGGATCAACCCCACGGTGGCGGCAATGGCCGCATACCCCAGGATCGGCACCAGCTTGCTGGAGGCAATGCGCAGCCCGTCCCGCAGCGTCGGGTTGCCGCCATCGAGGCGAATCAAGGCCGCCCCGACCAGCGCCGAATTGAAAAAGAAGATCACGAAGTACTGCACCAGATAGAACAGGAACCCCAGCACGTACGCCAGCACCGAGATCCCGCCACCATCACTTCGCAGCCCGTCCAGCGCCCCGAGCCCGAGTGCCGGCAACACGAACGCCGCCGCCACCAGCACCGTGCAGATCGCCGACAGCAGGGGAAACACCAGCAGTTCCTCGTCCTGCACCAGCACACCGGCACTGGCCTTCACCAGATTCCAGCTACGCGAAAGTCGATCGAACATCGTCTGGCCCTCTGCAGTGCACCGATGGGAGACCGCCATCGTACCTGCCTGCGAGGCAGGAATTCTGCCCCCCGGACTTCAACTCCGACGCATCCAGCGAAATATGGTGGCGGTTCAACTTGATACCCTCACATTGTGCGCGCTGCAATGGGACGCCACGGAACGGCAGGCAACAAAAAAACCCGCCTATCTGGCGGGTTTCAGGGGTTTCGTGAGTCTTTGCGGGACTGTCTGAAACCGGTACATGGTGCCAAGAGGGGAACCGACTTAAGCCTACAGGTGCTGCTATTGCTACGTCATGCACATATGGCCGCATTTCGTACCGCCAAAAATACCGCCATCCCGGCGCGACGCCCCCGCTTCACGGCCCCCGCTTCACGGCCTCCGGTTCTGCCGCAGATTCGCCAGCGCGCGCGCCTTGCCCTCTGGCGTCTTGGGGCCGGTGGATCGCCCGCCGTGGAATCTGCACCTGCGCTTGCCGGGTTCGCTCTTGGCTTGGCAGGGCTGGCCGTCGCGGTGGCGCTTCGCCCCACACTGGACGCGCAGGGTTGCCCTGCCGGAGTCATACGCGCCTGCGCGCGCGCCCGCGATGCGTGCCGTTATTCCGGTCACCCCGCCGGACTCTTGCGCGCGCGCGGAACGCTCTGCAATCGGACTCATACGCGCCTGCGCGTACTGGCCACACAATCCCGACTCCCTGCCCGGACTCTTGGGCCTCTCTACTTCGCCGCAGTTTATTCCGGTCAGCTCCGCCCACTCGGTCAGGATCGCGTCGATAACCCCGCTGTTCGTGTTCAACGGATGCCAACGCCCGCGCTTGGCCTCGATGGCCGCCAGCGCCGCCGCGCTGGGCATGTAGTCGATCCGCACCATGCGAGCCCGCCGATCCCGTTGCAGCCGATTCAAGTGCGGCTTGCAGCGGGACAGGTAGCCGTCGGCGGTGGCCAGTTCTTCCGTGGCTGGGTAGTCGGTCATCGCTCCCCCGTCGGCGTCGGTATCGCCTTGCCTGCCCTGCGCCTGAAACACCACGGGCAATTGCCTACCCGGTCGGGTGCGCCCAGCTCCAGCAGCACCGGGCCGCAGCCGCCGCAGATCGCCGTCTGTACGCCGCGCCAGATCGCCGGCACCTTGCCTGCATCCATGTCGGCGGACGCGGCCAGCGCGCGCAGGTGCGCCCGGTAGTTCCGTTCGGTGAAGTCGGGAACCGCTGCGTAGCTCGCTACGTCCGCGTCCGTCATGCGATGCACCACGCCGGACGGGATACCTTCCTCGGCGGCGAGCTTCAGCAGGTACGCGCGCATGGTGGCGACGGTGTGGGCAGCATCCTGTTTCAGCGGGAAATGCTCATCCTGCGCACTGTCAAAACTGCCAAAAGCCCCTTTTGTCAGTTCTGTCAGTTCCCTATCCGGGCATTTCCCGGCTGTTTCTGTAGTCAGCGCCGCCAGTCGGTCACGCCACCCGCTCATGACGCCCACCTGTAAGCCGTCATCGGTCGGCCTCCGGTTTGTTCGGCGGATTCGTGCAGGTGGCCGTACTCGACCAGTACGCCCAGCGCCTCGGCCACGGTGTCGGGATCATCCAGCCCCGACCAGCAGCGCCGGTACACGTCGCGCGCCGTGAACCCGTCCGGCAGGTCGGCGCGCTTGCGCAGCAGCGCATGGGCGGCAGTAAGCCCGTTGTCGGTGCCGGGTGCGTAGATGCGGCGCGCGTGGCCTTCCAGATACTCGCACCAGCCCAGCGCGCGGGCCATCGCGTCGCCAGACAC
>JAGWUF010000026.1 GCA_028868545.1 Lysobacteraceae bacterium | reverse complement strand
CGCGCTGGCCGATGCGCAGTACGTCTCGAAAGCGCAGATCGACCAGGCGCGGGCAGCGCGCGACTCGGCGACGGCCGCGCGCAACGCCGCCGCAGCGATGCTGGCGCAGGCCGCGCAGCAGGCGAACTACACCGTGGTGCGTGCGCCGTTCGACGGCGTGGTGGCGCGGCGCGACGTCGAGCCCGGCGAGACCGTTGCCCCCGGCATGCCGCTGCTGACGGTGTATGCGCCCGAGTCGCTGCGCATCGAGGTTGCCGTGCCGCAAAGCCGCGCCGATGCCATTCGCGGCGACGCGCGCGCGCAGGTCTGGCTGGCCGATGGCCGCAAGGTGACACCGGCGCAGGTCATCGTGTTCCCGGCCGCCGATCCGGCCAGCCACAGCGTCAACGTGCGCGTGAACCTGCCGGCACTCAACCCGCAGCCGGCGCCCGGCACCACTGCCAAGGTGGTGTTCAGCGCCGATGCGCAGGGCAATGCCGGCACGCCGGCAGGCGTGCGCATCCCCGCCGCCAGTATTGCGCAGCGCGGCGAGTTGTCCGGCGTGTACGTGGTGGACGGCGGACGCCTGCTGTTGCGCCAGCTGCGGCTGGGTGCGCGCGATGGGGCGACGGTGGAGGTGATTGCCGGGCTGAAGGCGGGCGAAGTGGTGGCCAGCGATCCGGTGGCCGCCACCCAAGCGATTGCCGCGCAGCGCAAGGCGGCGGAGGCGAGCCGTGACTGACGGGCAGCGCTTCGGTATTTCCGGACGGCTGGCGGCGGCGTTCCAGCGCAATCCGCTGACTCCGATCCTGGCGATCGTGGGATTGCTGCTCGGCCTGCTGGCGGTGGCGATCACCCCGCGCGAGGAAGAGCCGCAGATCGACGTGACCATGGCCAACGTCATCGTTCCCTTCGATGGCGCCAGCAGCCGCGACGTCGAGCAGTGGGTGGCCACGCCGCTGGAGCAGAAGCTCTCGGAAATCGAAGGCGTCAAGCACGTTTACTCCATCAGCCGGCCCGGCATGGCGGTGCTGACGGTGGAGTTCGAAGTGGGCGTGCAGCGTCAGCCGGCATTGGTGCGCCTGTACAACCAGGTGTTCTCGAACGCGGACTTCCTGCCGCAGCGCGCCGGCGTGGGCCAGCCTATCGTCAAGCCCAAGGGGATCGATGACGTGCCGGTGATGGCGCTGACCCTGTGGAGCGATGACCCGCACACCGACGCCGCCGCGCTGGGCGAAGTGGCACATTCACTGGAAGCCGAGCTCAAGCGCGTCTCCGGCACCCGCGACGTCTACACCATCGGCGCGCCCGACCGCAGCGTGCTGGTCACGCTGGACGCGGCCAGGCTGGCCGCCTACGGCATGAGCGCAGGCGACCTCGCGCAGGCGCTGCAGGCGGCGAATCTGGTGCACCAGGCCGGCGAACGCGTGGACGCGGCGCAGGGCGCGGTACCGGTGACGGCGGGTGCATATCTGGCCAGTGCCGACGACGTGGCCGGCCTCGTCATCGGCAGCCAGGGTGGCAAGCCGCTGCTGCTGTCCGATGTGGCGAAGATCGAAGCGCGCGGCGACATCGCCCGCCAGTACGTCTGGCACGGCGCACCCGCCGGACGTGCGGGGCCGAAGACCGGCAGCGCGCCGGCAGTCACCATCGCGATTGCGAAAAAACCCGGCAGCAATGCCAGCGACATCACCACCGCGATTACCCAGCGCGTTGCCCAGCTCAAAGGCGAATTGATCCCGCAGGGCGTGCAGGTCAGCGTGACCCGCGACTACGGCGCCAGCGCCAGCGCCAAGGCGCAGAAGCTGATCCAGAAGCTGATTTTCGCCACTTTCAGCGTGGTGCTGCTGGTGCTGTTCGCGCTGGGCTGGCGCGAGGCGATCGTCGTTGGCAGCGCGGTGGTGCTGACGCTGGCGGTGACCCTGTTCGCCTCGAAGATGATGGGCTTCACCCTCAACCGCGTCTCGCTGTTCGCGCTGATTTTTTCCATCGGCATTCTGGTCGACGATGCCATCGTGGTGGTGGAGAACATCCACCGGCACATGGCACGCGATGGCAAGCGCCTGTTCGAAGCGATCCCGCCGGCGGTGGACGAAGTGGGCGGGCCGACCATCCTGGCCACCTTCACCGTGATCGCGGCACTGCTGCCGATGGCGTTCGTCTCCGGGCTGATGGGCCCGTACATGCGGCCGATCCCGATCAACGCTTCGGTGGGCATGCTGCTGTCGCTGGCCATCGCGCTGACCGTCACCCCGTGGCTGTCGCTGAAACTGCTGGCGCGGCATGGGCATGCGGCCGAAGGCGACCATGTGCATGAAGAGAAGCAGGCAAGCTGGCTGCACCGTCTGTTCGAAAAAGTGATGAGCCCGTTCCTGCGCGGCGACGCTGCGGCGCGCAAGCGTGGCCTGCTGTTTGCCGGCATGGCGGGGCTGGTGCTGCTGGCCGCCTCGCTGGCGGTATTCAAGCTGGTGGTGCTGAAGATGCTGCCGCTGGACAACAAGTCGGAAGTGCAGGTGGTGGTGGACATGCCGGAAGGCAGCACGCTGGAGCAGACCAATGCGCTGCTGGCCGAACTGGCCGCAAAGGTCGATACGGTGCCGGAAGTGCTGGACTATCAGGCCTACGCCGGCACCGCCGCGCCGATCAACTTCAACGGCCTGGTGCGGCAGTATTTCCTGCGCAGCGGCAGCAATGTCGGCGATCTGCAGGTCAATCTGGTCGACAAGCACGCGCGCAAGCGCCAGAGCCACGCGATCGCGCTGGCGATGCGGCCGATGCTGGCCAAGGTCGGCGCGAAATACGGTGCCTCGGTGAAGGTGGTGGAGGTGCCGCCCGGCCCGCCGGTGCTCTCGCCGCTGGTGGCCGAAGTCTATGGCCCGGACTACGCCGGCCAGCGCAAGGTGGCACTGGCACTGGCGCAGGAACGTTTCGCCACGACGGAGGGTATCGTCGATATCGACACCAGCGTGGAGACCGCTGCGCCGCGCGAGCAGATCGTGGTGGATCGCGAGCGCGCTGCGCGGCTGGGCGTGCCGCAATCTGCAATTGCCGATGCCATCGCGTTGGGTGTGTCGGGGCTGGACGCCACCTACGTGCACGACGGCGCATCGAAGTATCCGCGCCCGGTGCGGCTGCGCCTGCCGGCGCCGGATCAGGCATCGCTGGCGTCGCTGCTGGCGCTGAAGGTGCGCGGCGCGCAGGGCCAGCTGGTGCCGCTGTCGGAATTGGTGCGGGTGGAGAAGGCGACGTGGGACGGCGCCATCCACCACAAGGACGGCCTGCCGGTGGTCTACGTGACCGCGGATGAAGCCGGCAAGCTGGACAGCCCGCTGTACGGCATGTTCGGCATCGTCGGCCAGCTGGATGAGCACAAGGTGGCCGGGCAAACGCTGGCGCAGACCTACATCACCCAGCCGGCCGACACCAGCGGCTATGCGGTGAAGTGGGACGGCGAATGGCAGATCACCTACGAGACCTTCCGCGACATGGGCATTGCCTACGCCGCCGGCATGGTGCTGATCTACCTGTTGGTGGTGGCGCAGTTCCGCAGCTATCTGGTTCCCTTGGTTATCATGGCGCCGATCCCGCTGACCGTGATCGGGGTGATGCCCGGCCACGCGCTGCTGGGCAAGCAGTTCACTGCCACTTCGATGATCGGCATGATCGCGCTGGCCGGAATTATTGTTCGCAACTCGATCCTGCTGGTGGACTTCATCAACCAGGAAACCGAACGCGGCGTGCCGCTGGTGGACGCCGTGATCGATGCCTGCGCGGTGCGCGCCAAGCCGATCGTGTTGACCGGCGTGGCGGCAATGCTGGGCGCGTTCTTCATCCTCGACGATCCGATCTTCAACGGCCTGGCGATTTCGCTGATCTTCGGCATCCTGGTCAGCACCGTCCTCACGCTGGTGGTGATCCCGTTGCTGTATTACGTGTTGAAGCGGCGTGAGCTGCCTGCGGAGGAGGCGACATGACCATCGAAGCGACAACCCGGGTCGTCGCCTGCCCGCGCTGCAACGCACTCAATCGGGTGCCGCAGGCGCGGCTGGTGGACGATCCGAAATGCGGCAAGTGCGGCGCGGTGCTGTTCGCGGCACATCCGCTGGCGCTGGACGACGCAAGCTTCCATGCTCACGTCGAGCGTGCCGACCTGCCGGTGCTGGTGGATTTCTGGGCACCGTGGTGCGGCCCGTGCCGGATGATGGCGCCGCAGTTCGAGGCCGCCGCCGCCCAGCTGGAGCCGGCGGTGCGGCTGGCCAAGGTGGATACCGAGGCGCAGCCTGCATTGGGTGGGCGCTTCGACATTCGCAGCATCCCCACCCTGGTGCTGTTCCGCCAGGGGCGGGAGCTTGCGCGCCAGGCCGGTGCGATGGGCGCGGCTGATATCGTGCGCTGGACGCGCCAATACCTTTGATTGCAGGAGTATTCCCGTGAGCCAGTCCTATCCCGACTTGATCGACGATCTCAATGCCGCCATCACCAAGCTGCGCGAGGGCGCCCCGGAGCCGATGCGCGGGTTCTCGTCGCTGGCCCGCGAGGCACTCAAACCCGGTGCACTGGACGTCAAGACCAAGGAGCTGATCGCGATGGGCATTGCCGTGGCGGTACGCTGCGACGGCTGCATCGGCTTCCACGCCAAGGCCGCGATCAAGGCCGGGGCCAGCCGCGCGGAAATCCTCGATACCCTGTCGATGGCGATCTACATGGGCGCCGGCCCGTCGATGATTTACGCGGCGGAAGCCCTGCGCGCCTTCGACGAACTGGTGCCCGCGCCGGAGGCGTCGGCATGAAGCGCATGACGCTTGCATTGGCAGTGGCGCTGGGCAGCGCGTTGCTGGCCGGCTGTGCGCACGCGCCGCAGGCCGCGGCCACGCCATCGATCCCGTTGCTGCAACCGCTGCCGGGCCTCTACACCGCCGGCCAGCCGGCGGCCAGCGACTGGCGTGCGATCAAGGCCGACGGCATCCGTACCGTGATCAACTTGCGTGCGCCGGGCGAGTTGCAAGGCCGCGACGAGGCCGCCGAAGTGCGCGCCGCGGGGTTGCGTTACATCGACATCCCGGTGGCGCATGCCGATGGCATCAATGCCGACAATGCCCGCCTGCTGCACGCCGCGCTGTCGCCGAAACACGGCGGCGGGGTGCTGGTGCACTGCGCCAGCGGCAATCGCGCCGGCGCCCTGCTGGCACTGGAGCAAAAGGATTTCGACGGAATGACCCCGGAAGCGGCGTTGGCGCTGGGCAAGCAGGCCGGTGTCACCAAGCTGGAAGGCACGCTCAAGCAGGCGCTGGGTATCCAGTAACCGGAGGTTCGGATGGCAGCTGACCGCATCACCGTTGTCGGTGCCGGCTTTGCCGGCCTGACGGCCCTGCGCACCCTGCGCAAGCACGCCCCTGATGCCGCGTTGACCCTGGTCGCACCGCGTGCGGAATTGCATTATCTGCCCGGCACCATCTGGTTGCCCGCCGGCAAACGCAACCGTGCCGATCTGGTGGTGCCGCTGGAGAATTTCCTGCGTCGCGAACGCATCGGCTTCCAGCACGCGCGGGCCACCGGGCTGTCGGCCGATGGTCGCATCCTGCACACCGATGCCGGCGACGTGCCCAACGACGGCCTGGTCATCGCCAGCGGCGCGCGCTTCCTGCGCAAGCTGCCGGGCATCGAGCACGCCATCATTCCCTGCGAAGGCGTGGATGCCGGTGAGGCGATCCGTGACCGGCTGGCCCGCCTGCAAGGTGGCACGCTGTGTTTCGGCTTCGGCAGCAACCCGAATGAACCCATCGCCATGCGCGGTGGGCCGGTGTTCGAATTCGTGTTCGGCATCGACACCCTGCTGCGCCAGCAGGGCCGCCGCGACAGGTTCCGGCTGGTGTTCTTCAGTCCTTCGCAAAAACCCGGCCAGCGGCTGGGCGAAAAGGCGGTGGGGATGATCCTGACACAGATGCAGCGGCGCGGCATCGACACCGTGCTGGGCGAAAAGCCGCAGCGCTTCGAAGCGGACGCAGTGCAACTGGAAACCACCCGCATCGATGCCGACATGATCGTGTTCATGCCCGGCCTGACCGGGCCGGCGTGGCTGGACGACACGGCGCTGCCGCGCTCGCCCGGTGGCTTCGTGCAGGGGGATGCACAGTGCCGCGTGCCAGGCTTTGCCTGCACGTTTGTGGCAGGGGATGGCGGCAGCTATCCCGGCCCCGACTGGCTGCCCAAGCAGGCGCACCAGGCCGACCTGCAGGCCGAGGTGGCCGCCCGCAACCTGCTGCGCACCCTGCGCGGCGAGCCGGTGGACGAGGCGTTCATCGCCGAACTGGTGTGCATCATCGACACCCTCGGCCACGGCATGCTGGTGACCCGCAAGGGCAATGACGGCCGTGCCCTGCCGCCGCTGCGGGCGATGCACTGGGCCAAGGCGTGGTTCGAGAAACGCTACCTGCGCCGCTACCGCTGAACAGGCAGCTTGTGGTCATAATGCGGCGATGAATATTGACCGCATCCCCCTGCTGATCGACACCGACCCCGGCGTGGACGACGCGCTGGCCCTGCTGATGGCGTTCAGCGATCCGCGCCACCAGCTCGTGGGCCTGACCATCGCCGCCGGCAACGTCGGCCTGTGCCACACCGTGGCCAACGCACTGAAGTTGTGCGAAGTCTGCGGCATCGATGTGCCGGTGTACGCCGGCACCGATGCGCCGCTGGTGTTCCCGGCCCGCGATGCCGCCTACGTGCATGGTCGCGACGGCTTCGGCGATACCGGCTACACCCCGTCCACGCGCCACGCCGAGACCGAACATGCGGCGCTGGCCATCCTGCGGCTCTCGCATGAACACGCCGGCAAGCTGCTGCTGGTGGCGCTGGGCCCGCTGACCAATCTGGCGCTGGCACTCAAGCTCGATCCAACCCTGCCGCAGCGCGTGGCCCGCTGCGTGGTGATGGGGGGGGCGGTGACCGCGCACGGCAACATCACCCCGGCGGCCGAGTTCAACATCGCGTTCGATCCGGAAGCGGCGCATCTGGTGTTTTCGGCATTCCCGCGCATCGAGCTGGCGGATTGGGAGGCGACGCTGGCGCACGGGATCCAGCACGCCGATGTCGAGCGCTGGCTGGCCGGCGATTCGCCGCGCGCCCGCTTCTATGCCGGAATTTCCGCCCATACCCGTGCCTGGGCCAGGCAGGGCCGCGGCGAGCGCTGGCATGCCGCCGACGCACTGGCAATGGCGCTGGCCTTGCAGCCGGAGGGTGCGCAGGCGCTGCTGGAGCGCCCGCTGGCGGTGGAAACCGCCGGCGCCCACGCGCGCGGCGCCACGATCGTCGATTGGAATCGGCAGACCGGCGTGCCCGACAACGTGAGCATCCTGATGCGTTACGACCAAACGCGTTTCGAGGGCATGCTGGCGCAGGCGTTGGCTTCGTGAACGGCAAAAGGTGCCGCCGGCACTGACACCCTTGCAATGCCCTCCGGACTGCCGCTAGAATACGCGGCTCACAACCGTTCCACTTCATATTCAAGGTTCGCACCATGAAAGCCGGCATCCATCCCGAATACCGCGACGTCGTCTTCCAGGACGTGACCTCGGACTTCAAGATCCTGACCCGTTCCACCCTCGGCAGCAAAGAGACGGTGAAGTGGGAAGATGGCAATGAATACCCGCTGATCAAGGTCGAAGTCTCGTCGTCCTCGCACCCGTTCTATACCGGTCAGAACAAGATCATGGACACCAGTGGTCGCGTGGACAGGTTCCGCAAGCGCTACCAGAAGTAAGCGCAGCGTCCCCGCAAGACCCCGACGGCCGCCTTCGTGCGGCCGTTTTGCCGTGCGCGAAACCTGATCCGGATCAGCTCCCTGCGACGATCGTCCAACCCCTGCGCCTGGTGGCGTATGCGATAATCCAAGATTCCCCATGCGCTGGCGCATGGCCTCAGGCCAGGCGCTGCGCTCCCCACTGGAGGTTCCCGTGTCCGAGCTTGATCAGATCACCTTGAGTGCCGGTGACAAAACGATCGCCATGCCTGTGCTGCACCCGACGCTGGGTCAGCCCTGTGTCGATATCGCCAAATTGCCGAAAGAGACCGGCTGCTTCACCTATGACCCGGGCTTCGGTGCCACCGCCAGCTGCAAGTCGGCGATCACCTACATCGATGGCGATGCCGGCGTGCTGCTGTATCGCGGCTATCCGATCGAGCAACTGGCCGAGCACTCCACCTTCCCCGAGGTGGCGTATCTGCTGATGCATGGCGAGCTGCCGAACCCGCAGCAGCTGTCGGACTTCGAACACGAAGTCACCCATCATTCGATGATGCACGAGGCGTTCCGGACCTTCCTGTACGGGTTCCGCCACGATGCCCACCCGATGGCGATGCTGACCGGCATGCTGGGCTCGCTGGCCAGCTTCTATCACAACGATCTGAACATCGATGACCCCGAGCAGCGCCGGCTGGCCGCGATCCGGTTGATCGCCAAGATTCCGACGATTGCCGCTGCCTGCCATCGCTATTCGATCGGCTGGCCGATCCGCTATCCGCGCAACAATCTCGACTACACCACGCGCTTCCTGCACATGATGATGGAAGTGCCCAGCGAGCCGCTGGAGCTGAACCCGGTGGCGGCCAAGGCGATGGATCTGCTGTTCATCCTGCACGCCGACCACGAGCAGAACGCCTCCACCTCGACCGTGCGCCTGGTCGGTTCCACCGGTGCCAACCCCTACGTCAGCGTGGCCGCCGGCGTGGCTGCACTGTGGGGCCCGGCACACGGCGGCGCCAACGAGGCGGTGCTGAAGATGCTGGCCGAGATCGGCCGCCCGGAGAACGTGCAGTCGGCGGTCGACCGGGCCAAGGACAAGGAATCCGGCTTCCGGCTGATGGGCTTCGGCCACCGCGTCTACAAGAACTACGACCCGCGTGCGGCGCTGGTGCGCAAGATGACCCACGAAGTGCTGGGCGCGCTCAACGTCAACGACCCGCTGTTGGACGTGGCGGTGCGGCTGGAGGAAGCGGCGCTGAAGGACGATTACTTCGTGCAGCGCAAGCTCTACCCGAACGTCGATTTCTACAGCGGCATCATCTACAAGGCGCTGGGCATCCCGGTGGAGATGTTCACCGTGATGTTCGCCATCGCCCGCACCGCCGGCTGGGTCAGCCACTGGCTGGAGCAGCAGGAAGACCCGGAAAACCGCATCGGCCGCCCGCGCCAGATCTACACCGGCTCGGCCCGGCGCGACTACGTGGATATGGGCAAGCGCTGAGCGTTCGGTACCGGCTTGCCTCGCAAAACGCCCCGCTTGCGGGGCGTTTTCGTTTTCGGGTGTCAGCGACGGGTTTCGAGGCTGGCCTCGAAACCGGCGATCTCGTCGGCGGCCAGCAACGTCCGCAGCTGGGTCAGGGAGGCCCGCTGCATCGGCTTGCCATCGATCCCCGAAAGCGGGGCCTGCCGCAACCCGTCGATGGGCAGCACGCTGACGTCGAAGGCCAGCCCGTCGGCGGAAAACAACCAGACCGGCACGTCCCGCTCGCGTTCGCGATCCAGGCGCAGCGTGCGGTTGCGGGATTGCGCTGGAATGGCATGCTCGGCCAGCCAGCGCGGCACGGCGTCGGGGTCATCGCAATGCAGATGCAGGGCCACCGCCGCGTGGCCATCGGCAGTGCCTTCCAGCACCGGGCCGACCAGACGCGGCGAAAATGCATGGAAGAATTCCATGGCCTGCAGTGCCGCATCGCGGCGCAGGCGCAGGGCGGCTTGCTGGCTGTTGCCGTGGAACAGACGCTGGTAGGCCCGCAGCGCGTCCTCGATTTCGCGATTGCACGGCAACGAGGCGTCATCGAAGATGCCCAGCCGCTGCGCGGCCTTGCGCTTGGCCTGGTGGAAGTCGCGCATGCCGCCTTCGGCCATCAGCCGTGCGGCCTCGTGCGCCAGCCGCTGCCGGCGCTCGCGCACCCGTGTCTGGGCGTGCAGGTGGGCGTGGATCTGGGCATGCGCGTGCGGACTGGACATCGCGAAACCTCCCATTGGCCTGCCCGGACTGTACCCGAGCAGGCCGCACGGCGTCACCGTGGCAGGCTCAGAAAATGTCGAAGGATTCCTCGGTGGGCGCGGCATCGGCATCCGGCATGGCCAGGGTGTCCTGTTCCATCTGCTGCAGATCCTCGGCCTTCACCCATTCGATGATGCCGCCCTCCACCCCGGGCAACAGCCGGCCGCTGGCACTGACGCTGACCTTGACCATGCCCGCAGGCGGATCCGGCAGCCGCAGCGGCTGATCCTTCAGCGCCACCTGCATGTAGCTGATCCAGATCGGCAGTGCCGCCTTGCCACCATATTCGCGATACCCCAGCGACTGGAAGTCGTCGCGCCCCACCCACACGGTGGTGACATAGGGCCCGCCGAACCCGGAGAACCAGGCGTCGCGGTGGTCGTTGGTGGAGCCGGTCTTGCCGCCGACATCCTCGCGGTTCAGGACACGCGCGGCGGTGGCGGTGCCGCGCTTGACCACGTCGCGCATCATCGAGGTCAACTGCCAGGCCACGCGCGGATCGATCGCGCGCGGGGCGACGTGCTGACCGGGATCCACGGGTTTGCTGTCGGCGGCGGCACTGGCGGCGGACTTCGCCGGAACCGGGGGCTTCGGTGGCGGCGTCGCACCGCCCGGGCCCAGGTCGAAGCCGTCCACCTTGCCGGTCGGGGCCGGCGCCTGGGCTTGCCCGGGCGCACTGGCGGCGGCGCAGTCCGGGCAGGCCGTGAGCGGGGTTTCCTTGAAAATTTCCTTGCCTTCGCGGTCACGCACGCTGTCGATCACCCACGGCGTGGTCAGGAAGCCGCCGTTGGCGAATGCGGTATAGCCGCGCGCCACCGAGAGCGGGGTCAGCGAGGCGGTACCCAGCGACATCGACAGGTTGGGCGGCAGGCTGGCCTCGTCGAAACCGAAATGGCTGATGTAACGGCGGGCGTAATCCACTCCGATGGTGTCCAGCAGACGTACCGACACCAGGTTGCGCGATTGCACCAGCGCCTCGCGCAGGCGCATCGGGCCGGCGAAATTGCCGCCGTCGTTCTGCGGTCGCCATTCGTGGCCCTTGCGATCCTTGAACACCACCGGCGCGTCCAGCACGATCGAGGCGGGATTGAAGCCGCGTTCCATCGCTGCCGCGTACAGGAACGGCTTGAAGCTGGAGCCGGGTTGACGCCGGGCCTGGGTGGCACGGTTGAACTTGTTGCCGGCGAAGCTGTACCCGCCGACCAGTGCGCGCAGCGCGCCGTTGTCGGCGTCCAGCGACACCAGGGCCACTTGCGCGCGCGGCAGCTGGTCCAGTTCCCATTGCGGCGGCGCGTCGGGCTTGCCGTCGGGCAGCCTGCGCAGGCGCACCACGTCCCCGCGCTGGGCCAGTGCGGCGGCCGGTTTTCCGGTCCACGCCAGCGCGCTGCCGGACAGGCTCACCGTCGTGCCATCCCGCAGCACCACCCGCAACACGCCGCCGTCGCTGGCCACCACCACCGCGGGCAGCAGGCCGCCCTGCACCGGGATTGCCTCCAGCAAGTGGCCAATCGCCTTGTCATCGGCCCCGGCAGGCATCTGCACGGCCTGCTCGGGCTTGCGCCAGCCATGCCGGCGGTCGTACACCCGCAGGCCATCCACCACGGCACGATCCGCCGCCGCCTGCAGGGTGGGATCGATGGTGGTGGTGACGTGGTAGCCCTTGTTCAACACGTCGCCGCCGTAGCGTTCGACCATCTGCTGGCGCACCATTTCCGCCACATAAGGCGCATAGACCTCGATCTGGCGTTCGTGCGGTGCGGCGTGCATGGGCGCCTGGCGGGCCGCATCCACCTCGGCCTGGCTGGCAAAGCCCAGCTCGGCCATGCGCGGCAGGATGTAGTTGTCGCGGCGGATGCGGGCGCGCTCGGGGTTGCTGATCGGGTTGCCGCTGGACGGAAACTTGGGAATGCCGGCCAGGGTGGCGGCTTCGTCCAGCGTGAGCTGATCCAGCGGCTTGCCATAGTAGTACTCGGCGGCGGCGGCCACGCCGTACGCGCGATTGCCGAAGAAACTCTTGTTGAGATAGAGCTCGAAAATCTCGTCCTTGCTCAGCTCGCGCTCCATCTTCATCGCCAGCAGCATTTCCTCGAATTTGCGCTTGAAGCTGTATTCGGAGCTGAGGAAGAACTGCTTGGCGACCTGCTGGGTGATGGTGGAGCCGCCGGCCACGCGCTCCTGTCCACCGGTCTTGGCCAGCAGCCACACCGCGCGCGCCACCCCGGTGAAATCCACCCCGTGATGCGCGTAGAAGTTGGCATCCTCGGCGGCCAGAAAGGCCTGTTTGACGCGGGGCGGCACCTTTTCGATGGCGACCGGATAGCGCCGCATTTCCCCGAACAGGCCGATCAGGCGGCCATCGCGGGCATACACGTACATCGGCTCCTGCAGCTCGACGCGACGCAGGCCCAGGACGTCGGGCAGGCGCGCATTGACGACATAAACCATCGCCCCGACCAACAGTGCCCCAAGCAGACTGATTGCGATGGACGCCAGCAAAAACCAGCGCAACAGGCGGGAAATTCGGGGC
Organism: Lysobacteraceae bacterium; assembly: GCA_028868545.1. GTDB lineage: Bacteria > Pseudomonadota > Gammaproteobacteria > Xanthomonadales > Xanthomonadaceae > Thermomonas. The sequence goes on along the minus strand of JAGWUF010000026.1, from coordinate 16,495 downwards.
ATTGTCACAAATTCCGATTGCAGCAGGCGAAGGGGCGGAGTATATGATGATGCGCCGGCGATCACCGGCCCACGGGGGTGGCCGGTTCAGATCCACGCATGCGTTGGTCGAGTCGAGCGGGACGGGGATACGGGGTTTTCGGCAAGGGGCTGGCAGGTTTGGCTTGCCTTGCGGTAAAAAGTCCGTTATTCATGTACTACAGCACCTGGTGCGCGTAAGCGCCTGTGGGAAGGGGAGAAGCCGTGGGCTTTGGGACAAAGACACAACCGCCGTTGATCGGCGTGGATATCAGTTCGACCGCGGTCAAGCTGCTGCAGCTTGCGCGGACGGGCGACCGTTATCGCGTCGAGCACTATGCCGTGGAACCGTTGCCGCCGAACGCCGTGGCTGAGAAGAACCTGGTCGAGGTCGAGGCTGTCGGCGAGGCGATTCGCCGCGCGGTTGCGCGCTCCGGGTCACGGGTCAAGCATGCCGCGGCAGCGGTCTCGGGCTCGTCGGTGATCACCAAGGTGATCACCATGCCGGCCGCGCTGGACGAGGACGAGATGGAATCCCAGATCGAACTCGAAGCCGCCAATTACATCCCGTACCCGGTCGAGGAAGTGAATCTCGATTTCGAGGTGCTGGGTGCGGTGCCGGGCAACGCCGAGCTGGTGCAGGTGCTGCTGGCGGCCTCGCGCTCGGAGAACGTCGAGGTGCGCGCCTCCGCGCTCGAACTGGGCGGGCTGACCGCAAAGGTCATCGATGTCGAGGCGTTCGCCATCGAAAACGCCTTCGCGCTGATGGCCGGCAGTCTCAATGTGCCGCGGGATGGCCTGGTGGCGCTGGTGGATGTGGGTGCCACGATGACCACGCTGAACGTCCTGCGCGGCGGCCGCAGCATCTATACCCGCGAAAACGTGTTCGGCGGCAAGCAGCTCACCGATGAGGTGATGCGCCGCTACAGCCTGAGTTATGAAGAAGCCGGCCTGGCCAAACGCCAGGGCGGGTTGCCGGAAAGCTACGAGATCGAAGTGCTCGAACCCTTCAAGGAGGCGATGGTGCAGCAGGTCAGCCGCCTGTTGCAGTTCTTCTACGCCGGCAGCGAGTTCAACCGGGTGGATCAAATCGTGCTGGCCGGTGGTTGCGCGTCGATTCCCGGCATTGCGGCCATGGTGGAAGAACAGCTGGGGATTCCCAGCGTGATGGCCAACCCTCTTGCGCAGATGACGCTGGGGCCGCGCGTGCAGGCACACGCACTGGCCCAGGACGCCCCTGCACTCATGATCGCCTGCGGGCTCGCACTCAGGAGCTTCGACTGATGGCACGCATCAATCTTCTCCCGTGGCGCGAAGAGCGCCGCAAGGCGCGGCAGAAAGAGTTCGTCGGCATGTTGGGTCTGGCCGTGCTGGCCGGCATTCTGTTGTCCATCCTGATCTACAGCTTCTACACCGGACGGGTTTCCAGCCAGACCGCACGCAACGAGTTCCTGCGGGGCGAAATCGCCAAGGTCGACGGCGAAATCAAGGAAATCGAAGCACTGGATCAGAAAAAATCCAAGCTGCTGGCGCGCAAGGATGTCATCGAGCAGTTGCAGGCCAACCGCTCGCAGATGGTGCATTTGTTCGACTCGCTGGTGCGCACCATTCCGGATGGGGTGGCGCTGACCGCGATCAAGCAGGAAGGGGACGTCCTGACCTTGAGCGGGCGCTCGCAGTCCAACGCACGCGTGTCCACCTACATGCGCAACCTGGAAAGCTCCGGCTGGATGTCCAAGCCGGATCTGAACATCATCGAGGCCAAGGAGGGCAACCCCGGCCTGCCGTATGAGTTCACCATGAAGGTCAAGCTCTCCGACCCGGGCAAGTCCAAGGACGCGGAAGGCAGCAAGCCGGTGGATGCGGCAGCCGCCCCCGCCGCTGCAGCGCCGGCCCCGACGGCGGCACCTGCCGCAGCGCCGGCCTCGCCTGCCTCCGCACCCGTCGCAGGAGGGAGCAAGTCGTGAACGCGCCGAAGAAGAAAATCAATCTCAACGAGCTGCAGCTCAACAACATCGGCGGCTGGCCGCGCGAGGCCCAGCTCGGCTTCTGCGGTCTGGTGGCCCTGCTGATCGTGGTTCTGGCCTGGTTCTTGATGGTGAAGGGCAAGCAGGACGAACTGAAATCGCTCGAAGCGCAAGAGTCCGACCTCAAGACCGAGTTCGAGACCAAGCAGGGCAAGGCGGCCAACCTGGAGCCGCTCAAGCAGCAACTGGTGCAGATGGAGCAGCAGTTGCAGCAAATGCTGCGCCAGCTGCCCAGCAAGACCGAAATGCCGGATCTGATCGTGGATATCTCGCAGACCGCCTTGGCCACCGGGATCCAGAACGACCTGTTCCAGCCTGGCCCCGAAGCCAAGCAGGAGTTCTACGCCGAGAAGCCGATCATGCTGCGGATGGTGGGTACTTACCACCAGTTCGGTGCCTTCGTCAGCGGCGTGGCTTCGCTGCCGCGGGTGGTGATCATGACCATGCATGACATTTCCTTGCAGCCGAAGAACGCCAAGGGCAACCCGAACGCGCACATCGGCCCCAACAGCGCACTGGAGCTGGCCGGCACGGTGAAAACCTATCGCTATCTGGATGACGAGGAGTCGGCGGAATCCGAGGCGAAAGCCAAGGCTGCACCGGCCGGCAAGAAGGAGGGCAAATGAGCATGCGCATGTCATTGTCCACTCGCCTGCCCTGGCTGCTGCTGGTGCTGCTTTGTGTCGGCCTGACCGCCTGCGGTGGTGGGCGCGGGGAGTTGGAGAAGTGGGTGGCCGAGGTCAAGGCCAAGCCCGCCCCGGCACTGGAGCCGCTGCCGGTGATGCAGCAGTTCGAAACGTTCGAATATACCGCGCAGAACATGCGTGATCCATTCGACCAGAGCTTCTCCGGCGAGGGAGGCAGCGGGCCGCGCCCGGATCCGGGACGTCGCAAGCAGACGCTTGAAATGTTTTCGCTCGATGGCTTGAAGATGGTGGGAACGCTGGGAACCGGCAAAGCGCTGGTGGCACTGGTGATGGCTCCGGACAAAGTCACCTATCGCGTGACGCCGGGCACCTACCTGGGGCAAAGCGACGGTCGCGTGACCGCCGTGTACGAAGACCGGATCGAACTGGTCGAACTGGTTCCGGATGGCGCGGGCGGCTGGCTGGAACGCCCCGCCAAGATGGCGCTCGAAGACAATTGATTGGGGATTAAACCGATGACCTTCACCAACGCCACGCACAAGCAGTCCGTTCGGCATGCCTTGCCTCTCGGGATGCTCACCGCCGGGATCCTGGTTGGCCTGTACGCCGCCAGCGCCAGCGCCACGCCGGCCACGTCCGTGACTGCCGCCGGCATGGGCCAGTCCGCGACCGGTGCAATGGCCGATCCGGCCAAGCGCACGCCTGACGCCGTCACCGTCTCCGCGATCGATTTCAAGCGCGGTGACGGTGGCTCCGGCAAGTTGATCCTGAAATTCTCCGGCAACGGTGCCGCCCCGGATCTGCGCACGCTGGGTTCGAATGTGGTGGTCGATGTCGGCAATGCGCAATTGCCCGCCGCCCTGCAGCGGCCAATGAACGTCACCGACTTCGCAACCCCCGTGCAGCGCATCGAGGCACGCGCAACCAGCAATGGCGCGCAGTTGGTGCTGGGTACGCAGGGCAGTTTCGAATCGATGGCGTATCAAAGCGGCAACGAGTACATCGTCGAGATCGTGCCGCGTGCCGCGGCTGCCGTTGCTGCCGGCAAGGGCGCCGGGAAGACGCCTGCCATGGGCGCGGTCAGGAACAGTGCCGCCGGCAGTGATGCCAATGCCCGTTACAGCGGCAAGGCGGTGACCTTCAACTTCCAGGATGTGCCGGTGCGCACGGTTCTGCAGCTGATTGCCGAGGAATCCGGCCTCAACATCGTGGCCGCGGACACCGTGCAGGGCAATGTCACCCTGCGCCTGATGAACGTGCCCTGGGATCAGGCGCTGGATCTGGTGCTGCAGGCCAAGTCGCTCGACAAGCGTCGCAGCGGCAACGTGGTCTGGGTGGCCCCGCAGAAGGAGATCGCCGACTTCGAACAGGCCAAGGAAGATGCCCGCATCAACCTGGAAACCCGTGCGGAGAAGGTGACCGAATATATCCCGGTCAATTACGCCAATGCCGAAGACATCGCCAAGCTGCTGACCGAAGAAAGCAAGGGCAACCAGGGCGGCGGTGGCGGTGGTGGGCAATCTGGGCAGGGCGGCCAGAACGGCGCGGATCGCGGCTTCCTGTCCAGCCGCGGCAGCCTGAGCTACGACAAGCGCACCAACACCTTGCTGGTGGTGGATATTCCCAAGCGCGTGGACAGCATCAAGAAGCTGGTGCAGGAACTCGACAAGCCGGTGGATCAGGTGGTGATCGAGGCGCGGATCGTGATCGCAAACGAGGCGATTGCCCGCGAGCTGGGTGCCAAATTCGGCATCAGCGGCGTTGGCAATCACGGCAAGACCTATTACGGCAACAGCATCGGCAACAACATCGCGACCCAGAATTCCATCGTTGCGGCCAACCAGCAGAACAACAGCGCCAACCCGCCCACCCCGCCGGCAGTGCCCACCATGGCCCGTGGCCTCAACTGGAACATGCCGGCGGCGATACAGAACCCGGGCGGTTCGCTGGCCTTGTCCATCCTCAACGCCGGCTACGCGCTGGATATCGAGTTGTCGGCGATCCAGGAGCAGGGTCGTGGCGAGGTGATCTCCAACCCGCGCATCGTCACCAGCAACCAGAAGGAAGCGGTGATCCGGCAGGGCAAGGAAATCGGTTACCTCACCGTTTCGGGTGGCCAAGGCGGCAATGTGCCCACCGTGCAGTTCAAGGAAGCCTTGCTGGAGCTGAAAGTCACACCCACCATCACCAACGATGGCCGCGTGTTCTTGAACATGGGCGTGAAGAAGGACGAACTGGACGGGATGATCAGCCTGGGCAGCTTCGGCTCGGTGCCGCAGATCGCCAAGCGGGAAGTGAACACCGCGGTGCTGGTGGAGGATGGCCAGACCGTGGTCATCGGCGGCGTGTACGAGTTCAGTGACCGCTCGGACATTTCGAAAATCCCGTTCCTTGGCGACATCCCGATTCTCGGCAACCTGTTCAAGAACAAGAACCGCACCAAGAGCAAGGCCGAGCTGCTGGTGTTCGTGACCCCGAAGGTGATGCGCGTCAGCCAGCGCTGAGGGTGCAGCAATCCTGCGTCCAGACGGGAGCCGTAAGGCTCCCGTTTTGGTTTGCAAGCACAGGTTCGATGGCGAACCTTTTGGCCATGCGTCTGTCCAACGCACGGCACGTCAACGGGAGCCTTCATGGATAGCACGCCAGCCGGCAATGATCGCCTGCACCGGATCTTCGGCCAATTGCGTGACGAACTGGCCGCGGAAATCGTGGGCCAGGCGGCACTGATCGAGCGGCTGTTGATTGCCTTGCTGGCGGACGGCCATCTGCTGGTGGAAGGCGCCCCGGGCCTGGCCAAGACCAGCGCGGTGCGGGCCCTGGCGGCGCGGCTGGAGGCGGATTTTGCGCGCATCCAGTTCACCCCCGATTTGCTGCCCGCCGATCTCACCGGCACCGAGGTCTGGCGGCCGCAGGATGGGCAGTTCCAGTTCCAGGCGGGGCCGGTGTTCCATTCGGTACTGCTGGCCGATGAAATCAATCGCGCCCCGGCCAAGGTGCAGTCGGCGCTGCTGGAAGCCATGGGCGAGCGGCAGGTCTCGGTGGGCCGCAAGACCTATCCCTTGCCCGCGTTGTTCATGGTGATGGCCACCCAGAATCCGATCGAGCAGGAGGGCACCTTCCCGCTGCCGGAAGCGCAACTCGATCGCTTCCTGATGCATGTGCGAATCGGGTATCCGCAGGCACAGGCGGAATCCGAGATCCTGCGCCTGGCGCGCCAGCGAGCGAGCGAGGCCCTGCAACCGGTGGCAGCACCCACCTTGCGGATATCGCAGGCAGACGTGTTTGCGGCACGGCAGGCGGTGCTGGCGCTGCATCTGGCCCCGGCGTTGGAACGGTATCTGATCGAATTGGTGCTGGCATCGCGGGATGCCGCCCGTTATGACCCGATACTGGCAAAGCGCATCGCCTGGGGGGCCAGCCCGCGTGGCTCGATCGCGCTGGAGCGTTGCGCGCGCGCGCGTGCGTGGTTGGCGGGCCGCGATTACGTCACCCCGGAGGATGTGCGCGAAGTGGCGGTGGATGTGTTGCGCCACCGCGTGTTGCCCAGTTTCGAGGCGTTGGCCGAAGGTTGGGACGGTGAGCGGCTGGTCGATGCCCTGTTGCAACGGGTGCCGCTGCCTTGAGCCGGAGCTGGCATGGCTGAGGGTGTCATTCCCGCGCTGTCGGAGCTCATCGCCTTGCGTGCGCAGGTGACCGGGCGACGCCCTGCGCGGCGTGGCAGTCACGGCTTGCAGGGGTTTGCCCAATCGCATCTGCGCGGGCGCGGGATGGTGTATGCCGAATCCCGTGAATATGCCATCGGCGATGATGCCCGGCATATCGACTGGCGCTTGACTGCCCGCAGCGGCAAGGCGCACACCAAGCTCCATCAGGCCGAGCGCGAGCGTTTGACATTGCTGGTGGCCGATTGCGCCCCCACGCTGTATTTCGGCACCCGGGTTCGGTTCAAATCGGTACAGGCGGCACGCGTGGGGGCCTTGGCGGCATGGTTGGCAGTGCAGGACGGTGACCGCATCGCCGCCATGCGCGGCATGCTGCAGGACTCGACGGTCGCCCCCGGTGCCGGCGTGCGCGGGGCCTTGCGGGTGCTGGAAGCGCTGTCGCGGTGGTATGCCCGCCCACCGGAAGCGGGCCCGGGCCTGGCAATGGCGCTGGAGCAATCGCGTCTTTTGTTGCGACCGGGCGCGCGCCTGCTGGTGCTGGCAGACCCGGACAGTGTATCGACAATTCCCGCGTCGCTGTGGTCGGCACTGACGCGTCATCACGAGGTCGTGGTGGTGTTGCTGACCGACCCGCTGGAACAGCGCCCGCCAACGGCTCGACTGACCTTCCAGATCGCGTTGCCGGCAGGGGCGGACACGAGAATTGCATTGGGTCTGGACGAGGCCGGTGTTCGCCAGCGCTGGAAGCAGATGTTCCACGATCGGGCCGAGCAGACCGTGGCGGAACTGCACCGCCACGGCGCGCGCGCGATGTGCCTGTCCACCGATGCGCCAAGCGATGCGTGGCTGCCGTTGCTGCAGCAGGCGTCGGCCAGGCGCCGGCAATGACAGTGCTGCCTGCCGCGCAAGCCCTGCCGTTGAAAGCCATGCACCCGGGCGTGGCACCTTCGTGGTGGCCGCCAGCCCCGGGCTGGTGGTGGTTACTGGCTGCAGCGGTGGTGCTGGCATCGGGCGTGGTGTGGTGGCGATGGCGGCGAAGACGACGCATTGGCGCATTAATGCGCTATTTCGATGATGCATTGGCGGAGGCTGCGACGCCGACGGAGCAAGTCGCGGCGATGTCGGCCTTGCTGCGGCGTGCGGCGCGGCGCATCGATCCGGCGGCCGATCGGCTTGCCGGGACGGCTTGGCTGCAGTTTCTGGATGCAGGCATGGCACCCGCTGCATTCACGCAGGAGACGGGTGCTTTGTTGCTGGAGGGCGGGTTCCGGGCGCAGGTCGATCCGGAGGCTGTCGCGGCCTTGCGCCGCCGTGCGCGGGCGCGCTATCTGCAATGGATGCAGTCGGCATGAATGGCTGGCTGCAAGGTTGGGGGGTCGACGCGTTCGCCTGGCCCTGGTGGCTGCTGGCTTGCCCGCTGCCTTGGCTGGTGCGGTTGTTGCACCCCGTCCCCAGGCCGCAAGCCTCGGCCTTGCGCGTGCCCTGGGCGAGGCAACTGCAAGCCATTGCAGGTGAGGGCGCCGGTGTTGCGGCACGCAGTTTCCCTTGGTTGGCGTGGTTGGCGTGGTGCTTGTTGTGCGTGGCAGCGGCGCGACCGCAGCAGCTGGGCCCGCCCGTGGCGCCACCGCAGGCGGGGCGCGAAATGCTGCTGGCGGTGGATTTGTCCGGCAGCATGGGGGAAGAAGACATGGTGCTGGGTGGCAGGACGGTCGATCGACTGACCGCCATCAAGGCCGTGCTGTCGGATTTCCTGGATCGCCGGGTGGGGGACAGAGTCGGGCTGATCGTGTTCGGGGATCAGGCTTTTGCCCTGACCCCGCTGACCGCCGATCGCACCAGCGTGCGGGAGCAATTGCAGGCCAGTGTGGTGGGGCTGGCGGGGCGGGCCACTGCGCTGGGCGATGCCATTGGTTTGGCAACCAAGCGGCTGCAGCAGCAGCGCAATCCCGACAAGGTGTTGATTCTGTTGACCGACGGGGTCAACACGGCGGGCACGCTGGCGCCGCAGAAAGCTGCCCAGATCGCGAAGGATGCCGGGATCCGCATCCACACGATTGCCTTCGGGGGTGATGGCAATGCGATTTCGCTGCTGGGATTCCGCTTGCCGATGGGCGCTGGCGATGACGTCGATGAAGCCGGGCTGGCCCGCATCGCCAATCTGACCGGCGGCAAGTTCTTTCGCGCCCGTGATACCGAGCAACTGGCAGGCATCTACGCCGAACTCGACAAGCTGGAACCCGTATCGAGGCAAGGGGCGGCGGTTCGTCCGCGCATCGAGTTGTACCCGTGGCCGCTGGCAGTGGCACTGGGCCTGGCAATGCTGGTGTTGCTGTTGCAGAAGGCACGGCCATGATGCCGGCATGGGCCCAATGGTCGGCACTGCATTTCCTGCGGCCGTGGTGGCTGCTGGCCTGGCTGTTGCTGCCGATGGCGTGGCGATGGCTGCACAGGCGCAGGGCGCGGCGCGAGGCGTGGCAAACGGCGGTGGATCCCCATCTGCTGCCGCATCTGCTGGTGCCGCCGCAAGCAGAGAAAAGCCGCGGCTGGGCAAGTGCTCTGGCGGCCATGGGTGCGGTGCTGGCGGTGTTGGCATTGGCGGGCCCCAGCCTGCATCAAGAGACGCAACCACTCTGGCGTTCGCAAATGCCTCTGGTCATTGCCCTGGATCTTTCCAGTGCCAGCCTGACCCGGGATCTGCAACCCAACCGGCTGGCACAGGCGCGGGCGAAGCTGGCCGCCCTGTTGCGTGAACGGTCCGGCGGACAGGTGGCGTTGGTGGTGTTTGCCGAAGATGCCTATACGGTGGCACCGCTGACCGACGATGCCGCCAATGTCGCGTTGTTTCTGGATGCGCTCGCCCCGGATGTGATGCCACAGGATGGGCATCGGCCTGACCGGGCGATTGGCTGGGCGCGCAGTTTGCTGCGCCAGGCCGGCTATGGCCGCGGCGAAATCCTGCTGCTCACCGACGCTGCCGACGCAGACGATTGGGCGGCGGCCGCTGCCGCCCACGGTGCCGGTTACCGGGTGTCGGTGTTGGGCGTCGGGACGCCCCAGGGGGGCGTCCATCAGACGGCAGCGGGGCCGCAGCAGGCGCGACTGGAGGTGGCGGCCTTGCGCTTGCTGGCGCTGCGCGGCGGCGGACAGTACGCCACGCTGACGGCGGATGGCCAGGATCTGCGCAGCCTGAATGTGTTGACGCCCACCGCCACAGGAGGGGTGGCTGGGGCGCGGGTGACCGCGGTGCTGCGGGCCGATGATGGGTATTGGTTGCTGCCGCTCGTGTTGTTGCTGTGCCTGCCCTTGTTCCGCCGTGGCAGGTTGCTGGCGGTCATCCTGGCGTGCGGCCTGGGGTTGCCGCTGGCGGCCCCGCCTGTGCAGGCACAGAACGTGCCGGCTGCCACTGGAACCTTGTGGCGGCGACCGGATCAGGTGGCGCATGCGCAGATGCAGGCGGGCATCGCGGCGTATGACAAACGGCAGTATGCACAGGCCATTGCGCTGCTTGCGCCCCTGCCAGGCGCCGAGGCGCAATACAACCTCGGCAATGCCCTGGCCCGGGCCGGCAAATTCGATGACGCCATCGCCGCCTATGCCCGCGCGCTGCAGTTGCAACCGGGCATGCAGGATGCACGCTTCAACCGGCAGCTGGTCGAACAAGCCAGGCGCAAGCAACAGCAACAGCAAAAACCACAGCAGAATTCGCAACAGGATCCGCAGAAAAACGGGCAGAAAAACGGGCAGGAAAGCGCACCGGAAAATACGCAGAGGCGTGCGCAGCAGAGCACGCCGCAGAGCGCGCAAGAAAACGCGCAACAGGATTCGCAGAACCGCACGCAGAACAACCCGCCGCCGGCCCAGCCGCAATCCTCGCGCAGCCAGCAACAGGCGGACGCCGCGCAACGGCAGCGGATGCAGGCGGCTTTGCAAAAGCAGCAGGCAGGCCAGCCCCGGCCCGCCAAGCCGCAGGACGGCAACGCCATGCGGCCGGCCGAAACGCAGGCGCAACGCGAGCAACGTCTTGCCGATCAGATGTGGTTGCAGCGGGTGCCGGATGATCCGGGTGCATTGCTGCGTGCACGGCTCCAGCTGGAGGCCCAGCGGCGTCGCGAGGGCAAGCCGTGAGGTGCCGATTCGCACCTGTGTTGCTGCTGGCGTTGTGGCTGCTGACGATGCCGGCGTGGGCACAGACGCGGGCCTGGCTGGATCGCACGACCGTGCATGCGGGCGAGACGGTGGCCTTCAACATCGAGACCGACCAATCCCTCCGGCAAGTGGACATGGTGCCATTGCGCGGGCAGTTCGAAATCGGCGGCCAGAGCGTGCGCCGCAGCTTCAGCCTGATCAACGGCCGAGGCCGTGCGAGCACCGTGATTTCGGTGGGGCTTCGCCCGCGCACAACCGGTGTGCTGACGATTCCGGCGCTGCAGGTGGGCACGGCACAAACCCGGCCGTTGCAATTGCAGGTGCTGCCGGTCGCGGTGCAGCAAGCCAGTGCGGCCAGCGATGTCTTCGTGGAAACCCTGGTGGATACCCGCCAACCGTATGTGCAGCAGGCGGTGGCCGTGACGGTGCGGTTGAATTACGCCATCCCGCTGCTGTCCGGGCAGCTGGATCTGGCACCCCCGGCCGATGCCAGCCTGCGTCAGGCGGGCGAAGACGCCACCTATCAACGCGAACTCGGCGGGCGGCGCTTTGACGTGGTCGAGCGGCGTTACCTGCTGATCCCCGAGCGCAGCGGCCCGCTGCTCTTGCCCGGTGCGCGGTTCAATGGGCTGGCAGGTGAAAGCGGGTTCTTCGGTTCGCTGGACGACCCGCCGCGCCGGGCCCTGGCGGCGGCAGCTGCACCGATCGCCATGCAGGTGCTGCCGTTGCCCGCCAAGGCCACGCAGCCCTGGTTGCCGTTGCACGATCTGCGTTTGCGCTATCTGTCGAAGCCTGCCGAGGCGGTGGCGGGGCAGGCGGTGACCGTGGAGGTCGAGGCGATTGCCGATGGCGCCGCTGCTGCGCAGATGCCGCCGATCGAGCTGCCCGCCGTGGCGGGGGCGCAGGTGTTTGCCGAACCGGCGCAGGCGGAGGAATCCTTCGATGCGGGGCGACCGCGCGCGGTGGTACGGCGCAGGTTTTCGCTGGTGCCGACGCAGGCCGGGGTGCTGCAGGTGTCGGGCCCGCGTTTGCAATGGTGGGATGCGATCCACGGCGAAGCGCGCAACACGGCACTGCCGACGCTGCAATTGCGTGTTCGCGCGGGCCATGTCGTGCTGCCCGACACCATCGCGTCAGTGGCTGCGCCAGCCGTGCTGCCCACGCAGGCGCGGACGTCACCCAGCGCGTCGCCCGTGCGTTGGTTCGCTGCCTTCGGGTGGCTTGCCGGATTGGCCCTGCTGCTGATCGTCGCAGTTGCGGGAGTGAGTCGTTGGCGTTGGCGTCGCGGGCGGACGCTGCTGCCGGTGCATGCCCCACCACCGGCGCAGCCCGATCTGGCGGGCGCCCTGCAGCAAGGGGATCTGGCGGAGATCACGCAGGTGCTGTGTGCGCTGGCGGGGCAGCGGCAGGGTGGACTGGATGCGGTACTGGCGCGTCTGGACGCCGGCCCGCAGGCCGCGGCGGTTGCGCGGTTGCAGGCAGCCCGTTGGGGGGATGGCGACCCGCAGGCGGCGCTGCAGGCGTTGCGCAGCGCGTTCAGCAATGGGCCGCGCTGGCGCAAGACGAAGCAGAAGGACAAATCCCTGCTGCCGCCGTTGTACCCGGAATGAGCCGCCGCGTTTGCTAAGCTGCGGGTTTGATTCACTTCCAGAGCCGCCCATGCATTCGACCAACGCCGCCACGCCTTCCGCGCCCGCCAAAGGCCTGCCGCTGCACTACAAGGTGCTGATCGGCTTCGTGCTGGGCACTGCACTGGGCCTGGCCGGACATGCGCTGGCGCAGGATGCCGCGTGGATCCACGGGCTGGTCGATTACGTCACCAAGCCGTTCGGGCAGATCTTCCTCAACCTGTTGTTCATGCTGGTGGTGCCGCTGATTTTCTCGGCACTGGTGCTGGGTGTGGCCGAGCTGGGTGACATCGCCGCGCTTGGCCGGCTGGGCTGGAAGACCCTGATCTACACCGCCACCGTCACCGCCGCCGCGGTTGGCATCGGCTTGCTGTGCGTGAATTTGCTGAAACCCGGCCTGCACATGGATCCGGCGTTGGTGCAGCAAGCCTTGAGCGGCAATGTGCTGAAGGCGGGCGAGATCGTCAGCAAGGGCAATGAACTGCGGCTGATGGACCTGCTGGTCAACATCGTGCCGCACAACATCGTTGGCGCGATGGCCGACGACAAGCAGAAGCTCGGCATCGTGTTCTTCGCGCTGATGATCGGCATCGGCCTGGTGATGAAGCCCACCCCCGGCACGCATGCTTTCAAGGGTGCGCTGCACGGCCTGTTCGAAATCTGCATGCATCTGATCGGGCTGTTCATCCGCCTGGCCCCGTACGCGGTGGCCTGCTTCATGTTCAACCTGACCTACCAGTTGGGTTTCGACGTGATCCGCAGCCTGATCTGGTTCGTGCTCACCGTGTTGCTGGCGCTGGCCATCCACGGCTTCGTCGTGATCCCGCTGTGGGTCAAGTTGATGGGCAACATGTCGCCGCGCGTGTTTTTCCGCGAAACCCAGGAAGCCACCCTGACCGCGTTTGCCACCGCGTCGTCCACCGCCACCCTGCCGGTGACGCTGCGGGTGGCGGAGGAAAACCTGAAGCTGCCGCGCAAGGTCAGCCGCTTCGTGCTGACCGTGGGCGCGTCCGCCAATCACCACGGCACCGCCTTGTTCGAAGGCATCACCGTGCTGTTCCTCGCGCAGGTCTACGGCCTGCACCTGCCGCTGACCCAGCAGCTGATGGTGCTGGTGCTGTGCATCCTCGGCGGCATCGGCACCGCCGGCATTCCGTCCGGCTCATTGCCGGTGATCGCGATGATCTGCGGCATCATCGGCATCGACCCGGCCGGTATCGGCATCATCATCGGCGTCAACACCTTCCTCGACATGTGCCGCACCTCCCTCAACGTGACCGGCGACCTGGCCACCGCGGTGGTGGTGGCCCACCGCAGCGGCGAGAAGGATCTGGACGAAGTGGCGCTGGAGAAACTGGACGAGATCGTGGGCTGAGGCGCGCGGCAGGAATCACGTTGCCAGTGGCCTGGCAACGTCGGGGAATGCCTTGAGCAGCTTGCCATCCATGGTGACGAGTTGCGTCCCCAGCGTTCTCGCCAGCGCAACGAATTCGCAGTCGTAGGCCGAGCAGTCGCTGTCGCGCACGAGTTCCAGCACCTGCCGGGAATCCGGCTCGTGCTCCGCGCCGTCGAGCAGCGATTCCGCCTCGCACAGGATGGCCTGCGCCTGCTCGAACCCCAGCGTGCCACGCCGCAGGCAGCCAGCCAGGATGTTGCGGAACTCGCTGCGCCACAGTACGGGTGCATGCCAATCCGGATCGGCTTCCAGCAACTGCTCGGCGGCGGCGGTGAACTCCCCGGGCAGGTACAGATAGGCCAGCACATTGCTGTCCACCACGATCATGGCCGGCCTGCGCGCTTCATCGCGTCGATATCCTGCGCGCCGAATGCGCCTTGTTGCAGGCCAGCGCGCAATGCCCGCGCGCGGGCAAGCCGGTCGGCAGGCGCGATGGCGTGGGGCACCAACACCGCTTCCAGACACACCAGTGCCTCGCTGTTCAGGCTGCGCCGATGCGCGGCGGCGTTGGTTTTGAGCCGGTTGTAGAGGTCGTCGGGGATGTTTTTCAGGGTCAAGGTCGTGGGCATGGGCATGCCTCCGTTCGAATGAAACCAAAATACAACCATTTTGGTTTCATGTCGAGTGGGGCGAGGCATCTGGCACAGGGGTGAGGTTGCGGTGTTCATGTGCATAGCCTGCCGCAGCGGGTGTCGCCGGAATATCAGCCAACTACGCGGTGTGGGGTGGGGGTTTGCCGTGAGGTATCGTCGCCCACAACCACCCCGCCCGGGCATGGGACAATAGGCGTTCCCTCCGCCTCGCCCCACGCCATGACTGCGCCCAGCCGCCGCGAACTTGCCAACGCCATCCGTTTCCTCGCCATCGACGCGGTGCAGGCCGCCAACTCCGGCCATCCGGGCATGCCGATGGGCATGGCCGACATCGCCGAGGTGCTGTGGAACGATTACCTGAAGTGCAACCCGGCCAACCCCGGCTGGCATGACCGCGACCGTTTCGTGCTCAGCAATGGCCACGGCTCGATGCTGCAATACGCGCTGTTGCATCTGAGTGGTTACCCGCTGTCGATCGACGATCTCAAGCAGTTCCGCCAGCTGGGCAGCAAGACCGCCGGCCACCCGGAAAACCACGTCTGCCCGGGTGTGGAAACCACCACCGGGCCGCTGGGGCAGGGCATTGCCAACGCGGTGGGGTTCGCGCTGGGCGAAAAGCTGCTGGCGCAGCACTTCAACCGCGACGGCCACGCCATCGTCGACCACCGCACCTGGGTGTTCCTGGGCGACGGCTGCCTGATGGAAGGCATCAGCCACGAGGCCGCCTCGCTGGCCGGCACCTGGGGCCTGCACAAGCTCATCGCGTTCTGGGACGACAACAAGATCAGCATCGACGGCAACACCGATGGCTGGTTCAGCGACGACACGCCGAAGCGGTTCGAGGCCTACGGCTGGAACGTGATCCGTGCCGTCGACGGGCATGATGCCGCCGCGATCAAGGCCGCGATCGAGGCCGCGCTGAAGTCCACCGACAAGCCCACCCTGATCTGCTGCCGCACCACGATTGGTTTCGGCTCGCCGGCGAAGGCGGGCAAGGAATCCAGCCACGGCGCGCCGCTGGGCAAGGACGAGGTGGCGGCCACGCGCGCGGCGCTGGGCTGGAACTTCGGTGAGTTCGAGATTCCGCAAACCATCTATGACGGCTGGCGTGCGCGCGATCGCGCCGGCAACGAAGCACAGTGGAATGCCGCGTTCGCCAGCTACCAGGCTGCTCACCCCGAGCTGGCGGCGGAGTTTGAACGGCGCATGGCCGGCACTCTGCCGCAGGGCTTCGAAGCCGCCGCCGATGCCTTCATCGCCAGGCTGCAACAGGACGGCCCGGTGATCGCCAGCCGCAAGGCTTCGCAGAACAGCATCGAAGCGTTCGCGCCGCTGCTGCCGGAGCTGGTGGGCGGCTCGGCCGACCTGGCGCATTCCAACCTGACCACCTGGAAGGGCTGCAAGTCGGTGGCCAGCACGGACGCCAACGCCAACTACATCCATTCCGGCGTGCGCGAATTCGGCATGACCGCGATCAGCAATGGCTTGGCCTTGCACGGCGGCTTCATCCCGTTCGATGCCACCTTCCTGGTGTTCTCCGACTACGCCCGCAACGCGGTGCGGATGAGCGCGTTGATGGATATCCGCGCCATCCACGTCTACACCCATGACTCGATCGGTCTGGGCGAAGACGGTCCCACCCACCAGCCGGTGGAACACGTGGCCTCGCTGCGCTACATCCCGCACAACGACGTGTGGCGTCCCTGCGATGCGGTGGAGTCGGCGGTGGCGTGGAAGGCGGCCATCACCCGCGCCAACGGCCCATCCTGCCTGGTGTTCAGCCGCCAGAACCTGCCGCACCAGCTGCGCAGCGACGCGCAAGTGGCCGCCATCGCGCGCGGCGGCTACGTGCTGAAGGACAGCGTGGGCGCGCCGGAGCTGATCCTGATCGCCACCGGCAGCGAGGTCGGGCTGGCCATGCAGGCGGCGGAGAAACTGGGCGACAAGGTGCGCGTGGTGTCGATGCCCTGCACCGACGTGTTCGACCGCCAGGATGCGGCGTATCGCGAGTCCGTGCTGCCGAACGCCTGCCGCAAGCGCGTGGCGGTGGAAGCCGGCGTCACCGATTTCTGGCGCAAGTACGTGGGCCTGGATGGCGCGGTGATCGGCATCGACAGCTTCGGCGCCAGCGCCCCGGCGGACAAATTGTTCGCGCATTTCGGCATCACGCTCGAACGCTTGATCGAAGTCAGCAAGGCCCTCTGAAACCGGGCGTAGCCTTGCCCTTGCGATGATCCCGCGCTCCCGCCACGCTCGCCACTTCAGGCACTGGATGGCCCGCCTTGCACTGGCGGCCATCCTGCTGGTGGCGCTGATGCC
>JAGWUF010000003.1 GCA_028868545.1 Lysobacteraceae bacterium | reverse complement strand
GCTGTTCGTAGCGGACTCGTGGAGATGCAGCGTGACGCCGTTGCGGTCGCCCACCGCCTGTGCCAGGACGGTGACAAAATCTTCCAGCCCGTTCAGTGCGATGTTTGCGCGCAGCAGCCTGAGGTTGTGAGGGTGCGGCTCGATGGCGGTTGCGGTCTGCAACAGCCCGCGCTTGAGCGCCGGAATGGTGATGGTGCCGATGTTGGCGCCGACGTCAATCAGGTGGGTGGGGGTCGGCTGCCCCTCCCGCGCCAAGATAGCCAAGGCGGTCTGGAGCTTCGCGAAGTCGAATTCCCCGTGCAGGAACACCTCGCGCCCGATGACCTTGTCGGCCGTGGAGACCACGAAGTGTTCCGGGTGCCCGGTCACCAGATAGGGCACGGGCATTGCGTCGTATGCAGCCCTGCGGAGGATAGGCGGGCCACCTCGCAGCAGCGAGAACAGCCGCTTGCTGGCCGCCAGCAGCGGGCTGCGCAGCATGTTGGAGTTGCGGAGACGATCTGCAAAGCGCATGGAGTTTTCCGGTATGCCGATGTCAGTGTGATGCCTGCACGGCGAAACCAAGCAGTGCCAGGCTCATGGCGATTTCGGCAATGTAGCTGGCGATCGCCGCACCTGCCATGCCATGCGCGGGAACCAGTGCGGCCACGGCACATACGCTGATGCCGCCGCCGATGAGGCAGGCCCAGCTGATGTGCTGCATGTGGCCGTGGTGAATGGCATGGAAATTGAGCAGCGACCGGCCCACTTGGAGCAGCGGCAGCCAGGCCAGCATGCGCAGCACGCGAATGGCGTCTTCATATGCGTTGCCCACCAGGAGCGGAAGAAGAGGCGCAGACAGCCAGATCAGTGCGCCCAGGGCCACCGCAAGCAACAGCATTGCGGCACCGGTGCGACGCAGCTGCGGCAGGGGGTTCGCTTGTGCATACAACTTGGGCCAAAGAGCTTCCTGCAACGCCAGCAGGGGAAGACTGGCCATGTCCACCGCGCGCTGCGCGATGTTGTAGCTGCCGGCAAGCCCGAAGCCTGCGTGCGCCAGGATCGGTTTGTTGAACTCGCCCTGCAGGCGCATCGCCAGCGCCGATGCGCTGAACGGCAGGCCGCTGGTCACGGGCATGGCTTCCGTTGCGCCCTCCGCGATGAACGGTGTGGCAACGTGCACCACCGGCCATAGCAGCAAGCCGTAGGCAAAGCTGGCCGCCGTGAAGATCCAGAGGACGGATGTGATGTCCGTCCGTTCCGACAGGAAGACCAGCAGCCCCAGCGCCAACAGGCGCAGCAGGGGCAGGCCGGCATTGATCGCGCCGTAGGCGTGGAGTCGGTGCTGCGCCTGGCGGAAGCGCCCGGCCAGTTCGGTGAGCGAGGAGGCCAGCAGTTCACCGCAGATGGCGACCGCCATTGTTGCAGCAGGCAGGCCCTTGGGGAGCAGCAGGAGGGCGATGCCGATGGTGGCGGCGGCAACCGGCAGCAGCGTCCTGGCCCAGGCGGCAACGGCACGTTCGAGATACCACGGTGCGGCCTGCGGATTGCGCGCCACATTGCGCAGCACCATGTTGGACAGGCCCAGCCCCACCAATGGGACGGCAAAGCCCGCCACGGCAATCACCGCGACGAATTCACCGTAGGTCTGTGCCGCGAGTGTGCGCGCCAGCAGCACGACGGTGCCGGCTTGTGCGGCAGCGCGCAGCAACATCCAGCCCAGCAGTACACCGCCATGCTGGGCAAGTCGTCCGGGACGCCATGCAAACTGCTGCCGCCTCTTTTCATCGGTCATAAGTGAGTGTTGCCGAGGACATGCACCATCATGAGTGACTTTGACCCCACCTTACGGATTTAGGGTACAGATCCAGTCGGCGGGTTGTCGCGACTGTGGTGTCCTGATGCCACTGCCACCTCCGCCTCACAGCAAAGTCAAATGCCGCGGCTGCGCATCGGCAACGGCCGTCAAGGCAATGCCCTGGTCGAACGTGGCCAGGCTGCCGCCATGCTTGACGGTCAAGGCCAGCAGGTACAGATCGGTGATCTGGTTGTGGCCGCGCACGCGATCGAAGTTGACCCGTGCCGCATCCCTCAGGCTGATGTCATCGGCCCAGAACGCATGGTCGAGATCGTTGCAGACGCGCGCCATCTGGTCGCGCACGCGCGCCAAGCCGAACGGTCCGATGCGCCCATAGGCAGGCAGGTTGAGGATGCGGATCACCGCATTTTCCACCAGCGGGCAGGTGGCGATGCGAAGCTTGGGCTGATCGAGCAGCGCATTGGCCGCCGCCGAATGTACATGCGCATCATCCAGCAGGGCGATCCAGACATTGGCGTCCAGCAACAGGCGCATCAAATGCCCTCCCGCTCCATCAGCTCACGGACATGCTCCACCGTGACGATTTCATCGCGAACGGGTGCCAGCGCATACCGTCCACGCAACGGTGCGGAAGGCATCGGCTGCGGTGCAGTCTGGGTTGCAGCGCGGATCAATCGGGACACCGCTTCCCCCAGCGAAACCCGTTGGCGACGCGCCAGGGCCTGCGCTGCGAGCAAGGCGTCTTCTTCGAGGTTCAGGGTGGTGCGCATGAGGATCTCCGATTGCTCACGGTGTCAGCATCATATCATCATATTCGCATCATGATGTTTTCAGCGGGTTTCTGGAGACAGGTTCGAAGGGTGCTTGTCCGGATGCGGAATTAGGGCTTGCAATTCCTCAGCCATGCCACCGTGCCCGTCTTTGCGCAGCTCTTCGATGATGCCTGCCGGGAATGAAGGATCTTTGGCGTTTTGCACGGCGCGGGCAAAGAAGGGGTAGGCCCTGTCGGGACGGTGGGTGTGACTAAGGATGAAGTAGCCAATTGCGGCGGACTCGATGGGTGTCAATGCTGCACGCATGTTGATTGCCTCCAGAATCTCGAAGATACGGTTTTCTTCGATTTTTGCCCCGTTTCGAAATGCGTTAAGGACAGGCCAGATCGCGGCTCTATTGTCCGATGTCATCGGAATGTGCTGTATGCGTTCCAAGTACCTGCTCCAGTCTGCTGGTGTCAATGTGCCTTGTACTGCCTTGAAGACAATGACATTGGATAGGCTTGGAAGTTGGTCGGGCGCAATGGTTGTTGCTTTGTTGCATGCAGCGATGGCGCTGCCTAGGTAGGGATTGTCTGATCTGAAGCCACCGCCACGATGGAAATGAGCAACGCAGAGCTCATTCCACGCGCGCAGGGACTTTGTGGCAAGTTGTACGCTTGCTTGAGCAAGCGTCATTCGATCACTCCATGTTTGCGCACGAACGACAGCGGCGCTGGCCAGCATCGCAAGTAACATCAGCCCGGCGCAGGTGGTCAGAACTGGGCGAAGATTCAGGTGTTTTGCAAAGAAGGCCAGCAAATCGCCGATGGCAAGGACTGCGCCGATCAAAGGAAAGCTGTTGCGATGTTCGTACGCCAGCTCCAGGCCGATGACATTGCTGGTGACAAAGTGCCCGGTGAAGAAAAGCAGGACACCCAGCGAGAAGATAGGGCGACGAATGCGCAGCTTCCAGGCCGCACCCAACAGGCAGGCAATCAGCAGGAGCGCTGGCAGCGTTGTCCAGGGGTGCAACAGCCCGCGCGAGGGTTGCAGCCAATCGTAGTAGAACGGCATGTGCGAGGGCAGCGGCACCACGATCTGCCACAGATACATGGCCAGCACGCGGGCCTGAGTCAGCAAGCGTTCTGGGGTAGAGAAATCGCGCCCGCCGTAGGCAGCCCATGACCAGTAATGCGGAACGACCACCAGCAAATAGAGCGCCGTGCCGGCCAGAGTTGCAGCCAGGTAGCCTTTTCGGAGGCGGGCTGCAAGCTGGGTGTCTGCCGCTGCAAAGCGCAAGACAGTCAACTCCATCGCCAAGGCGTAGGCAGGCAGGAGGACGGCATCCTCCTTGCTGGCCAGGGCGGCGAGCGATGTCAGTGCAACCAGCAGCCAGGCCCTGCGCGATGGCTTGCCTTCCATCTGAGCTCGGCGGGCATGCAGGTAGGCAAGCAAGGCGAGCACAACGAACAGGGTGCTTAGGGTCTGGATTCGCTGCACCACGTACAGAACGGATGACACCTGCAGCGGGTGTAGAGCCCAAGCCAGAGCTAGCGCAGCAGAAGCAAGGCCTGCGCGTTTATCGGCAATACCCGCAGCTTGCAGCAGCGCGCGAAAAAACCAGGCCAGCGTGAAGGTGGTCAGCGCGTGGATGATGATGTTGGTGGTCTTGAAGGCTGCGGGGTCAAGCCCGTTGCGCCAGTAGTCCAGCGCGAAACTCAACGTTGGAATTGCGCGTGTAATCCCGCTGAGCTGGCCGTCAAAAACCGCATCCAACAACGTGCTGAGACTCAACGTCTGCAAATGCAAAGCGTTGTTCTGCACAATGTTGGCATAGTCATCGAACAGAAAGTCGCCCGGTAGGCCCGCAAGGAACAAGAGGCACGACAGTGCCGAGCAGGTCAACGCAAGCAGAAAAAACCAACGCTGGGGATGTGTCATGTGGCTCCGGAAAATCGCATGCCGATGTCTGCGAGTATCCGGGAAATGCAGTATGCGTGTGCAACTACAGCGTGCAGTTGGCGGTCTTCATATCGCAAGTCGTAGTTTTCGTGCCGGGTGCCTGAGGGCTGCCGGTAATCGGCGTGGTCATGTTGGTCGCCGTCGTAGCAGTCTTGCAGGCCTTCTGCGGGGGGGGCGGGATGGATGAGCTGTTGTAGATCGCCGCCAGCGCGAAGCTGGCGTAATTTTTCATCTCCATCTGGCAGGCGCCATCTGCCGATCTGATCCTATAGTTGTTATAGGCTGGCAGGGCAATTGCTGCCAAGATGGCGATGATCGCAACGACGATCATCAGCTCGATCAGTGTGAAGCCTTGTACGGAGGTGCGGGACATGACGGATCCCTTGCGAACGGCTGGCCTAGTTACAACGGCTGAAGCAAATTTCGGGCCAACTTTCGACAGTGCGCCAATAAGGCGTTGATCGCACGCGTCGAGTTAACAAAAAGCCCCTCTTGCGAGGGGCTCTTTGCTTGCAACAAAGTACCGTGAACCGCAAATTACGGGGTCGCACCCGGCTTTGCGCAGGTGGCCGAACCCGCCAGGCACTTGGTGGTCAGAACGCCAACGCCGTTCGGGGTGAACGTTATCGTTGTGTTACCGGTAACTTGGGCGTTCGTCAGCGTGGCGGTTTCCTTGCAGGCCTTGCCAGGCATGGCCGGAATCGAAGCCATGCTTGACATGACGGCAGCCACGGCGGAGTTCATGTAGGCCTTGGCTTCCGCCTGGCAGGCACCTTCGGAGGACTTGATGCGGTAGTTGTTGTACGCCGGCAGCGCGATGGCGGCCAGGATGGCGATGATCGCGACCACGATCATCAGTTCGATCAGGGTGAAGCCTTGCTGCTTGTTCATGGGTAGATCCCCTAGGGTTGGTGGGTTGTCACGTGCCGCGGTGCCCGCTGGTCCAGTCCTTCGGCAGCCGAACAATTGGCACGTGCGGAAAGTAACACGCAGGTTGCGTGCCAACACGGCCATCCGGGTGGTTTTCTGTGCATTCCATTCCATTCTTGGTACAGCTTGGGTGGGAATGATGAAACGTGGCGGTGTCGTTTTGCGTCGAAATGTGACGTTGCGCGGCATATATTGAGCGATGATTCAGCGGCAGCTGGGGTTGCAGGTTGGGGATGGCGGTGGTGGGCATGGCCAGCAATGGCAGGAAGCGCGACAGCCGCAGCGGGCTGTGACGTAAGCGGTCATGGCGTCCACAGGGCGGAGAAGGGCACGGCATGGAGGTTTCCGCCAAAACTGGCAACATGCGCGCCGTCATACAGCACCATGCCGCCGATGAAGTCGTCGGCGGCGGCTTGGGCCAGCTTGCGCAGGCCGGCGAAATCGGCGGCATTGACCGAGGCGGCGGCTTTCACTTCGAAGCCTGCCACCTGTCCGCTGTCGGTTTCCAGCACGATGTCCACCTCCACCTGATCCTTGTCGCGGTAATGCAGCAGGCGGCAGGCGTGATCCTGCAGCGGCAGCATCTTCAGCAGTTCGGCATGGGTGAAGGTTTCCAGCAGCGTGCCCCAGGCGTTGCGGTCGCGGGCGAGGCGTTCGGGCGTCAGGCCGCGCAGGGTGGCCAGCAGGCCGGTGTCCAGCAGGTGCAGCTTCGGGGTCTTGATCAGGCGTGACAGGTGGTTGCGGAACCAAGGCTCAAGGCGCTTTACCAGAAAGACCTGTTCGAGGATGCCCACGTATTTGCGCGCGGTCTTGGCATCCATGCCCAGTTGCCCGGCCAGTTGGTTGAAATTGGTCAATTGCGCGCTTTGTTGCGCAATGGCGCGAAGCAGCAGCGGGAGCTGCTCCAGCTTGTCGAGCTGCGCAATGTCGCGCACGTCGCGCTGCACGATGGCGCGCACGTAATCGCGTGCCCATGCCTGGCGGCGGGCAGGCAGGGCGCGAGCGAGCATTTCCGGGTATCCGCCCAGCAGAACGCGCTGTTCAAGGGAGGGGTTGCTTGTGTGATCCGCGGCCTGCGGCGTCTCGCCTGCGAACAGTCGTGGCAGCAAGCCGGAAGGCTGGCCGTGCAGTTCGGCTTGGGAAAACGGCAGCAGCTCTGCGATTTCCATGCGTCCCGCCAGGCTGTCGGAAATGCCGGGCAGTGACAGGATGTCGGTCGAGCCGGTCAGCAGGAAGCGGCCGGGTTTGCGGTTCTCATCGACCGAATGTTTGATGGCGCGCAGCAAGGCCGGTACCCGCTGCACTTCGTCGATGATCAGGCGTTCATGCCCGCTGATGAAGCCCACGGGGTCGGCTGTGGCGGCGGCCAGCAGGGTTTCATCATCCAGCGTCAGCCATGCCCGTCCTGCCGTGGCGAATCGACGTGCCAGCGTGGTCTTGCCGCATTGTCGGGGGCCATTGATCAGAACCACGGGCGTGTCGGCCAGCGCCTGTTCGATCGTGCCCGCCATGAACCTTGGGCGTGGTTTCGCGGGAGGGGTGTTCATCGTTCGGGGAATGGCATTCCGGCAGCGGCCAATCCGGATTATAGCCTCGTCCAATGTGGATTCTTGGTTCGTCCAATCCGGAATTTCGGAGCGTCCAATCTGGGATTACAGAGATGGATTGAGGTGCCTGTCAGCGTGCTGGCCCCGTTTCCGGATAGGCGCGTTGGCAGGATTGCCAAGTGGGATTGGGTTGATGTGGATCTGGACTCCGATCCTTGGGTCAGGCCGCAGGATGCGTCTGGTTCGCCATGGCCAGCAAGGGTGGGATATTGCGTATGCATGGTGCGAGCACTGACGTTGAAGTCAATCATGCGGAGCGAGAGCCCGCATTTCTGCCGCCGCCCTCAATCAATCCCCAGTTTCTTCAGCTTGTAGCGCAGGGCCCGGAAGGTGATGCCCAGCTGGGCGGCGGTGCGGGTCTTGTTGAAGCGGTTGTCGGCCAGCGCCAGTTCGATGGTCTTGCGTTCGACTTCCTCGATGAAGCTGGGTAGGGCGCTGGTGGCGGATTCGCGCGGGTCGATCTTGCTGGGATCCAGACTGTGCGCGACGTGGCCGTGCGGGGCGTGGCCGGGGAGCAGGCTGGGTGTGGCGGGGCGCTGGGGCTCCGGCAGGCGCAGGTCGGCGGCGCGGATGCCGTCGTCGTCGGCCAGCGCGAAGGCGCGTTCCAGGATGTTTTCCAGCTCGCGCACGTTGCCGGGGAAGCCGTAGTGCGCCAGCGCCTCGATGGCGTCGCTGTGCAGGGTGGGGTGCGGGCGGCCTTGCGCCGCGGCCAGCCGGGTCAGGATGGCATCGGCCAGCAGCGGCAGATCCTGGCGGCGTTCGCGCAGCGGCGGCACGCGCAGTTCGATCACGTTGATGCGGTAGTACAGGTCGTGGCGGAAGCGGCCCTCGTCCACCAGTGCGGCCAGGTTCTTGTGGGTGGCCGACAGGATGCGCACGTCCACCGCCACTTCGGCATTGGCGCCGACCGGGCGCACCGATTTTTCCTGGATCGCGCGCAGCAGCTTGACCTGCATGGCCATCGGCAGTTCGGCGATCTCGTCGAGGAACAAGGTGCCGCCTTCGGCCGCCTGGAACAGGCCGGTCTTGTCGGCATGGGCCCCGGTGAAGCTGCCTTTCTTGTGTCCGAAGAATTCGCTTTCCATCAGTTCGGCCGGAATCGCGCCGCAGTTCACCGGCACGAACGGGCCGGCGGCGCGCGCGCCTTCGTCGTGGATGGTGCGGGCCACCAGTTCCTTGCCCACGCCGGATTCGCCGGCGATGTACACGGGCGCCTGGCTGCGTGCGACCTTGGCCAGGGTGGTGCGCAGCTCGGCCATCGCCGGGGACTGGCCCAGCAGGCGTGAAAGCATGCTGCCGGTGGCGGGCGCGGGTTTGCCGGCATCGCTGGCGGGGCGCGGCGGGGTGCCGAGCTTCAGGGCGTGTTGCACCAGGCCGCGCAGCACGCTGAGATCCACCGGTTTGCTGACGAAATCGAAGGCACCGGCCTTGAGCGCCTCCACCGCGGCTTCCTGGTTGCCGAAGGCGGTGATCATCGCCACCGGGGTGTGCGCATACAGCTGGGAGATTTCCTGCACCAGCTCGACCCCGGAGCCGTCGGCCAGCCGCATGTCGGTCAGGCACAGGGCGTATTGATTGCGTTGCAGCAGAGCGCGGGCGTCCTGCAGGGAGGAGGCGGTATCGCACTTCAGCCCCATCCGGCCCAGCGTCAGCACCAGCAATTCACGGATATCGCGTTCGTCGTCGACGACCAGGACGCTGTTGGGCGAGCTGCGGTCAAAAGTATTCATTCCCGCCACGATACCCGGTTGCCGCGTTGCGTCCAACTGCGACGTTTTGCGGCAGGATTCGGTTTGGCATGGGTTCAGCTTGTGGCGATGGTGCGGGCACCGGCCAGCCGGATCCGGAAACAGGTGCCGCCGGCCGGCAACGGGATGTGCACCAGTTCCGCCTGGTTGGCCTGGCACATTTCCTGGGCCAGGTAGAGCCCCAGCCCGGTGCCGTGGCTGGAGGTGGTGAAGAAGGGCCGGAACATCTGTGCGGCAACGGTATCGGGGATGCCGGGGCCGCGGTCTTGCACATCCAGCAGCGGGGCACCCTTGTCGTCGCAATGGACATGCACGCTGACCTGCGCGGCCTCGCCGGGCATGCGGCCGTACACCAGTGCGTTGTGCACCAGCACGGTCACGATCTGCTGCAGCTGGCGGCGATCGACCAGGCAGGGCACCGGCCCGGCGGGTGTCTTGATGCCCAGGGTGTCGTTGTCCAGCGGGTGGCTCTGCAGGTAATCGGCCACGAACTGGCGCGCGAAATCGGCCAGATCCAGGTGTTCGTGCTGCGCACGTTCGCGGCGGGCCAGGCCCAGCACGCTTTCCACGATGCCGTTCATGCGCCGGGTCTGCTGGTAGATGATTTCCAGCAGGCGGCGGTCGGAGTCGGTGATGTCCGCCGATTCTTCCAGCAACTGGGTGGCGTAGCTGATCGCCGCCAGCGGGTTGCGGATTTCGTGCGCCAGGCTGGCCGAAAACCGGCCCAGCGTGGCCAGGGTCAGGCTTTCGGCGCGGCGGGACGCCAGCTCGGCATCGTCCAGGAAAATCAGCACCTGGTCGCCTTCGGCCAGCAGGCGGGCGAAGCGCGGCAGGATTTCCGGCAGATCCTGCGCCAGCGCCAGTGGCGTGGTGTCCTGCTGGCCGCTGCGCTCCCACAGCCGCAGGCGGGTGTACAGGGCCGGGGCGGCCGTGGCCAGCATGCGCCGGCCTTCGCCCGCGGCGCCCAGATGCAGCAGCGCGGCTTCGTTGGCCAGCCGGATTTCGCCGTCCCCGTCCACCAGCAGCACGCCGGTGCGCATGCGGCGGATGATCAGCTCGTTGACTTCGGCCAGGTTGGCAGCCTGGCTGCCGCGGTGCTCGGCCAGTGCTTCGGTGGCACGCAGTTGCTGGCCCAGCAGGCTGGTGAGGGTGGCGATGGCCAGATAGCTGAGCGCGAACATGGGGATTTCGATCAGCGGCCGGTCGATGATTTCGTTCGAGAAATAGCTCCACAGCAGTTGCACGCCCAGCGCCAGACTGGCGATGGTGGCCAGCATCAGGCCCTTGCGCAGGGGCAGGAACAAGGCGGCCGCGCCGACGTTGAACAGCAGCATCATGGCGATGCCGGAGGCCACCCCGGGCAAGGCGTACGTGGCCAGGGTGCTGGCCACGATGTCGATGCCGACGCCCAGCAGCACTTGCGTGTTGATCCGGCCGTGGCGACCGCTGACGAACAGCGAGACGGCGGCCAACAGGTACAGCACGGCCACGATGGCCGCCACATGCGGGTGCAGCGGTTCGCCGAAGATCAGCCCCACCGGCGCGAACACGGTCAGGCACAGCAGGGCCGCTTCCAGCAGGCGATACAGGGTGAAGGAGTACAGCTCGCGACGAATCGCCTGTTGCAGGGAATGCGGGTCAGGGGCGGCGGCGGGCAGCATTCCCCGAGTATGCAAGATCCGGAAGACGGGACAACGCATGACGCGCCGCAACACGCTAAAATGGGCGTCCGCCCGCGCCGGGCCGGAAAAACCGGCGGCGCGGAGCGTCCGTCCTCTCCCCGCCGTCCTCTCCCCGGTGATCCATGAATTTCCACGAATATCAGGCCAAGCAGTTGTTTGCCGAATACGGCATCGCAGTTCCCACCGGGCGCGTTGCGCGCACGCCGGAGGAGGCCGTCGAAGCGGCCAAGACCATTCCCGGTGGCCTGTGGGTCATCAAGGCGCAGATCCATGCCGGCGGCCGCGGCAAGGCCGGTGGCGTGAAGTTGGCGAAGACGCTGGATGAAGTGCGCGAGCACGCCAAGGGCATGCTGGGCACGAAGATGGCCACCTACCAGACCGCTGGCGTCGAGCTGCCGGTGGATTCGGTGCTGGTTTGCGAAGGCACCGACATCGCCAAGGAGCTGTACCTGTCGGTGCTGGTGGATCGCGATACCCGTTCCGTCACCTTCATCGCGTCGGCGGAAGGCGGCATGGACATCGAGCAGGTGGCGCACGAGAAGCCCGAGGCCATCAAGACCCTGCACGTGAACTACGTGCAGGGCCTGCAGCCGTTCGAATGCCGCAACCTGGGCTTCGCGCTGGGCCTGAATGCCAAGCAGGTGGGCCAGCTCACCAAGATCATGCTGGGCCTGTTCAAGCTGTTCAACGACAAGGATCTGGCGCTGGTGGAATTGAACCCGCTGGCGATCCTCGCCGACGGCAACCTGGCGGTGCTGGACGGCAAGATCAATTCCGACGACAACGCCAGCTTCCGCCACCCCGACCTGACCGCGATGCGCGACATCCGCCAGGAAGACGAAACCGAAGTGCGCGCCAGCCAGTACGACCTGAACTACGTGACCATGGACGGCAACATCGGCTGCATGGTCAACGGTGCCGGCCTGGCGATGGCCACCATGGACGTGATCAAGCTGGAAGGCGGTGCGCCCGCGAACTTCCTGGACGTCGGCGGCGGTGCCAACAAGGAGCGCGTGACCGAAGCGTTCAAGCTGATCCTGTCCAGCGACAAGGTGAAGGCCATTTTCGTCAACATCTTCGGCGGCATCGTCCGTTGCGACATGATCGCCGAGGGCATCATCGCCGCGGTCAAGGACGTGGGCGTCAAGATCCCGGTCATCGTGCGTCTGGAAGGCACCAATGTCGAAGCGGGCAAGGACCTGCTGAAGAACTCCGGGCTGGCCATCATTCCGGCCGACGACATCAACGACGGCGCGAAGAAGGCGGTTGCGGCCGTCGCCGGCAAGTAAGGAGCATCACCCATGTCCGTTTTGATCAACAAGAACACCAAGGTCATCGTGCAAGGCTTCACCGGCTCGCAGGGCACCTTCCACGCCCAGCAGATGCTGGATTACGGCACCCAGGTCGTCGGCGGCGTCACCCCCGGCAAGGGCGGCACCACCCACATCGGCCTGCCGGTGTTCAACACCGTGGCCGAAGCCGTGGCCGCCACCGGCGCCGATGCGTCGGTGATCTACGTGCCGCCGCCGTTCGCGGCCGACGCCATCCTGGAAGCGGCTGCGGCCGGCATCAAGGTCATCGTCTGCATCACCGAAGGCATCCCGGTGCTGGACATGCTGCGCGTGAAGAACGTGCTGAAGGGCCATCCCGACGTGGTGCTGGTGGGCCCCAACTGCCCCGGCGTGATCACCCCCGGCGAATGCAAGATCGGCATCATGCCCGGCCACATCCACCTGCCGGGCAAGGTGGGCATCGTCTCGCGCAGCGGCACGCTGACCTACGAAGCGGTCAAGCAGACCACCGACGTGGGCCTGGGCCAGAGCACCTGCATCGGCATCGGCGGCGACCCGATCAACGGCACCAACTTCATCGACGCGCTGAAGCTGTTCCAGAACGATCCGCAGACCGAAGGCATCATCATGGTCGGTGAAATCGGCGGCAGCGCCGAAGAAGAAGCTGCCGAGTTCATTGCCAAGCACGTCACCAAGCCGGTGGTGGGTTTCATCGCCGGTGCGTCGGCGCCGAAGG
This sequence comes from Lysobacteraceae bacterium, assembly GCA_028868545.1. GTDB lineage: Bacteria > Pseudomonadota > Gammaproteobacteria > Xanthomonadales > Xanthomonadaceae > Thermomonas. The sequence goes on along the minus strand of JAGWUF010000003.1, from coordinate 86,753 downwards.
GCAAGCGCATGGGCCACGCCGGTGCAATCGCTTCCGGCGGGTCGGGTACCGCCGAAGGCAAGTTCGCGGCGATGGAAAAGGCCGGCATCACCACCGTGCGCAGCCCGGGCGATCTGGGTGCAGCCATCGCCAAGCGGCTGGCGAAGTAAGTCGGGCGCACAGGGTTGAAACAAGAACGGCGACCGCAAGGTCGCCGTTTTCGTTGGGACGGCCATCAGTCGGGACAAGCACTGCAACCTTTCCGCGCATTCCTGCATCCCAGCCTGCATGATGCTGATCTCCCCCCTGCCGCAACTGCCCATGTCCGACGAAGTTGCAGACCACGACGTCGATGCTGGCCTGGCGCGCCGGGCCGCGGCGGCGGATGTGGGGGCGTTCGAGCAGATCTATCGCCGCCATCACCGGCGCGTGCACGGGGTGATCGTGCGGCTGGTGGGGCAGGCCGGTGCGCGGGCGGAGGATCTGACGCAGGAGGCCTTTGTCCGCGCCTGGCAGGCGTTGCCGACTTTCCGCTTCGAGAGTGCGGTGTCGACCTGGCTGCATCGGTTGGCGGTCAACACCGCGTTGATGGAGTTGCGGACGCGGCGCAGCAGGCCCTGGCATGAAGACGACGAAGCGCTGGAAACGGCGGCCGCGCTGGACACCGCCAGCCATGCCATGTTGGGCCGGGATCTGGAGCAGGCGGTGGCCACGTTGCCGCCGCGCGCACGGGCGGTGCTGGTCCTGCACGACGTCGAGGGCTGGAAGCACGAGGAGATTGCCCGGGAACTGGGCATGGCGGTGGGTAGTTCGAAAGCGCAATTGCATCGTGCACGCGGCTTGCTGCGCACACGCATGGGAGACGACATGACATGAATCAGGGCATGAATCAGTACACACACAAGGGGGATGCGCAGCTGCGGCTTGCGTTGCGCGCCCTGCAGCGGGAGGTCGCGCCTGCGCGCGACTTGTGGCCGGGCATCGCCAGTCGCCTGGCAGCGCAGCCGGCGCGGCCGGTGTCGGGATGGCGCACCTGGCCGTGGGCGCTGGCGGCGTCCTTGCTGCTGATGCTGGGTCTGGCCGGGCAGCCGGGCCCGCATCACGCGCGCCCCGTGGCGGTGCCGTCGCCGCCGGATGCGGCGGTGGCAGCCCTGCCACCGCAGGCCCAGCTGCTGACCCGGCATTACCAGGCGGCCCTGCGCGAGCTGGAACCCCACGCCGCGCCCGCCAACTGGCAACCGGGGTTGCAGGCGCTGGATCAAGGCGCGCAGCAAGTGCGCGAGGCATTGCGCAAGAACCCGGACTCGCCCTTGCTGCTTGGACAATTGCGACAGATCTACGCCCGCAAACTCGCGCTGTCACGCCGCGCGCTGTTTGCCTGACAGGAGCCAGAATCATGCAAAACACGATCAAGGGAATGGTGCTGCTGGCGGCGGTGAGCGCGCTGCCGGCATTCGCGGCAACCCCCATCAACCAGACCCGCCCGCTGGATCCGCGAGGGCGGGTGGAAGTGGACAACGTGAAGGGCAAGGTGGAAGTGGTGGCCTGGAACCGCCCGGAAGTGCAGCTGACCGGCAGCCTGGGAGACGGGGTGGAAAAACTGTCGGTGGAAGGCGATGCGCGGGTGCTGCGGATCAAGGTGCAGTACCCCGCCCGCGGTCGTACTGCCGAACCCAGCCGGCTGCTGCTGCAAGTGCCGCTGCTGGCCGATCTGGAGGTGAACACGGTGTCGGCCGACATCAATGTCAGTGGCGTGGCCTCGCGCGAGCTGGAGCTGCAATCGGTCAGTGGCGACATCACCGCCAACGGTGCGCCTGCGCGCGGCAAGATCGGTTCCATCAGTGGCGATGTCAGGCTGGCGATCAACAGCCCGCGCCTGCGGGTGGAAACCGTCAGCGGCGATCTGATCACCCAGGGCCGCTTGAATGGCGAAATCGCGCTGGAAACCGTGTCCGGTGACATCCGGCTGAACACGTTGGGCAGCGCGGTGCGCAAACTGTCCGCCAACTCGGTGTCCGGGGACATGGCACTGGAGCTGGCATTGGCCGAAGACGGCGAGGTGCGGATGGAAAGCGTCAGTGGCGATTTGAGCCTGAAACTGCCGGCCAACCTGTCGGCGCAGGTGGCCGGCGAAAGCTTCAGCGGCACGTTGAGCGCGCCCGGGGCGAAGGTACGCAAGGAAGAGTTCGGGCCGGGTTCCAGTTACCGGGTGCGCTACGGTGCGGGCAAGGGGGATATCCGGATCCAGACGTTTTCGGGCGATGCGCGGTTGAGCCTGCCGTGACGGGTCTTGTCCGGCGGGGTACCTGGAAACACGAAGGCCGCACCCAGGATGCGGCCTTTCATTGGCAGACACTGCAAGTGCCGCGCCGGGATCAAAGATCCTGCTGGTAGCGGACGTAGGGCACGGTGCCTTCGTCGCCCTGATCACCTTTGAGCGAGAACGGGTTCTTGCCGCGGGTCACCACGTTGTCGGCGCCGACGCTGAGTTGGCCATTCCACGGGGTGCGCCAGGTCAAGCCCAGCCCCAAGCCTTTCCAGACGGCGCTTTCGCCCGGCACGTTGACCACCCGGCCAACGATGTTCGCGCCGAAGTTGCCATAGCCGCCGCCAACGCTCAGGCTGCGGGTATTCCACTGGTCGGCGATTTGCGGCACGTCGGCCGCCGGCACCAGACGGGCGCGGGCCACGGTGCCACCCACGCTGACGAAGCCTTCGGCGCCCACGCTCTTTGCCGCGAACAGCGAGAAATCATTCTGGGAATACCGCGCGCCGCCCAGCTGGCCAGGGGCCAGCCATGCCGGCAGGAGATCCCGCCCCTTGCCGGCACTCAAGCTGAGTCTTGCGCCATCTTTTGCCATGGCAACGCCAGCGCTGGCATGCCGGCTGATGTTGCCGGGTTTGTCTTCCAGCGAGGCCAGCACGCAGTTGCTGGCCAGCTGGCCGATGGCCGGGGCCATGCCGCCGCGACGGTCACACAGCAGGGCGAGGGAGTCGCCCGTTTGCAGGCCATAGGTGGCCTCCAGCGTGGTATTGCCGAACCGCCAGCGGGCACCCGTGCCGCTGTTGCTGGTGGCAGGCTCCAGCATCAGCACGGCCTCCAGCTTCAAGCTGTCCTTGTTCAGGATCGGCACCATCTTGGGGTCGCTGCGCTTGCCTGCCTTGTTTTGCGCATGCACGTTGCCGCTGGCAAACGCCAGGGCAAAGACGGCAGCAGCAATGGGCAGCAGGCGCAGGGTCATGGATGCGTGTACGACAGCCAACTCTCGAGTGAAGTTCCCGCAGACGCGGGGTATTCATCCTAGTGGATTTATGTTTCTTTAACAATACAGTGAATGGCCGAGCCGATGCGCAACGGCCTCACTGTACGCTGGCTGCCGGCGAATGTGCACTGCCTGCCAGCGTGAACAGGCGGGAAATGTGCGCCGCATCGAACTGGTAGCCCTGGCCACAGAATTCGCACACGACCGATGCGTGGCCGTTGCCGGCGTGCACGGCGGCGTCGGCCTCCTCGCGACCCAGCGAGACCAGCATTGCTTCCACCCGCTCCCGGGAACAGGAGCAAGCGAAATCCAGCGGCTTTTCACCCAGCAATTGCGGGCTTTCCTCGTGGAACAGGCGGTGGATGACTTCGGTCGCAGGCAATGCCAGCAGCTCGTCGCGGCCGAGGGTATCGAACAGCGCGCTGGTGCGACGGAAGCCGTCCTCGTCGCCCTCCGCGCCGGGCAGTTTCTGCAGCAGCAGGCCGACCGCGCGCTGGCCATTGCAGGCCAGCAACAGGCGGGTGGGAAGCTGTTCGGATTGCCGGAAATAGTCCTCGAAGGCCTGGTCCAGCCGCTCCGATTGCAACGCCACCAGGCCCTGGTAGCGCATCGGCTCGGCGTTGCCCAGCGCGGGGTTTTCAATGGTGATTGCCAGCACTGCATCGGCCCCCAGCGCACGCAGATCCGCCGCCGGCGCGGCGGCATCCTCGCGCAGGCGCACGATGCCGCGCAAGGTGCCGGCGGCGGTGCATTCGGCAAACAGGGTGCTGATCGGGCCGTTGCTGCGCAGCTGCACCGACAGCCGGCCATCGACCTTGGCGTGCCCGGTGAACAGGGCGGCGGCGGCGCAGGCTTCGCCCAGCAAGGTGGCTGCAGCGTCGGGGTAGTGGCTGCGGCCGGCAATGGTCTGCCAGCTGGACGCCAGTTGCACGGCCACGCCGCGCACACCGGCGGCCGGCAGCAGGAAACGCAGTTGGGTGTCGCGGGGGTGTGCCGTGGGCTGTGACATGGGCTTACCGTGAAGAGTGCCGACACCGATAATGGCAGCGTGCAGGAGAGGGGATAGGCAATGCCAGGAGATGGGGTGTACGGTTGGCAAACGCAAGGCGTGGGCGCATGAGTGCGGCCCGATGGCGTGGCCGGCTGCGTGGCTGGTGGTGGAAGTTGCCGGTGCTGTTCGTGGTGGGCAGTGTGCTGCAGGTGCTGGTGTTGCGGTTTGTCGATCCGGTCGGCTCCCCGTTCATGCTGGCGCGCTGGCTGGATGCGGCCGTGGCCGGCAACCCCGGCTTCCAGATCCAGTATGAATTTCGCAGCTTGCGCCGGATTTCACCCAATCTGGCGTTGGCGGTGGTGGCGTCGGAAGACCAGAATTTCGCCACCCACCACGGGTTCGATTTTGCCGCCATCGAAAAGGCGCAGGCGCACAACGAGAAGATGATCGCGCGGGCCGAGAAGCGGGGCACGCCGGTGCGACGCCTGCGCGGGGCCAGCACCATCAGCCAGCAAACCGCGAAAAATCTGTTCCTGTGGCAGGGCAGCGGGCCCACCCGCTGGCTGCGCAAGGGGCTGGAAGTCTGGTACACGGCCTTGATCGAAGCGCTGTGGCCGAAGCGGCGCATCCTGGAGCTGTACGTCAACATCGCCGAATTCGGCGATGGCGTGTATGGCGCGCAGGCGGCGGCACGCGGGTTTTTCGGCAAGGATGCCGCCGGCTTGACCCCCGCCGAGGCGGCACGGCTGGCGGCGGTGCTGCCCAGCCCGAAACGCTACAGTGCCGCGCATCCCGGTGCCTTCGTGCAAGGTCGGGCGCAGGCGATCCAACGGCAGATGGGCGGCATGGGCGGCGTGGTCTATCTGCGCACGCTGGATTGAGGTGCAGGCCTGCGGCGCCGGCTTGCGTTGCACCGGCAAGATGCGGGCGGACGCAATCGGAAGTATGCTCGGGCCAGCATTTCCAACCGCGAGGAAACGGCCATGCGCACAGTGCGTCAGCTGCTGGAAACCAAGTCCGCCGAGATCATTGCCATCGGCCCGGATGCACCGGTGTACGACGCCATCCGCCTGATGGGCGAGCGCGGCGTGGGGGCATTGCTGGTGATGGAAGGCCCGCACCTGGTGGGCATCCTTTCCGAACGCGATTACGCCCGCAAGATCGTGCTGAAAGGCCGCTCGTCGCGGGAAACCCCGGTGCGCGACATCATGACCGCGCAGGTACGCACGGTGGCCCCCGGCGACAGCACCGAGCACTGCATGCAGCTGGTCACCGACAGCCGCATCCGCCACCTGCCGGTACTGGAGGGCGACACCGTGATCGGGGTGTTGTCGATCGGCGACCTGGTGAAGGCCGTGATCGAGATGCAGCGGCAGGACATCGACCAGTTGCAGCGTTACATCGCCTCGTAACTAGGCCGCTGATAGCTAGGCCGCCGACTGCGCAATTTCCCGGGTGGCGTGGAATTCCACCTTTGGCGCGCGTTCCTGCGCCAGTTGCAGGTTGACCCGGCTGGGGGCCAGGTAGACCAGCGCACCGGCGGCATCCAACGCCAGGTTCAGCGCGTGCTTGTCGCGGAACTCTTCCAGCGTCTTGTCGTCATCGCAGCGGATCCAGCGCGCGGTGGCCACCTGCACCGGCTCGAAGATGGCTTCCACCCCGTATTCGTCTTTCAGCCGATAGGCGGCCACGTCGAACTGCAGCACGCCCACCGCGCCGAGGATCAAATCGTTGCTCAGCAGCGGCTTGAAGAACTGGGTGGCGCCTTCTTCCGACAATTGCGCCAGGCCCTTCTGCAACTGCTTGAGCTTGAGCGGGTCACGCAGGCGCGCGCGCCGGAACAGTTCCGGTGCGAAACTGGGAATGCCGGTGAAGGTGAGTTTCTCGCCCTCGGTGAAGGTGTCGCCGATGGAAATGGTGCCGTGGTTGTGGATGCCGATGACATCGCCCGGATAGGCGCTTTCGGCGATCTCGCGGTCGCTGGCCATGAAGGTCAACGCATTGGCCAGCTTGACGTCCTTGCCGCTGCGCACGTGGAACGCCTTCATGCCGGCGCTGAACTTGCCGGAGCACACCCGCATGAAGGCGACGCGGTCGCGGTGCATCGGGTCCATGTTGGCCTGGATCTTGAACACGAAGCCGGTGAGCTTGTTTTCCGAAGCCGCCACGTCGCGGCCGGTGGTGGCGCGGGTGCCGGGCGCGGGTGCGTGCTGGACGAAGAAATCCAGCAGCGGCTGCACACCGAAGTTGTTGACGCCGGAACCGAAGAACACCGGCGACTGCTTGCCGGCCAGGTATTCGGCGTGGTCGAACGGATGCGAGGCGCCCTGTACCAGCTCCAGCTGCTCGCGCACTTCGGCCAGCATGGCCGCGCCGATGGCGGCCGCCACGCGCGGATCGTCCAGCGACGGGAAGATGGTGGAGTCCTGGCGGGTGAAGTTGCGCCCGGATTCGTACAGATGCACTTCGCCGCTGAGCAGGTGCACCACGCCCTTCAGGCGCTTGCCCATGCCGATCGGCCAGGTCACCGGCGCGCACTGGATGCCCAGCACCGATTCGATCTCGTCCAGCAGCTCGATCGGATCCTTGCCCTCGCGGTCGAGCTTGTTGACGAAGGTCATGATGGGGGTGTCGCGCAGGCGGCACACCTCCATCAGCTTGACGGTGCGTTCCTCCACGCCCTTGGCGACGTCGATCACCATCAGCGCCGAGTCCACCGCAGTGAGCACGCGGTAGGTGTCCTCACCGAAGTCGGCATGGCCGGGGGTGTCCAGCAGGTTGACGATGCGGCCCTCGTAGGGAAACTGCATCACCGAGCTGGTCACGGAAATGCCGCGCTCCTTCTCCAGCGCCATCCAGTCGGATGTCGCGTGGCGGGCGGCCTTGCGGCCCTTCACCGAACCGGCCATCTGGATCGCGCCCCCGAACAGCAGCAGCTTCTCGGTGAGCGTGGTCTTGCCGGCGTCGGGGTGGGAGATGATGGCGAAGGTGCGGCGGCGCGCGGCTTCGGAAGCGATGTCTGACATTGCGGAATTATACCGGCCGCGGCAGGATGCCCGAAGTCATGCGGCCGCGGGTGGCGGTTGGCAGCAGGGGGACATGGCAGGATGGACGAAACGCCCACGCACGCGCTGGACGAAGAACAACAGGTGGCGGCCAGCTTGCCGGGGATGATCGGCCCGTACCGGGTGCTGGGTCTGCTGGGCGAGGGCGCGATGGGGCGGGTTTATCTGGCCCGCGAGCACCATCCCCCGCGCGAAGTGGCCCTGAAGGTGATGCGCGGGCTGTCGCGCACGGCGCTGGAGCGCTTCCATCGCGAAATCGACCTGCTGGGCCAGCTGGAGCACCCCGGCATCGTGCGCCTGTACGCGGCCGGCGAAGACGACGTGGGCGGGCTGCGCTCGCCCTGGTTCGCGCTGGAAGTGGTGCGCGGGCCCGACTTGCACGGCTATCTGCAACGCGACAAGCCCGATCTGCGCACCCGCATCGCGCTGTTGGCCAAATTGGCGCGGGCGGTGGATTACGCGCATCGGCGCGGCATCGTGCATCGCGACCTCAAGCCCTCCAATGTGCTGGTGGATGAACACGGCCAGCCGAAGATCCTCGATTTCGGCATCGCCCGCCTGCATGGCGACGACGGCGGGCAGATGACCCAGGCCGGGCAGGTGATGGGCACCCTGCCGTACATGAGCCCGGAGCAGTTGGCCGGCAACGCGCGCGACGTGGATGCGCGCAGCGACGTGTATGCGCTGGGGGCGATGGGCTATCAAGTGCTGTCCGGCCAGCTGCCGCATCCGCGCCTGTCCACCGCAACCCTGTTCGATGCCCTGGACATCGTGCGGCACGGCAACCCCGAGCCGCTGGAGAAGGTCAACCGGCAGGCGCGCGGCGACATCAATCTGGTGGTGATGAAGGCGCTGGCCAGCGAGCCGGCGCAACGCTATGACACCGCGGCCGCGTTTGCCGATGACCTTGAAGCCATCCTCGAATCCCGCCCGATCCGCGCGCGTGCGCCCAGCTGGCGCTACCGCAGCGGGCGATTCATTCGCCGCAACCGCGCCTTGAGCGTGGCGATGGCGGTGGTGTTCGTGGCACTGGTCAGTGCCACGATCGTCAGTACCCTGGCGGCGCAGCGTGCCCGCGCGGCACTGGCGGAGGCGCAGGCGCGGGCGGATGAACTGGGCGCGGTGAACGGCTTCGTCGAGCGCATGTTGACCGAGGCCGACCCCGATGCGGGCGGTTCGCCCGACATGCCGCTGCATGAGGTCCTGGGCCGCGCCAAGCAGACGCTCGACAGTGGCAGGACATCGGCGCGCACCGATGGTCAGGTCGCACTGCTGCTGGCGCGAACCTGGAGCGCACTGGGTGACAGCGACAAGGCGCTGCCGATGCTGGATCGTGCGCAATCCCTGCTGGATGCCGGTTTCGGGAAGACCAGCAAGGAGGCAATGAATGTTCGCTATGCGCGTGCCGAAGCCGCATCCCGGCGCGGCGATGCCAGTGAGGCACTTGCCCAGACACACCAACTGGATGCGCAGCTCGTGTCCATGCACGGCGCGTGGGTACCTGAATTGCGCCTGCGTACCCGGATGTTGCAGGCGCAGGCATTGGAGGAGACCGGCAAGATGGAGGAGGCGATCGCACTGGATCGCCAACTGCTTGCCGACCCGGTGCTGCCAAGTCTTCCCAATGCAGATGATCTGAGCGAGACGCTGCGCCACAACCTTGCCTATGCCCTGAACAACAACGGCGGTTTCAGCGAAGCCGAACATCTGTTGCGGGGCGTGCTTGCCGATGAAACACGGCGGTTGGGTGCCGATCATCCGCAGGCCTTGTACACAAAGAAAGCACTGGGCCAGAACCTGCATCGCCAAGGTCGGCTGGAGGAAGCCGTCAAGCTGTACGAGGAGGTTTATGCAAAACGAGTGACGGTGTACGGGGCAGGGCACCCGCTGGCACTGAGCAGTGCCACGCAACTGGCTTCCGCCTATGTCACGCTGGGCCGGATCGAGGATGCGATACCCCTGCTGCAACGCGCGCTGGCGGGTTTCAAGGCCCGCGGTGAAGGTGCAATCGGCTCGGCGCAAGCCACCCGGGTGGTGTTGGCCACGGCACAGCAAAAAACAGGCCAGCATGATGCGGCCATTGCAACGGCCAACGAGGCCATTGCGCTGGAAGGAAAGATGCCTGGGCGCGACTCGGTAGCGGCACGCAACATCAAGGCAATGGCCTTGCTCGAAGCCGACAGGGTGCGGGAAGCCAGGCAAGTGTGGGATGAAACGTTGCGGTTGGCGCCTGATGCGATGGGGCGAGAACACCCGAATTACCCGATCATTGTTGCCAACTCGGCGCGGGCCGAATTGAAGCTGGGCAATTTCAAGGTGGCGCAGGAGAGACTGGAGTCGGCATTGGCAACGCTGAAGGCCAAACGTCCCGGCCATCCCGCCACTCGTGCCGCTGCCAGGCTGCTGGTGGAGGCTTATCGCGGTCTGGGCTTGCGTGACAAGGCGGAGGCGTTGGACAAGGCCTATCCCGAGCCGAGTCAATAGCATGGCGTTCAATGGCAATGCGGGCAGACATCATTGCGCTCAGCGCGCCGCCAGCCGAAACGGGATGGCCGTCAGCTGCCCGCCGCGGTTGACCTGCACTGCGAAATGCAGATGCGGGGCGGTGCTGTAGCCGGTGTTGCCGGACAGACCGATGCGCTGGCCGGTGTCCACGCGCTGGCCGGGGTGCACCAGCGCGCCGTGTTCGGCCAAGTGCGCGTACAGGGCCATGCTGCCGTCGTCGTGCAGGATGCGGATGAAATTGGCGCGGCTGGCCTCTTGCGCGTAATCCAAGCCGCTGCCGGTGAAGCCTACTTGCACCTGCATCACGGTGCCGCCGCGGGCGGCCAGCACCGGCGTGCCGGTGGGCACGGCGAAATCCAGCGCATAGCGGTTCTCAAGGTCTTGATGGCTGAACGCGCCCTCGAAGCCTTGCTCGACCGGTGCGTCGGCCTGCGCCAGCGGGCGCAGATACAGCACATCCTGCGGCCGCGCATTGGAGCTGCCGGGGGTGGCGGTCAGTCGCAGCGACAAGCGACCACTGCGACCGGCGGCGGTGGGCAAAAACGCCAGCAAACTGCTGTCACCGGCGGCCACGCTGGCGCGTGCGGGCAAGGCTGGCTCGCTGGCCGGCGGCGGCGTGGCAAGGCTGCTCAAGCGCACTTCAATGGGCCCGGCCACACGGTTGTCGGCCCAGGCCAGATAGCCACCGGTGGTGGCTTCCAGACGCAGCTGGACCAGCGTTGAGTCGGTTTCAGCAACCACCGCAACAGGGGCTGCCGCCAGCATCACGGTCAGGGTGAACAAGCCGAAAGACGGCAGGGCAAGGCGCTTGCGCATGAACGCAGTATGCCGAACCCCGCGCATATGACGTTTCGTTATCTGAATCGCTTTATCCGGATGAAGCGATTGACATAACTGCAGGGCATGTCCACACTGCGCGCATCCATCGAGACCGGCGGAGGGACAGGCCCTTTGATGCCGGGGCAACCAGACGGCGCGCACATGCGCGTTGGCGAGGTGCCAAATCCTGCGGGGACCTGAAGCGTCTGCCGGAAGATGGTTGCGAAGCCGCTTGCCGCGGTTCGCGACGCCGACGCGTTCGGTCTTCCCGCATCCCCGCACGACTCCGATGGGCTGTCCATCGCCGGAGTCCGCCGTGAACCTTGCCGAACGCACCGATCCCCCCCGCCTTCCCCTCCCCCGGGCGACGACCGCGATGCGTGCGGTGGCGGCGGACACCGGCGATGCCCGCCGTGGCAGCCTCGACGCGGTGCTGGCCAGCCGCCACGCCGGCACCCGCAAGGTGCGCCTGAACTACGAACTGGTGGGGCCGGCCGCGGCGCCGGTGGTGTTCGTGGCCGGCGGCATTTCCGCGCACCGCCACGTGGCGGCCAATGTATTGGACGCCGCGCCGGGCTGGGCCGAAGGCCTGCTGGATGCCGGCCGCACGCTGGACCCGGCGAAGCTGCGCATCCTCGCGTTCGACTACGTGGGCGCCGATGGCAGCCTGGACGTGCCGATCGACACCGCCGACCAGGCCGATGCGGTGGCGTTGCTGCTGGACGCGCTGGGCATCGAGGCGCTGGCGGCGTGGGTGGGCTATTCCTACGGCGCGCTGGTGGGCCTGCAAATGGCGGTGCGGCATCCGCGGCGCTTGCGCAAGCTGGTGGCGGTCAGCGGCGTGCATCGCCCGCACCCGTATGCGGCGGCGTGGCGCGCGCTGCAACGCAAGGCGGTGGCACTGGGGCGGCTGCAATGCGCCGATGAGCAGGGCCTGTCGCTGGCGCGGCAGTTCGCGATGCTGAGCTATCGCACGCCGGAGGAGTTCGCCGAGCGTTTCGATGCCGCACCGGAAATCTGCAACGGCCAGGTGCGGGTGGCGGCGGAAGATTATCTGGATGCGGCTGGTGCCAAGTTCGTGGCGCGGGTGTCGCCCACCGCCTGGCTGCGCTTGTCCGAATCCATCGACCTGCACCGCATCGACCCTGCCCAGGTCGGCGTGCCGGTGTCGGTGATCGCGGTGGAAGGCGACCGCCTGGTGCCGATGGCCGATGCGGTGGAGTTGCTCGAAGGCCTTGGCGCACGCGGCCGCCTGCGCGTGCTGCGCTCGCCGTACGGGCACGATGCGTTCCTGAAGGAAACCGACCGCATCGACGCGCTGCTGGCCGGCGAGCTGTTCGGCGCTGCCGCATCTCCCGTTTCCCCCCCTGTTTCTACCCCTGTTTCCACCGGAGTTTCCGCATGAGCAGCGACACCCCGCAGGGCACCCGCCGTGCCGCCACCCGCGCGGTGCGCGCCGGCATCGACCGCGATGTCGCCTTCGGCGCGGTGACGCCGCCACTGGTGCTGTCGTCCACCTTCAGTTTTGCCGGCTTCAACCAGAAGCGCAGCTATGACTACACCCGCTGCGGCAACCCCACGCGGGATTTGTTGGCGGAAGCACTGGCCGATCTGGAAGGCGGTGCCGGCGGTGTGGTGACGGCCACCGGCATGGGCGCGGTGACGCTGTTGCTGCATGCGCTGCTGCAACCGGGCGACGTGCTGGTGGTGCCGCACGATTGCTATGGCGGCAGCTGGCGGCTGTTCAATGCACTGGCGAACAAGGGCGCCTTCGAACTGGTGACCTGCGATTTCACCGATGCGCAGGCGCTGACCGCGGCATTGGCACGGCAACCGAAGCTGGTGTGGATCGAAACTCCGTCCAATCCCTTGTTGCGCATCACCGACCTTGCCAGCGTGATCCCGGCGGCAAGGCAAGCCGGTGCGCTGGTGGTGGCCGACAACACTTTCCTGTCGCCGGCGTTGCAACGGCCGCTGGCGGATTTCGGTGCCGATTTCGTGCTGCATTCCACCACCAAGTACATCAATGGCCACAGCGACGTGGTGGGCGGCGCGGTGGTGGCCAGGGATGCCGACCAGCACCAGCACCTGCTGTGGTGGGCCAATTGCCTGGGCCTGACCGGTTCGCCGTTCGACAGCTTCCTGACCCTGCGCGGGTTGCGCACGCTGGATGCGCGGCTGCGCGTGCACCAGGACAATGCACGGGCGGTTGCGGCCTTGCTGGCGGACGATGCCGCCGTGCAGGCGGTGCACTACCCGGGCTTGCCCGGCCATCCGGGGCATGTGCTGGCGGCAGGCCAGCAATACGGGTTCGGCGCGATGCTGAGTTTCGAACTGGCAGGCGGTGAAGCGGCAGTGCGCGCCTTCGTCGAAGGCTTGCAGTTCTTCACCCTGGCCGAGTCGCTGGGCGGGGTGGAAAGCCTGGTGGCGCATCCGGCCACCATGACCCATGCGGCGATGAGCGCCGAAGCGCGCGCGGTGGCCGGCATCACCGATGGCCTGTTGCGGCTGTCGATCGGCATCGAACATGTGGACGATTTGCTGGTCGACCTGCGCGGCGGGCTGGCACGGGCCCGGGCGGCGTGTTGCAGCGGGCAGGCGTCGAAATGATGGCTCCGGCAACGGCGCCGGCGCGGGTGGCGCTGCTGGGCACCGGTACCGTGGGCAGCGCGGTGTGGGCGCGGCTGGCCGGCTGGCACGGCACGCCTTTGGGGCAGCGCCTCAAATTGGTGCATGCGGCCAATTCGCGGTTCGCGCTGGGCAACCCCGAAGGCCTGCCGGTGGCGACTTCCGACATCCTGTTCCAGCACGCGCCGCAGGCAAGCTCGCTGGAGGCGGTGGATGTGGCGCTGGCCGGCGACGGCACCCGCATCGTGCTGGACGCCACCGCTTCGGCCGAAGTGGCCGACCGGCACCCGCACTGGCTGGCGCGTGGCATCCATGTGGTCACCGCTTGCAAGCTGGGGCAGGGTACCGAGCTGGTGCGTTGGCAGGCGATCCGCGCGGCCAGTGCGGCCGGCAACAGCCACTACGGCGACAGCGCCACCGTGGGCGCGGGGCTGCCGCTGCTGCGCACCTTGCGCGGCCTGCAGGCCGGCGGCGACCGCATCCACGCGATTGCCGGCGTGCTGTCCGGTTCGCTGGCATGGTTGTTCAACCACTATGACGGCATGCAGCCGTTTTCCGGTTTCGTGCGGCAGGCGCGCGATGCCGGGTTCACCGAACCCGATCCGCGCGAGGATCTGTCCGGCGAGGACGTGCGCCGCAAATTGCTGATCCTGGCGCGGGCCTCCGGCCATGCGCTGGCACAAGACAGCGTGCAGGTGGAATCGCTGGTGCCCGACGCATTGGCAGCCTTGCCGCGCGCGGCGCTGGATGCGGCGTTGCCGGAGCTGGATGCGCCCCTGCGCGAACGGTTTGCCGAAAGTTACAAGCGTGGCGAGAAGCTGCGCTTCGTGGCCCGGTTGCAGGCCGGCGGGTTGGCGACGGTGGGGCTGGAAAGCCTGCCCACCGACCACGCGCTGGCCGGTGGCGGCGGCACCGACAACAAGGTGGCGATCTGGTCGGATCGCTATCCCGAACAACCCCTGGTGATCCAGGGCCCGGGTGCCGGTGCGGGGGTGACGGCGGCGGGCTTGCTGGATGATGCGTTGCGGATTCAGGCCTGCGCCGGACTTTCCGCAGGCGCATCCGGGCGGGCAAAAAATGCGTCGATGGGAATGGGCGGCTGAAACAGGAAACCTTGCGCGTAATCCACCCGCAAGGCCCGCAACGTGGCCAGCTGCGCTTCGTTTTCCACATGTTCGGCCACCGCGCGCATGCCCAGCAGATGGGCGATTTCGGTGATCGAGCGCACCACCGCTTCGGACAGGGGTGACTGGTCGACATCGCGCACGAAGCTGCCGTCGATTTTCAGGTAATCCACCTGCAGATCGCGCAGGTAGCTGAACGAACAAAACCCGGTGCCGAAATCATCCAGCGCAAAGCGACAGCCCATTTCACGCATGCGCTGGATGAAGCGACGGGTGCGCCCCAGGTCATGCACCACGCTGGTTTCGGTGATCTCCAGACACAGTTGCGCGGGGCGCAGGCTGCTGCGTTGCAGACGGGAGGCAAGAAAATCGGCGAATTCATCATCCGCCAGCGTGGCGGCCCCCAGGTTCAGATTGCATTGCCGAATGGCGGGCAGGGCGTGCGGATGCGCTTCCAGCCACTCCAGCACCGCGCTCAGCACATAGCGATCCAGCCGCGGCCCCAGCCGGAAGCGTTCGGCGGCAGCGATCAGGTTGGCTGGCGGGCGCAGCTGGCCATCGCCGTTGTGCCAACGCAGCAGCACTTCGAAATGGGAACGGTCGTCGGCACCGGCGCGCAGATCCACCACCGACTGGCACCACAGCGCGAAGCGGCGCTGATCCAGTGCCTCGCGCACGTCCAGTGCGTTTTGCATCAAGCGGGTGCGGGTATCCAGCCGCTCCGCGTTCAGGCCGGCCACCAGCAGGCGATTGCCGCCCAGTTCCTTGGCCTCGTGGCAGGCGGTATCCACCTGCGAGAGCAGCTCGTCGAAACTGACGTGCGGCGATTCGCTCGCAACGATGCCGATGCTGGCCGTGGTGCGCAGATTGCTGCCTTGCCAGGCCACCCGCATGTCCTCGATCGCCGCCAGCAGGCGGCGTCCGGGGGGCGTGGCCGCTGCCGCCGACTGCCGGGCCAGCACCATGAATTCATCACCGCCGGCATGGGCCAGCAGGCTGTCGTCGCTGAACTCCTTGCGCAGCAAGGTGGCAACATGGCGCAGCATTTCGTTGCCGGCGGCATGGCTGGCGGCATCATTGACCAGCTTGAAGTTGTCCAGATCGACATACAGCAAGCTCAAGAACCCGGTGTCGCCCGCCAGCAGCGCCCGTGCCTGCTCTTCGAAGGCTTCCCGATTCAGCAGGCCGGTCAGCGGGTCGCGGGTGGCGCGCAGATGCAGGGCGGCCATCGCCACCTTGCGTTCGTGATAGGACGCGGTCAGCAGGATCGGGATGACGGAGATCAACACCAGCGTGGCCATCATCAGACTGGTATCGGCCAGCGTTTCCGGGCGCTGCAGGCCATCCAGCCCCAGCCCCAGAACCAGCGCCAGGATCATCGTGGTCACGCTGCAGGCCAGGGCGGTGAACAACGGCGGAAACCGGATCGCCGACCACAGCAGTACCACCACCGGCAGGATCACGCCAGACAAGGGGTACAAGCTGCCGTTGCGCATGATCGGCAGGATCACCAGCAAGCTCAGCCCGACCGCGGCCAGCAAGACCAGCAACTCGCGCCAATGCAGCAAGGTGGCGTCGGGGTTCATCCTGCGCAGTTGCTTGTGGGTGAGCAGCAGCATCGCGCTGGGGGTGACGGCGGCGATGCCCAGCAAGTCCCCCAGTGCCCATTGCAGGGACACCCGCGGCAAGTCGGCAAGCGGCACCATGCCGGCGATGACCATGCCGGTGCTGCCGATGCTGGCGCTGATCAGGCACAGCAACATGGCACCACGCAACAGCAGCAGGCCGTCTTCCGTGCGCAGTTGCAGGGGCCGCTTGCGGGTATTGACGTAGTGGCAGGCGACCACGGTGGCAAGCGCATTGCTGGTGATCGAAAACGGCAGGAAGGCCCAGGGTGCGGGCACCAGCAGCAAATGCAGCAGACATTGCGCGATCAGGATGCCGATGGCATAGCGCAGCCCGTAGTGCAGCACCATGGCGTAGCCGATGCCGGCGGCTGGCCAGAACAAGGTGACATCGGCGGGGGTGCGCAGGAACAGGACGGCGACCGCTGAACTGCCGAAATACAGTGCCGTCAGCAGAACCAGCCGGGAAGCGTTGGACAGCGCACCTTGCATGCGGTCAGTCCCCCACGGTGCCTTGCGCGGGTGGCGGCCTCCGGCAGCACGCCACGCCGAAAGCCGGTGGTTCAAGGTGGTGGCACGGATGCACGATCAAGCGGCCCTCGGTTCTTCGAGACCAGACTAACCCGGATTCACCAACGACTAACGCAATTGCAGCGTCAGACCGGCCTGCCTTGCCGCGCCTCAGCACTCGATGACATTCACCGCCAGCCCGCCGCGACTGGTTTCCTTGTACTTGTCCTGCATGTCGCGGCCGGTGTCGCGCATGGTCTTGATGACCTTGTCCAGCGATACCTTGTGCTGGCCGTCGCCGCGCAGGGCCATGCGGCTGGCGTTGATGGCCTTCACCGAGCCCATCGCGTTGCGCTCGATGCAGGGGATCTGCACCAGCCCGCCGATCGGGTCGCAGGTCAGGCCCAGGTTGTGCTCCATGCCGATCTCGGCGGCGTTCTCGATCTGTCCCGGCGTACCGCCCAGCGCCGCGGTCAGGCCGGCGGCAGCCATCGAGCAGGCCACGCCCACTTCGCCCTGGCAGCCCACCTCGGCCCCGGAGATGCTGGCGTTTTCCTTGTACAGGATGCCGATCGCGGCGGCGGTGAGCAGGTAGGTGAAAATGCCGGTCTCGCGCGAAGCGGCGTCTTTTTCGCTGGCGCAGAAGCGCTCGTAGTAGTGCGCCACGGCCGGCAGGATGCCGGCCGCGCCATTGGTGGGCGCGGTGACCACGCGGCCGCCGGCGGCGTTCTCCTCGTTCACCGCCAGCGCGTACAGGTTGACCCAGTCGAGCACGGTCAGCGGGTCGCGCATCGCCGCTTCCGGGCGGATGGACAGCTCGTGGTGCAGGGCCGGGGCGCGGCGGGTGACGTGCAGGCCGCCGGGCAAGGTGCCTTCGGCACGAATCCCGCGCGCCACGCAGGCTTGCATCGCCTGCCAGATCTCGCGCAGGCCGGTGCGGATTTCGTCCTCGCTGCGCCAGACCTTTTCGTTTTCGAACATCAATTGCGCGATGCTCAGCCCGCTGCGTTGGCACTGTGCCAGCAGCTCGGCACCGCTGTTGAACGGATACGGCAGCGGCGTGGTGTCGGCCACGATGCGGTCTTCCGCGGCTTCGTCCTGGTTGACCACGAAGCCGCCGCCGACCGAGTAGTAGTCGCGGGTGGCAAGTTCATTGCCGTCGGCATCGAAGGCGGTGAAGCGCATGCCGTTGGTGTGGAACGGCAGCTTCTGGCGCTTGTTCATCACCAGGTCGCGTTTTTCGTCGAACGCGATCTCGCGCTTGTCGCCCAGCAGGATTTTCTTGCTGCTGCGGATGCGTTCCAGCGCCGCCGGGATGATGTCGGGGTCGATCTGGTTCGGCCAGTGGCCTTCCAGCCCCATCAGCACCGCCTTGTCGGTGCCGTGGCCGCGTCCGGTCAGCGCCAGCGAGCCGAACACTTCGGCGCGGATCCGCACGGTGCGCGCCAGCACCTCGTTTTCCTGCAGCCAGTGGCTGACGAAACGCGCGGCGGCGCGCATCGGCCCGACCGTGTGCGAGGAGCTGGGGCCGATGCCGATCTTGTAGAGGTCGAAGGTGGAGACTGCCATGCCGGGAAAGCCGAGGTGGGGGAGGGCTATTCTATGGCCCCCGGCGTGGCCGGACGTGACGCAGGCGTATGGCCCTCATTCTCTATCAGCGTGACCATTGCCATCTGTGCGATCAGGCCCTGGCGGTGCTGGCGGCCGTGCGCGCGCCCGCGTTCGAGAGCGTGTTCATCGATGATGACGACGCGCTGGACGCGCGCTACGGCCTGCGCGTGCCGGTGTTGCGCGATGACGCCACCGGCAGTGAGCTGGATTGGCCGTTTGCAGAGGCCAGGTTGCGCGAATTCCTGCTTACTTCGCCGGCCGCCACTTGACCTTGGTGCTGACCGCGATGGCATCGGGGATGAGCTTGGTGTCCGCCCATTGCCCGCCACCCACGCCGAAGGCCAACCGCGATACGCTGGCGCGGCCGGTCAGCACGGGCTGCGCACCCGCGGTCCAGTCGAAGGTCAAGGTCACCGGCTTGCTGATGCCGTGCAGGCTCAGGGTGCCGTCGGCGGCGTAGCGGTTGTTGCCCAGCGCGCGGAACTTGCTGGCTTCGAATCGCGCCCTGGGAAATTTTGTGGCATCGAAGAAGCCGCTGCCACGCAGCTCGCTCTGGTAGCTGTCATTGCTGGTGGTGGCGGTGGCCAGCGGAATGTCCACGTCGAGCCTGGCATCGCCCAGCTGCTGCGGGTCGAAGTGCAGGCGCGCGACAAAGCCCGGGAACGCACCGGTGAAGACCTCGCCCTGGTACTTGCCGGCGAACGCCAGGGTCGAGCCGGGGGCTTGCACGTAGTCGGCGGCCAGTGCCGGCGCGGCCAGTGCCAGCAGGGCGGTGAGCAGCAAGGACTTAGACATCGGGATTCTCCTGGGTCGGCTTCGTGGGGGTGCGCAGCCAGCCGCGCGGCAGCATGCGGGCAAGGGTGGCGTCGCCCTGGATGAGGTGATGGAACAGCGCGGCCCCGGCATGCGCCAGCACCAGCGCTGCCAGCAGCCAGAACAGCCACTCGTGGGCGGAGGTGGCCAGCGTGTGCAGGGCCTCGTCGTGCCCGGCCAGCGCCGGCAGGTTGATCAGGCCAAACCATTGCAGCGGAAAACCGGCTGCCGAGTTCAGCAGCCAGCCGGTCAAGGGCAGGGCGAACAGCAGGACGTACAGCATGAAATGGGTGGCGGCGGCGACCCTCACCTGCCACGGCGGTGTGCCGGCCACATGCGCCGGTGCGCCGGCCAGCAGACGCCAGAGCAGGCGCAACACCACCAGCGCCAGCAGGCTCAGTCCCAGGGATTTGTGCAGGGCGTAGGTGGCGATCTTGTCGGGCCCGTTGGGCAGATCGCCCATGGTCAGGCCCAGCCAGGCCATGGCCACG
Organism: Lysobacteraceae bacterium; assembly: GCA_028868545.1. Classification (GTDB taxonomy): domain Bacteria; phylum Pseudomonadota; class Gammaproteobacteria; order Xanthomonadales; family Xanthomonadaceae; genus Thermomonas. The sequence continues at coordinate 67,329 of JAGWUF010000003.1, read as the reverse complement.
ATCAGGATGGCCATCAGCCAATGCAGCAACTGGCTGATGATTCCCCAGCGGGTGGCGGTGTTCTTCAGCGGCATCATGGGGTCTTGGGTTCCGGTGGGTGGGTGGCGGCGGGTGAAGCCGGCGTGACGTCGTCATCGCGATTCGGCTCGTTGTCGGCACGGCCTGCATCCTGGCGATACAGCTCCGCTTCGATCCGCAGTTCGACGAGGTCGCCCACCAGCGATTGCCAATGGGTCATGCCGAAGTCGCTGCGTTTGAGGGTGGTGCTGGCGGAAAAGCCCAGGGTTTTGCGGAACGGCGGCAGCGGGTGGCGGGCGGCGCGATTGAGGGTGAGCGCCATGCACAGCGGGCGAGTGACACCATGCAGGGTCAGCGTACCGCAGGCGCGCCCGTGGTTGTCGTCCTCGCGCGTCAGTTGCTCCACCACCCAGCGTGCCTCCGGGTAATGCCTGGTATCCAGAAAGCGCGGTGCCAGCACCGAGGTCGTCCAGTCGGCATCCCCCATGTCCAGCTGCCGCATCGGCACGGTGACGTCCATGCGGGTACCTTGCCAGTTGTCGAGATCGAACAACAATTGCCCGCGCGCCCCCGACACCGTACCGATCGCGCGCGAGAAGCCGGCGTGATCGATACTGAACATCACCCGCGTATGCACCGGATCGAACACGTAGCGCAGCGGCTGCGCCGTCGTTGCCTGCAATGGCTGCGCCGTCGTTGCCTGCAATGGCTGCGCCGCCATTCCCGGCCGCAGCAGCAGCAACGGCAGGACGGACACGAGGAGCTGCAAGGGCAGGTGACGAGGCATGCCGGGATTCTAGGCGCCGATCCTTGCAAACGGGGAACTTGCAACTGCAACGATGCGTTGCCAGCATCGGTGGCGGGGAAGGGGGAAGAAGATGACGCGACACCGGGCGGTATTGCTGTTGTGGCTGGTCTGCAGCTGTGTCTGGGCCTGCGCCTGGGCAGGCGTGCCGGAGCGGCCCCGGTTGCGCATCATCGGCACCAGCCAAGGCTTGCCATCCACCGACATCAAGGCCCTGGCGCGTGATCGCGACGGCTATCTGTGGGTCGGTACGGCCGATGGCCTGGCCCGGCACGATGGCGTGGGCATGCGGGTGTGGCGGCATGATCCCGAACAGGCCGACGGCCTGCCCGGCAACAATGTGCAGGCCTTGCTGGTGGATGCCCGGGATCGCATCTGGGTGGCGGTGGAAGGCGAGGGCGTCAGCGTGCTGGATGCACGGCGCCAGCATTTCACCCGCTATCGCAAGGCCACCCACCCGGCATTGGCCAGCGACGATGTGTGGGCGATGGCGCAGCAGGCAGGCGCGGTCTGGCTGGGGACTTTCGGTGGCGGCCTGACCCGGATTGCTGCCGACGGCGGGCAGCGCCATTTCGACAAGCAAGACGGGCTGCCATCGGACACGGTACTGGCGCTGGCGGTGGATGCCCAGGGTGTGCTGTGGGCAGGCACCACGGCGGGTCTGGCCCGGCTGCAGGGGGAACATTTCGTCACGGTTGCCCTGCCCGAGGCGGACGGGCCGACGATGATCTATTCGCTGACCCGCCAGCAGGACGGGTTGTGGGTTGGCAGCGCGCAGGGGATCTGGTGCCAGCAGCACGGGCAGTGGTCGCAACCGGCGTGGTCACCGATGTTCCAGCGCCCCAATGCCATGCTGGCGATCGTCACCGACCGCAATGGCGAGCACTGGATCGGCAGCCAGCGGGGGCTGTGGCATCAGCAGGGCAGCACGCCGCCGATACCGGTGCCGCTGGGAGGGCCGGAGATCCCGCGGGCGATCAGCAGCCTGCTGCTGGAACGCGGCACGGCGCTGTGGGCGCCGGTGCAGGGCCGGGGGTTGGGCTACCTGCGTTCGGATTGGCGCCAGCTGGCAGAGTTCCGGGGCGCCGAAGATGGCCTGCATGGTGCGATGTACCGCGCACTGGGCAAGGCCGGGGATGGCGGCATCTGGCTGGGCAGCATGGGCGGCATGATCGAGCACATGGACACGCAGGGACAGATCGCCGAACTCGATCCCGCGGTTCTGGAACATGTACGCAACATCAAGCCGGTCGCGATTGCCGAAGACCTGCAGCGACGCCTGTGGGTGGCGCACCGGGGAGGGTTGGTGCGGATCAGCCGCAATGGCGGGATGGCGCAATGGAGTGCCGACGATGCCCGGGATCCGGTGCCGGCCGGGCAGATCGCCTGGCTGCTGCACGCACCCGATGGCAGCCAATGGCTGGCAGCCCCGGGTGGCGGCGTGCAGCAGCGTGATCCGGACACGGGCAAGGTGTTGCGGGATCTGCCGGCAGGCCCTGCCAGCGGGTTGGGGGACGCCGACATCGAAAACATGGTGCTGGCAGCCGACGGCAGCCCGTGGATCGCGGCCAGCCAGGGCATCCTGCAGTTCGATGCCGGCAGCGGGCAGTTCCGTGCGGTGCCCGCGATGGGCAAGGAGCGGGTCTACGCACTGGCATTCGATGGCCACGATGTGCTGTGGCTGCAGCGGTTGTCCGGCCTGGAGCAATATCGGCACGGGGCCTCCGGATGGCAGCGCAGCGTCCGCATCGATTCCCGGCATGGCATGCCGGCGGTGGCCGCGGCGGCATTGCTGGTGGATGCGCGGCATCGGCCCTGGGTCACCACCTCGCGCGGCCTGTATCGCTGGGATCCGCAGCGTCGCAACCTGCGCCATGTCGGGATGCAGGACGAAGCCAGCAGCGAGGAATTTCTGGAGCGTGCCGCCTTGCTGCGTGGGGACGGCTTGCTGGTGGCAGCCACCGCAGATGGTGGTTTGCGGCTGGTGGATACCACGATGGCCGATGCCGCTCCGATCCGGCCGCTGCTGCGGTTCGACGGGATCGCGGTGCGCCGCGCAGGGGATTGGCTGAACCTGCCTGCCACCCCTGGCATGCAGCTGGATCCGCAGGATCGGGAAGTGCGGATCCGGGCCCGGCTGCTGGTGTTCGATGATCCGCCGGCCCATCGCTACTGGTCGCGGCTGGAGGGTTTCGACCGGGACTGGGTGGCGTTGGGCAATGCCGGTGAGCGCGTGTTCACTGGCCTGGCGCCTGGGCGCTACACGCTGCGGATGCGGGCACAGGATGCCGCCGGCAATGCGGCCGGCGAGCAACGCCTGCAATTTGAAGTCCTGCCGCCGTGGTGGCGCAGTGGCTGGGCGCAGTTGGGTTATGTCTTGTTGCTGCTGGCGTTGCTGGGGTTGCTGGCGTGGCTGTATCGCATGCGCCTGAAGCGCCGGCATGCGTGGCAGCTGGCCGAGCACAAGCGTGCCCTGGCAGAGCAGGCGTCCGAAGCCAAGACCCGGTTCCTGGCCACGCTGGGGCATGAAGTGCGCACCCCCATGACCGGTGTGCTGGGGATGAGCGAACTGCTGCAGGCAAGCACGCTGGATCCACGCCAGCGCAATCAAGTGGATGCCATCCGGCGTGCCGGCGAGCACTTGCTGCGGTTGGTCAACGATGCGTTGGATCTGGCCCGCATCGAGGCCGGAAAATTGCAGTTGTCGAATGCGGATTTTCCGTTGCGACCACTGCTGGATGACATCGTCGGCCTGATGGCGCCGCTGGCCGAGCGCAAGGGGCTGGTGTTCGTCGATGCCATTGCACCCGGCACGCCCGAGGCGCTGCATGGCGACCGCACGCGGCTGCAGCAGATCCTGCTCAACCTGATCGGCAATGCGGTGAAGTTCACCGAGCAGGGCCACGTCTCGCTGGAGACATTCGCCCTGCTTCCGCAGGGAATACGCTTCGTGGTCGCCGATACCGGGCCCGGGTTGAATGCGGAGCAGATGACGCGCCTGTTCCGGCGCTTCGAGCAGGCGGAAGGGGTGCGTACGCTGTCGCGCTACGGCGGTAGCGGGTTGGGGCTGGCGATCAGCCAGGAGTTGGCGGCGGCGATGGGCGGGCGCATCGATGTCGACAGTGAGCCGGGCAAAGGCACCCGCTTCATCGTCGAACTGCCGTTGCCCAATCGGTCGTGGCTGCCTGCGGCGCCAGTCGTGGTCGCGGCGCAGCAAGGCATTGCCGCAACCGGCCTGGCCGTGCTGCTGGTCGAGGATGATCCGATCGTGGTCGAGGTGATGCGCGGCTTGCTGGCCGAGCTGGGCCATCGGGTGACGCAGGCGGGACACGGGTTGGCGGCACTGACGGAAGCGACGCAGCAACACTTCGATGCAGCCTTGCTGGATCTGGACTTGCCGGGCATGGATGGGCTGACGCTGGCGCGGTTGTTGCGCGCCCGCGGCATTCAGGTGCCGCTGTTGGCGGTGACCGCGCGCTCCGATGCCGATGCGGAAGCGCAGGCGCGCGCGGCCGGCTTCGGCGGTTTCCTGCGCAAGCCGGTGACCGGCGAGATGCTGGCGCAGGCGCTGGAGGCGCTGCTGGCGGAAGCGGTTTAGCGCTTGGCTTTGTCGTGGCAGCGCACCCGGCGCGACCGGGGCAGCGCAAGTCGCTCCCCGATACTCGCTTGGTTGCGCTGCCCCGGTCGCGCCGGGTGCTTGTCGCTCCTTGTGGCTACCTTCGTTCCGGAGGCGTCAGCGCGCGCTGTAGGCGTGCACTTCGTCCACCAGCGCGGCCACGTGGTCGGGGTTCATGTCCGGCGACATGCCGTGGCCGAGGTTGAAGACGTGGCCTTCGCGACTGCCGCCGTTGCCGTCGCGGTAGCTGTCCAGCACGGCGCGCACCTGTGCGCGCACGGCGTCGGGGCTGCCGTACAGCATCGCCGGGTCCATGTTGCCCTGCAGCGCGACCCGGCCGCCGTTGCGGCGCGCCGCATCTTCCAGCGTCACCGTCCAGTCCACGCCGATCGCATCGGCGCCGCTGGTGAACAGCGCGTCCAGGTGTGGCGCGTTGCCCTTGCCGAACAGGATCACCGGCACCCCGAGCGCCTTCAGCGCAGTCGCAATCCGGGTGAGGTAGGGCAGCGAGAACTCGCGGTACATCGCCGGGCCCAGCGTGCCACCCCAGGTGTCGAAGACCTGCAGCGCCTGCGCGCCCGCGGCGTGCTGCGCGGTGAGGTAGGCGATCACCGCGTCGGTGATCGTACCCAGCAGCCTGTGCATGGCGGCCGGCTCGTTCAGCGCCAGCGCCTTGACCTTGCCCCAGTCCTTGCTGCCGCCGCCGTCCACCATGTAGCAGGCCAGCGTCCACGGGCTGCCGGAGAAGCCGATCAGCGGCACGCTGCCGTCCAGCTCGCGACGGATCAGGCGCACCGCGTCCATCACGTAGCGCAGCTCGGTGTCCATGTCGGGCACGGCCAGCGCGTCGATGTCGGCCACGCTGCGCAGCGGACGCTCGAACTTCGGGCCTTCGCCTTCGACAAAATACAGGCCCAGGCCCATCGCGTCGGGCACGGTGAGGATGTCGGAAAACAGGATCGCGGCGTCCAGCGGGAACCGGCGCAGCGGCTGCAGGGTCACCTCGCAGGCGATCTCCGGGTGCTTGGCCATGCCGAGGAAGCTGCCGGCGGCCTTGCGGGTGGCGCGGTACTCCGGCAGATAGCGACCGGCCTGGCGCATCAGCCAGACGGGGGTGCAGTCCACCGGTTCGCGGCGCAGCGCGCGCAGGAAGCGATCGTTTTTCAGGGGCGTGGACAAGGGCGTTCTCCTGTGTCGCGCGTCATGCCCACGTTGGCGGGCATCTGGCGTCGTTGTTGGTGGCGCGTATCGAAGGCGCCGGGTTCAAGCGTTTGTGGATATCCGGGTGCGGCTCATCTCGGTGCGTCTGCACCCTGCGCGAACATCAGCAGGAAGCCCTTCTTCAGATGGGCGTCGCGCTCTTTTTCCAGCGCTGCCAGTGCACTGGCCTGGTCGGGATGCAGCGATTTGCGCAAGCTGCTGCGGCCCCCCGTCTGCCCGCTTTCGCGCAGCAGCTCCCAGCCGCCCAGCAGGTCGGGTTGGAGCTGGAGCTGGACGAAGCGCGGGGCTTCGCGGCCATCGGGGCGTTGTTGCAGCAAAAGGCGCATCCGCCGATTGTAGCGAACTGCCCCGCCCGCAGCCGGTTGCGCCGGGGGGTGTGGCCACGGGAACGAACCTGCGCCCGCGCTACACTCCCGGCCTTCATGGCACGGGGGAACGGAACGTGATCGAAGTCGAAGGCCTGTGCAAACGCTATGATGATTTCACCGCCGTCGATGCGCTTTCCTTTCACGTCGACACCGGCCAGATCCTGGGCCTGGTGGGGCCCAATGGTGCCGGCAAGACCACCACGTTGCGGTGCATGGCCGGCATCATTCCGGCCACCCTTGGGCAGGTGCGCATCGGCGGCGTGGACATCGCCACCGATCCGGTGGCGGCCAAGCGACAACTGGCCTTCATCCCCGACGAGCCGCGCCTGTTCGAACATCTGACGGTCGAGCAGCACCTCAATTTCGTGGCCCGGCTGTACGGCGTGGCCGACTGGCAGCAACGCGCGCAGCCACTGCTGGACGAATTGGAGATGGGCGACAAGCGCAAGCTGCTGCCGTCCGAACTTTCACGCGGGATGAAGCAGAAGCTGGCGATCGCCTGCGGCCTGCTGCATGCGCCGCGTGCGGTGATTCTGGACGAGCCGCTGACCGGGCTGGATCCGTACGGCATCCGGCAGATGAAGAACAGCATGCGCAAGCTCGCCGCCGAGGGCGTGGCGATCATCCTCAGCTCGCATCTGCTGGATCTGGTGGACGAGGTCTGCACCCATCTGCTGATCCTGAAGGACGGCCGCAAGCTGGCCGACGGCTCGGTGGCCGAGGTGCGCGCCCGCTACATGGCCGACGGCGATGCCCGCCTGGAGGACGTGTTCTTCCGTGCCACCGGCGATGCGGAGACGTTGCAGGCATGAGTGCTGCCGCCGCGGATAACCGGTTTGTCGCGGTGGCCGGCGCGTTTTTCTATCTGCAGGCCACTTCGCTGTACAACAACCTGCGTCGGCGCTTGCTGCGTTTGCGGCAGCCCAAATACCTGCTGGGCGCATTGGCGGGCGCGGCCTACATGTACGCCTTCGTGTTCCGGCACATGTGGCAGGACAGTGGCTCGTCGGCCCGTGCACTGCAGGCGATGCCGCCGCAACTGCTGCAGGATTTGCCGGCATTGGCGGCCCTGGTGCTGCTGCTGGTCCTGTGGCTGGATTGGCTGTTTGCCGGCGAGGGCGTGGCGCTGGGATTTACCGAAACCGAAATCGCGTTCCTGTTCCCGGCCCCGCTGACGCGCACCGCCTTGATCCAGTACAGCTTGTTGCGCTCGCAATTGGCGATTTTCTTTTCGTCCTTCCTGCTGGGCCTGTTGCTGCGCCGCGGGGCGGCCTTCGGCGGCCATCCCCTGCAGTACGCCACCGGCTTGTGGCTGCTGCTGTCGATGGGCCGGCTGCATCTGCTGGCGGCGGCGTTCACCCGGCAGCGGTTGGCGCAGGCGGGCTTGCGGCTGTGGCCGCGTCGGGTGCTGGTGGTGGGCGTCGGGGTACTGGCGCTGGCCTGCCTGTGGCCCCTCCGCAGCCAGTTGGCAGTGACGATACCGAGTGGGGCGGTGGATGCCGACAGCCTGCATCGCGGGTTCCGGGCGCTCGTCGACAGCCGCCCACTGGCCTGGCTGTTGCTGCCGCTGCAATGGGCGGTGGCACCGATCTTCGCGCCCGATTCTGCTAGCTTCCTGCGTGCGCTGCTGCCGGCAGCGGGTTTGCTGCTGCTGCACTATCTGTGGGCGGTGCGTGCACAGGTTTCGTTTGCCGAGGCCTCGATCGCGCAGGCACGCCGCCACGCGTTGCGGCAGACCGCACGCCGCGAAGGCCGGCTGCGCGAGCGCGCACCCAGCACGCCGCGGCGCGCGCCGTTCGTGCTGGCGGCCACCGGGTTTCCAGCGCTGGCCTTCCTGTGGAAGGGTCTGCTGGCAATGGGGCCGGTGTACCGCCTGCGCAGCTGGTTGCTGGCCTGCCTGCTGAGCGTCATCGCGCTGCAGTGGGTCGCCGCGCAGCCGTGGGCGCAGCCGGTGCTGCTGGCGGTCGGGCTGGTTGTCGTGATGATCGGCGGCTGGGGGCTGTTGTTCGGGCCGATGTTCATGCAGCGCAGCGTGCAGCGGTTGCTGGAGTATCTGGACATCCTCAAGGCCATGCCCCTGGGCGGGCGGCAGATCGCGCTGGGCGAGCTGTTGACCCCGGTCGCAGTGATGAGCTTTGCACTGTGGCTGCTGGTGTGGGTGGGGGCCTGGTGCTTCGTGCTGGCCGGCGGCAAGGGCGTGTTCACCCCCGAGCTGGTGGTGGTTGCGGCAATGGGCGTGGCCCTGCTGATCCCGCCGTTGTGCGGCTTGATGTTGTGCCTGCCGTTTGCCGGCACCGTGTATTTTCCGGCTTGGGTTGCGCCGGGCAAGGGCGGCGGGCGCGGGGTGGAAGTGATGGGCCAGCGCATGATCTTCATGGCCGGCTACCTGCTGGCGCTGACCCTGGCCCTGGTACCCGCGGCGTTGCTGGCCGGGCTGGGCTTTCTGCTGGGAAACTGGCTGCTGGGACTGCCAGCGGGCATCGGGCTGGCGGCGGCGTGTGCCTGCGTCGTGCTGGGCCTGGAGTTGAACGCGGTGCTGACGGTGCTGGGGCGGCGGATCGACGCCTTCGATGTGTCGCAGGAGTTGCGTTGACGGTTGCCGCAGACTGCGAGCATGCAGTTGCGCGGCACTACCAGCCGGCCGCGCCCGTTTCTTCCACCTGGCTGAACGACGAATGGGCGCCGGTGGAATCATTCGCCACCCCGGTGGCGAAATAGGCCACGCCGGTGCCGGCGGCGCGGTCAAGCCACAGGCCTGACAGCAGGCCGTAGGCATTGCCGCTGTGGCCGATGCGCGCGCGGCCATCGCCGAACAGGTCGTCGCGGCAGGCCTTGCCGTCGCCCTGCGCCAGCTGCTGCGTGGCCAGGCCGTAGGCGCAGAAGAAGCCGCCGCGGTTGGGTTCGTCCTCTTCGTTGATCTCGCCGTTGCTGCCGTCGTAGCGCCAGACCGGCGTGGCCAATAGCGCCACCGAGGCCGGCGTCAGCAGGCGCACGCCGTCCAGCTCGCCGTCGCTGAGCAACATCCGGCCGATCCGGGCCAGACCGCGCGCGGAGATCCGCAGCCCGCCCTGCGGCGAGAACAGCGTGCCGTTCCGGCCCGCCTGCCACTGCGACAGCTCGCAGCTGCCATCGGCCGCCGCGATCACCGGGCAGGCTGGCGGCTGGCCGTGCAGATCGTCTTTTTGCGGCTTGCCCAGTTCGTCGTACAGCACCACCGCGCGGGCCAGCGCGGCTTCGCTGCTGCCGGACCAGTTGAAGCCGGCGTCGATGCCGAGCGGGAACAGCACCAGCCGCCGCATCAGCCGGTCGAAGCGCTCGCCGGTGGCGCGCTCCATCGCCTGCGCCACCAGCGGGAAGTTGAGGTTGGTGTAGCGGAAGAACGTGCCCGGCGCGTGCCGCGTATCCCAGGCCTGCGGCTGGCCGGTGATGATGCCGATGTCCTGGCCCAGCGGCACGTTCCAGTAGCCGGCGGCGTCGGTCAGGCTGGAGGTATGCGACAGCAGCATGCGCAGGGTGATCGGCGCGTCCGGGAAGGCCGGGTTGCGCAGCGGGAAGCCGAGCAGGGTGGAGGCATCGGCATCCAGATCCAGCTTGCCCTGTTCGACCAGCCGCAGCACGCCGAGGGTGGTCACCAGCTTGCTGACCGAGGCCACCCGCGCCGGATCGTCGGCGGTCAGCGCGCGCCGGGCCGCGACATCGGCCAGGCCCTCGGCTTGCACGCCGGTTTCGCCCTGCCGATCGAAGCTGACCCGGACGCGCGCGGTAGGCCCCTGGGCCTGCGCGCTGGCCGCGATCAGCAACAAGACAAGCAGCACACCAACGCGTAGCGGGAAAGACATGTGGGCGATTTCGGAGTGGGGGGCGGCGACCCCTGCAGGTTAGCTGAACCATTGCCATCCAGGGCGTGGCGCATGACTTCCTGCCTATGGTATTTAGATTTGTGGTGTACTACATTACCAGCACACCAAGACAGGAGCAGTTCATGTCCACCTTCAAAGCCCCGCGCAACCCCAACCAGCCTGACCGCCGCCAGGTTCCCCGTTCGCTGGAAAGCCGCGGTTTCGAGCCGCGCCAGCGCGAGCGCGAATTCGGCATCGGCTATGGCCGCAGCAGTGGCTACGTGCGCAGCCCCAGCTATGTGCCGGTGCAGGCCGGGATGTTCCGCTGCCGCTGATCCCCCTTTGCAGATGCGCCTCGAAAACCGCTATCGTTCCGCCCCATTGCCTGACAGGGAAGCCCGCCGATGAAACATGCACTTTTTGCTGCCACCACGCTTGCCCTGCTGGCGTTACCGCTTGCCAGCCGGGCCGGAAATTGCAAGCTGGACATCAATCCGGTGACCAGCGGGTTTTTCCTCAACCCGACGCTGGACAAAATGACCGTTCGCTCGATCCGGTCGGTTAAGCCGGGATTTGACTGCAAGTTGCAGCAAGGCGACGAAATCGTGCAGATCAACACCCAGACCGTGCCGGGCCAGAAAGCGAAAACCGTGCAGGCGTACTGGAAAAGCCTGAAGCCGAACCAGGCGGTGACGTTCAAAGTGTTGCGTCAAGGCAAATCGCTGACCCTAGTGTTGGAAGACTGAACCCCGCGCCGCGTGCAGCAAACTAAACGCGGCGTAGTGCCGCTTCACATCTGTTTGAACAAGGCCATAAACGGCAGGCTAACCAGCAAGGTTTCTGGGCGCTGCTTCAAGCGCACGATGCCGCGGCCGGTGTCATCGCGGGTGATGCCGGCAATGGCCTTGAGGTTGACCAAGGTGGACCGGTGAATTTGCTTGAAGTGCTGGGTATCCAGCCGTGGCAGCAACTCGCGCAGCGAGCTGCGCAGCAGCGCTTCGCCGTCAGCGGTGACCACGCTGGTGTATTTGTGGTCGGCGCGGAAATAGATCACGTCGTCGATCAAGATCAGTTTCGTCTCACGACCGGTGCTGGCGGTCAGCCAGGTCAGTGGCTCGGTGCTGGGGGCCGGCCTGGGCAGGCTGCCCAGCGTGCCCAGCAAGCCGGCCAGCGTCGCTGCATCGGGCGGTGCCGCCAGCGCGGTCTGCAGGCGGGCGACGGTGGCTTGCAGGCGTTCTTGCTGCACCGGCTTGAGCAGATAGTCGATGGCACCGCGTTCGAACGCATCGACGGCATATTGGTCGTAGGCGGTGACGAACACGATGCGGGTGCGCGGGCTGGCTTCGGCGGCAGCGGCGGCCACTTCCAGCCCGGTGAGGCCGGGCATGCGGATGTCGAGGAAGGCCACATCGGGCTGGTGCTCGGCCAACGCTTCCACTGCGCTGGCACCGTCTTCGCATTCGGCCAGTACGCGCAGATCCGGCCAGGCGCGGGCCAATGCGTCAATCAGCGCCTGCCGCAGCAGGGTTTCGTCTTCGGCCACGATGCAGGTGCGGAGTTCAGACATGTGTGTCCTCCACGCCTGCCGGCACGCTCGCCGGCATGACTGCCGGCATGACTGCCGGCACCGTCAAGGTGGCCGCCACCCCGGCCGGGAAATTGGCCACCACCGCCAGATTGGCGGCACCGTCATAACGCAGCCGCAGGCGTTCGCGCACGTTGTGCAAGCCAATCCCGGTGCCTTGGGTCTTGCTGGTGAAGCCTGCGCCATTGTCGGCCACCGTCACCGTGACGGCTTCGCCATCGTTGCGGGCACGAATCCACACCGTGCCACCCCCGGTGCGCGGCTCCAGCCCGTGCTTGATCGCGTTTTCCACCAGGGTTTGCAACATCATCGCCGGCAGCGGCGTGGCGCGCAGCGGCTCGGCCACGTCCACCTGCACATCGAGGCGATCCCCCATGCGCACCTTGAGAATCTCCAGATAGGCCAGCGCGCGTTCCAGCTCGACCCCCAGGGTGGACATCTCGCCCTCGGCACTGGGCAGCGAGCGGCGCAGATACTGGATCAAATGGCCCAGCATCGCCTCGGCGCGCGGCGGATCGCTGCGGGCGAGCAACTGCGCACTGGCCAGCGTGTTGTAGAGGAAATGCGGCTCCACCTGCGCATGCAGCAGGTTGAGTTTGGCTTCGGTCAGCTCTTTCCGGGTGGCGGTCTGCGCGGCGCTGGCCTGCTCGGCGCGGCGGCGCTCGCCGATGCGGCGGGTGATGGCACGGACAAGTGCTTCGGCATTCTCGAAATTGGTGCCGTCATCCACCAGAAACCAGTCACTCCAGGCCGGGCTTTCCGGTTCGCAGATCAGGAGGATGCGGCCGCTGTCGCTGCCCGGGCTGACCGTGGCCAGCAGTTGGTTGCTGACCGGGGCAAACCACAGCAGCGGGTTCCAGCGCCGCAGCAGCGGCTCGCCATAGGTGCGCGGTCGCGCCACCTTGGCCTTGATCTGCAGGCTGTCACGCGCACTTTGCACCTGGGTGATGCCGGGCAGTTCACGCACGGCGGCATCCAGCAGGTCGAAGGTTTCACCGGCTTCGAACGGCACCTCGATCTGCCGCTTCTGGCGGTTGGCCAGCGCCTCGCCATCGAGCCGGCCGGCCAGCAGCCGCACCCGGTGCAGATGCGAAAACGCCCCGGCAATCACCAGCCCCATGGTGAGGAAGGAGAACAACATCGCCGGCAGGTCGAAATCGCCCACCAAGGGGATGCTGGAGTACATCGACACCACACCGATGACCGCCAGACCCCAGACGGTGGTGATGCGCAGAACGAAGAACAGCTGGCGGAAGAAGGAACGAATCATGGGCGTGGCTGCAGTGGGCGTTGCCACCACGATAGTGCCGGATTTGCGGAGGCAAAGCGGTGTGCGACGAAGCCCGGCACCGGCCCGATGAAACCTCCGTTGGCGGCGCTGGATTGGTTGGCGGTGGGGTGACGATGAGCGCTGATGCGTCGCTCAGGCGGCGCCCACCCGCTGGCGTTCCGCCTGCATGTTGTGCACGGGCCGGACTTCAATGCTGCCAAAACGCGCCCACGGAAACTGGCCGGCAATGTCCATCGCGGCATCCATCGATTCGGCCTCGATCAGGTTGAAGCCGGCCAGGAACTCGCGCGTTTCGGCAAACGGCCCGTCGGTCACCCGTGCCAGCCCCTCGCGCACGCGCAGGGTGCGTGCGCTGGCGGGTGCTTCCAGTTGCTGCGAGCCGTGCAGGCAGCCGGCGTCGCGCAAGGCGTCGGCCTTGGCAAAACAGCCGTGCATCAGCCGGTCGTATTCCTCGGCGGGCAGCTCGGCCAACAGCACCGGGTCGATGTGGATCAAGGTCAAGTAGTGCATTGCAAGCTCCACAGCCAAGGCCTGATGATGCCCGCATCGCGGCAGGTGCACAAACCGGCAACAAAAAAATTCTTGCCGCCATGTCGATTCGGCGCGCCGCCGTTCGTCATCCTTGTGCAAGCCGGCCAGAGCGGCCCGGCAATTCAAGGAGCAGACAATGCGCGTGATGGTGATGGTGAGGGCCACGGCGGATTCCGAGGCCGGCGTGATGCCGAGCACGGACCTGCTGGAAGCGATGGGCAAGTTCAACGAGGAACTGGTCAATGCCGGCGTGATGCTGGCAGGCGAGGGTCTGCAGCCGAGTGCGCGCGGCGTGCGGGTGGCGTTTGACGGCGCGCAGCGGCAGGTGATCGACGGCCCGTTCGCCGAGACCCGCGAACTGGTGGCGGGTTTCTGGCTGTGGCAGGTGCGCTCGCTGGATGAGGCCATCGAATGGGCCAAGCGCTGCCCCAACCCGATGCCCGGCCCCTCCGAGCTGGAAATCCGCCCACTCTTCGAGGCCGAGGACTTCGGCGCCGAATTCACGCCGGAACTGCGCGCACAGGAAGAACGCCTGCGCGAACGTCTTGGCAACTGAAACACCCACTACCCACCAGCTGGAGCGAACCATGAAACTGATTCCGTATCTGATGTTCTTCAACGGCGATTGCCGTGCGGCCTTCGACTTCTATGCCGGTGCACTGGGCGGCGAGATCGTTGCGCTGATCCGCTATGGCGAAATGCCGTCCGCACCCGACCAGCCGCCGCTGCCGGAGGAAGCGAAATCGCAGATCGCGCACGCGAACCTGGTGGTCGGCGGCGCCTCGATCATGGGCGGCGATTCGATCATGGGCTTGTGCGGCAACGAGACCATCGACGGCCGCAACGACACCACGGTCAACATCGATGTGGAGACCGTCGAGGAAGCCGAACGCGTGTTCGCCGCGCTGTCGGCGGGCGGCAAGGTGCGGATGCCGCTCACGGAAACATCGTGGTCGCACCGCTTCGGCATGTTCGAGGACCGCTACGGCAAGCCGTGGATGATCAACTGCAACAAGCCGATGCCGTAAGCGCCGCCACCCGACCATCGAGACGACCATCGAAAGGACATCCCATGCCCCGCAATCTCTACGTCACCCTGCCGGTGCAGGATCTGGAGCGCAGCGTCGATTTCTTCGAGACGCTCGGCTTCTCGTTCAACCCGGACTTCACCAGCGAAAACGGTGCCGCCCTGGTCATCAACGACAACACCCACGTGATGCTGGTGGCCGAGTCGTTTTTTTCCACCCTGTCCAAGGTGCCGATCACCGATCCGCGCAAGGCGACCGAAGCCCTGTTCTCGCTGTCGCTGGACAGCCGGGCGGAGGTGGACGCACTGGTGCGCAAGGCGATCACGGCCGGCGCGACGGAAGGCCACGATCCGGAGGATCTCGGCTTCATGTACTCGTGGGCTTTCGTCGATCTGGACGGCCACCAGTGGGGCGTGTTCCACATGGATGCCGCGCCGGCGTCGCCGCAGTAAACGGGCGCTTGCGTGGCGCGGGTGGGTGATGCTGTCATCGGCGGCATGCATGTCGATGACAGCCATCGCCGCCTCGATGCCCTGTGGCGGATGGAAGCCCCGAAGCTGCTGGCGCGGCTGGCGCGCATCTGCGGCAACATCGATACCGCCGAGGAACTGGCGCAGGACGTGCTGGTGACGGCATTGGAGCGCTGGCCACGCGAGGGCGTGCCGGATCAGCCGGTGGCGTGGTTGATGACGGTGGCGAAGCACCGTGCGATCGATCACCTGCGGCAACGCCGGCTGCACCTGCGCAAGCAGGACGAATACGGCATCGAACTGGAATTGCACGGAGCCGACATGCAAGGCGACGATGCGCAGCGGCTGGCGGACGACGACATCGGCGATGATCTATTGCGTTTGCTGTTCGTTGCCTGCCATCCGGTGCTGCCGCAGGAGTCGCGCGTCGCGCTGACCCTGCGTCTGCTGGGGGGTCTGAGCACGCCGGAAATTGCACGCGCCTTCTTGCAGCCGGAGTCCACGGTGGCGCAGCGCATCGTGCGCGCCAAGCGCACCCTGGCCGACCAGCAGATCACGTTTGCGGTGCCGCGCAAAGCCGAGCTGCCCGAGCGGCTGGAGGCGGTACTGGCCGTGCTCTATCTGATTTTCAACGAAGGCTACGCGGCGACCAGCGGCGACGATTGGATGCGCCCGGCGTTGTGCGCGGAGGCGCTGCGGCTGGGGCGGGTGCTGGTGGCGCTGCTGCCGGGCGAGCCGGAAGGCTTCGGCCTGCTGGCATTGATGGAATTGCAGGCCTCGCGCATGGCGGCACGCACCGGGGCCGACGGTGCCCCGATCCTGCTGCCGGAGCAAAACCGGGCCCGCTGGGACCATCTGCAAATCCGGCGCGGGCTGGACGCCTTGGTGCGTGCGCAGCGGCTGGGCGGTGCTGCCGGGCCCTATACCCTGCAGGCGGCAATCGCCGCCTGTCATGCGCGTGCACTGCGGCTGGAGGACACCGATTGGAACCGCATCGCGGCCTTGTATGGGGTGCTGCTGCAGGTTGCGCCATCACCGGTGATCGCACTCAACCGTGCGGTGGCGGTCGGCAAGGCGCAGGGCGCGCACGCCGGGCTGCTGCTTGTCGATGATTTGCGCGAGAACCCGCAACTGCGGGGATATGCACCGTTGCATGCGGTGCTCGGTGACCTGCTGTGCCAGCTGCAACGTTTCGACGAGGCGCGCAGTCAGTTCCTGCAGGCGGTGGAACTGACCGGCAATGCACGCGAACGCGCGGTACTGCTGGCGCGTGCGCTGGCTTGCGGGTGACGCAGGCCACCAGGCCCGCAGCTGAGCTTGTGAGCGATGGCTGGCGCTGTCAGCGTTCGGCGGTGCGGTTGAAACCGTGCCGCAGCCAGCTGTCGACCATCCGCTTCTCGTAGCGCAGCGGATCGGTGTCGTTGAACGGGGCCGCGTTGACCAGGAACGCCGGGTCGGTG
This sequence comes from Lysobacteraceae bacterium, assembly GCA_028868545.1. Taxonomy (GTDB): domain Bacteria; phylum Pseudomonadota; class Gammaproteobacteria; order Xanthomonadales; family Xanthomonadaceae; genus Thermomonas. Next base: position 51,097 of record JAGWUF010000003.1, on the reverse strand, counting down.
AGCTTGCGTTCACCCTCGGCCACCACGCTGCCATTGGCGTCGGTTTCACGATATTTCACCGTCATCCGCGGCGGGTAGATGTCGCGGATCATGCGCACGTTCTGCCGATCCAGGCCATGCCAGGGCTCGTACCGACCGGCACGCTGGATATCGACGATGGTCAATTCCAGGCGGTCGCCGGCGGGCAGTGATTTTGCCGCCTGCTTGCGCATGTACTGCGCCAGCTGGGTCAACCATTCGCCTTCGGCGGAGGCCTGGCGGTTGCCGCTGGCCTTGAACTCGGTGAAGGTGGCCGGGTCGGCCCAGGCCACGCTGACCGGGCCCTGCGCCGGCAAGGCGCGCGGGGCATCCGGGGACAGCATGCCGGTGGTGCCGGCAGATGCGCAGCCGGCCACGGCCAAGACCAGTGCCAACGGGAATACCAGGGTCTTGATGTGCATGATCCGTCTCCGTCGGGGGATGCACCGAGTATCCACGCTTCGGCTGGTTGCAGGCTGAACTGGCGCAGGCTCAGTCAGCCGGCGTTTCGGCTTCGCCTGCCGCGTCCTGGAACCACGCCTCCACGTTGCCGCGCAGCTTCAGCGTCATCGGCATGCCGCGTCGATCCAGCGAGCGCCCGGCCTGCACCCGCACCCAGCCTTCGCTGATGCAGTATTCCTCGACATTGGTGCGTTCCACGCCGTTGAAACGGATGCCGATCCCGCGCTCCAGCAGGGCTTCGTCATGGAATTTGCTGCGCGGGTCGGTGGACACGCGGTCGGGCGGGGTGTCGGAGTTGGTCATGGCGATGCATTCGTGGGCAGTCCTGCGAGGCCGACAGGATACCCGCTGCCGCCCCGTTACACTGCGCAGATGAGCTTTCCATCCCGCGACAACGTTCTCGACGCCCTCCTGCATCCGTTCACCCAAGGCCTGTTGCACTGGCCTGACGGGGCCTTGTTCCTGCGTGCGCGGATGGCTGGCGGCGTGCAGGGGAAGTCTTTCGTGGCGACGCAGGGGTTCCGGCCGGAAGCGGCGCGGCTGCAACAGCAGGGCATCGTGTTGCTGGATGAAGATGCGCTGCCGTGCGCGCGGTTTCCGCTGGTGCTGGTGCTGCCGCCGCGCCAGCGCGAGGAGGCGCGGGCGCTGCTGGCCAGGGCCTGTGCCGCGGTGGCGGCGGGTGGCGTGGTGTTGGCGGCGGTGGCCAATGACGAAGGCGCGAAGACGCGCGAGGCCGAATTGAAGCAGCTGGCCGGTGGCGTGGCCACGCTCAGCAAGCATCACTGCCGGGTGTTCTGGACGCGGCCGGATGCGGCCTTCGATGCGGAGCTGGTGGCGCGCTGGCGGGTACTGGACGTGCCGCGCCGGATTGCCTGCGACGAGGTGCCGGGGGGCGGTTTCCTCAGCCGTCCCGGGGTGTTCGCCTGGGATCGCGTGGATGCCGCGTCACGCATGCTGGCGGCGGTATTGCCGGCGGACCTGCGCGGGCAGGTGGCCGATTTCGGTGCCGGCTGGGGCTATCTGTCGCAGCAGGTGCTGGCGCGCTGCCCGCAGGTGGCATCGCTGGATCTGTTCGAAGCCGATGATCGCGCATTGGCCTTGGCGCGGCAGAATCTTGCCGGGGCCCGGGTGCCCGTCGATTTTCATTGGCAGGATGTCGAATCCGGCGTGGCCGACCGCTTCGATGCCATCGTCTGCAATCCGCCGTTCCATGCACTGGGCCGCGGCGAGCGCCCGGACATCGGCCGTGCCTTCATCGCCGCCGCCGCTGCCGCACTCAAGCCGCGCGGCAGCCTGTGGCTGGTGGCCAACCGCCACCTGCCTTATGAAGAAGCGCTGGGCGCGGGTTTCACGCGATTGCGCGACGTGGCGCAGGACGGTGGCTTCAAGATCGTGCATGCGGTGAAGGCATGAAGCTGGTCAAGCACATCGCCAACCTCGGCTATGGCAGCCGCAGGGATGTGCAGTGGCTGTTCCGCGAAGGTCGCATCACCAACGCCGCCGGCGAGGTGCTGTATGCGGATGATCCGCTGGAGCACGATGCCGTGCGTATCGACGGCGAGCCGCTGGATCCGCCGACCGGCCTGCTGCTGGTGCTGCACAAGCCGACCGGCTACACCTGTTCGACGAAAGACCTGGGACGCGTCGTGTTTGACCTGCTGCCGTCGCGCTACCGCCTGCGCAGCCCGGCGCTGTCCACCGTGGGCCGGCTGGATCGCGACACCTCTGGCCTGCTGCTGCTGACCGACGACGGCCAGCTGCTGCACCGGATCATCGCGCCCAAATCCAAGCTGCCGAAAGTCTACGTGGCGACGCTGGCGGAGAACCTGCGCGGCGACGAGGCGGCATCGTTCGCCAGCGGCACGCTGCTGCTGGACGGCGAAAAAACCCCGTTGCTGCCGGCGGAGCTGGAGCTGCTGTCGCCACGCAGCGCGCGCTTGACCTTGCACGAGGGCCGCTACCACCAGGTGCGACGGATGTTCGCGGCGGTGGGCAACCACGTGGTGGCATTGCATCGCGAACGCATCGGCGGGCTGGCGCTGAATGATCTTCCGGCAGGGCAGTGGCAGGCGCTGGACGCGGCGGCACGTGCTGCGCTGTTTTCCACGGCGGCCGTATCCCCCTGATCCAGCCGCCACCGTTGCTCCCGGCAGCGGTGCGTGTCCGCTTTCCCGTTCCTTCTGCGCATCACTCCGGTACACCCACCAACGGAAACCGGACCATGAAACGCAAGACCCTGCTTGTCGCCGTCACCGCAACCCTGGGGTTGACGGGACTGATCGCCTATGCCGCCAACAGCCAGCGCTTCGGCGGCGCGTCCGTGACCACGGACACTGCCCGTGCGGCCCCGCCTGCCCCGGTTGCAGCAACGGCATCGCATTCGCAGCGATCGGCCTTGGCATCCGGCATTCCGCGCGGCGGCGTGAACGCGGCGCGGGTCACGGCGGCCGACGTGGGTGACCTGGACTCCTTCAGCCGCAATGTGCGTTGGCTGGGCGCGAAGCAGGCGATTTTCGGCGTGTCCATGGACTGCAATGTCTGGTCCGACGGCGATCCGTCGGTGCCTTGCACGACGGTCAGCGCGCCCACCGGCACCACCACGTTCCACTACAACGACCTGTTGCAGATCCAGCTGCCGGCTTCAGCGGCCAATTCGCTGCTGTGTCATTGGTTGGCGGAGCGCGGTGACGTTTATTTCACGAACAATGGCAATACTGCGCCGGTGGCGGCAAGGCTGCGCTACACCTATACCGCCACGATCGACAACCCGGTTCTGCAGGATCCCAGCCTGGTCAACCCGGTCACCGGCCAGCCCTTCAATGGCAGCTTCACCACGTTCTCGCTGATGCGCGTGGACACGCCCTACGTACTGTTGCAGAACAATTACGTCACGACCACCACCAGCAACACGGCGGTGTGCCGGGGCGGCCTGGTCAGCAAGCAAGCCCTGATCGCGAACTATGGTTTGACGCCCGCTCTGGCCGACAAGTTCATGAAAAATCCGACCACGGTGCACTTGAACGTGTCGGGGATGGTGTCGAACGTCAGCGAGGGCACCTTCGTCGTGGGGCTGCGGGTGGTCGGCGATTGATGCCGGCACGCTGCCGGCCATGCGCGCGGGCGAGTGCGCGCATGGCCTGATGGCAGGAGGGTGGCTCAGTCGCGGAAATTGTCGAACTGCAGCGGCAGCTCGAACTCCTGCCCGCGCAGCAGCGCCATCGCCGCCTGCAGGTCGTCGCGTTTCTTGCCCGTCACGCGCAGTTTGTCGCCGTTGATCTGCGAATCGACCTTCAGCTTGGCGTCCTTCAGCGCACCCTGGATCTTCTTCGCCAGTTCGCGCTCGATGCCTTGTTTTACCGTGATCTTCTGGCGCGCGCCAGCGAGATTGGTTTCGATATCGCCGAACTCCAGGCAGCGCACGTCGATCTTCCGCGCGATCAGCCGCGCACGCAGGATGTCGGTCATCTGCTGCAACTGGAAATCGCTGGGCGCGGACTGGGTGATGATGTTGTCCTCGCGCACGAAGCTGGCATCCACGCCCTTGAAGTCGAAGCGGGTGGTCAGCTCGCGGCTGGCCTGGTCCACCGCGTTGGTCAGTTCGTGGGTGTCGACTTCGGAGACGATATCGAAAGAAGGCATGGCGATCGGCAGGGTGACGAAACACGCAGGGTAACGCATGCTGGCCGGATGTCCGCCGATTTGCATCCGTCTTCGTCCCGTGCCGCCTGGCTGATGCTGGCCGCCGTCGCCTTGTTCGCCCTGATGGATGCGGGGCTGAAAACCCTGTCGGCGCATTACCCGCCGTTCCAGGTGGCGGCCCTGCGCGGCTTGTCCTCGCTGCCGTTGGTGCTGGGCTGGGCATTGTGGACGGTGGGCTGGCGGCCGCTGTTGCGGGTGCGTTGGCCGCTGCATCTGCTGCGCGGCGTGTTGGGCGTGGGGATGATGGCCAGCTTCGTGTATGCGTTGAAACGACTGCCGCTGTCCACGGCCTATTCCATCTTCTTCGTCGCCCCGTTGCTGATCACCGCGCTGTCGGTGCCGTTTCTAGGCGAAAAAGTGGGTCCGCGTCGCTGGACGGCGATTGCCATCGGTCTGCTGGGGGTGCTGGTGGTGCTGCGTCCCACCGGCGCGGGCATGTTGTCGTGGGCGGGCGTGGCCGTGCTGGGCGCGGCGCTGGCGTATGCGGTCTCGGCGATCACGGTGCGGGTGCTGGCGCGCAGCGATTCCAACCAGGCCATGGTGGTGTGGCTGCTGGCCTTGATGGCGCTGGGTGCAGGCATCCTGGCGTGGCCGGCGTGGCAGCCGCTGCGCGCGGAGCATGTGGGTGTGGTGGCGGCGATCGGCGTGGTCGGCACACTGGGGCAATACGCCATCACCGAGGCCTTCCGGCACGGCGAGGCTTCGCTGATTGCGCCACTGGAATATTCGGCGCTGATTTGGGGCGTGGCGCTGGATCTGGCGCTGTGGGGCGTTCTGCCGGATGCGGTGACCTGGTTGGGGGCCGCCATCATCATCGCCAGCGGCCTGTATCTGCTGCATCGCGAGAAAGGCAGGGCACATCTGGAAGCCGAGCACCCTTGAGTTTGGCGGCAATTATGACTGGGGTAAAACGGGGTGATCAGGGCCTGCGACAATAAAAACTGGAGGGTTCTTGCAAAAATATTCGAAATGCCCGGGTAATAACTGAATTCTTTCTTTTTTGTGATTGTGGGGGACATCGGGATGTGTTCCCATGGCGTTTTCCGAGCTCAGGAGCAGCGGCCATGGCCGAACTGAAGGAAGCGCGCGTCCCCGACATCGGCGGGCACGGTGATGTGCCGGTGATCGAATTGCTGGTCAAGCCCGGCGACACCGTGGCCAAGGACCAGGGCCTGGTCACGCTGGAATCCGACAAGGCGACCATGGAAGTGCCGTCGCCGTTCGCCGGCGTGGTCAAGGAGGTCAAGGTGAAGCTGGGCGACGCCGTCTCCGAGGGTGCGCTGGTGGCGATCATCGAAGTTGGCGATGCCGTGCCTGCGCCAGCCTCTACCTCTCCCCTCGTGGGAGAGGTCGCTGCGCGCAGCGCAGCGGGTGAGGGGGCAGCGACGCCACCCGCACCACTGCCCGCTCCCATCAAGACAGAAGCGGCCAAAGTGCCTGCACCGGTAGCCGTCGAAAGCGGCGCGCCGGTGCCGGCATTGGCGCCGGTGGCCGAACCCGGGCAGCCCGGCATCCCGCCGATGCGCTTCGAGGCCGACGCAGTGCTGCCGGCCAAGGTGCCCTACGCCAGCCCGGCGGTGCGCCTGTTCGCGCGCGAGCTGGGCGTGGATCTTGCGCAGGTTGGCGGCAGCGAGCGCGGCGGCCGCATCTCCAGGGAGGACGTGCAGAAGTTCGTCAAGGCGGCGCTGGCCGGCGGCATCGCCGCGCCGACGGCTGCTGCCGGTGGCAGCGGGCTCAACCTGATTGCGTGGCCGAAGGTGGACTTCGCCAAGTTCGGCGCCATCGAAACCAAGCCGCTGTCGCGCATCCAGAAGATTTCCGGCGCCAACCTCGCGCGCAACTGGGCGATGATCCCGCACGTCACCCAGCACGACGATGCCGACATCACCGAGCTGGAAGCGCTGCGCGTTGCCCTCAACGAGGAGAACGCCAAGGCCATCGCCGCCGGCAAGGCCGGCAAGCTGACCATGCTCGCCTTCCTGATCAAGGCCTGCGTGGCGGCGCTTTCGAGGTTCCCGACTTTCAACGCCTCGCTGGACGGCGACAACCTCGTCCTCAAGCAGTATTTCCACATCGGCTTCGCCGCCGACACCCCGAACGGCCTGGTGGTGCCGGTGCTGCGCGATGCCGACCAGAAGGGCGTCGCCCAGATCGCCAGGGAAATGGGCGAGCTGGCCGCACTGGCGCGCGACGGCAAGCTCAAGCCCGAGCAGATGCAGGGCGGCTGCTTCACCATCAGCTCGCTGGGCGGGATCGGCGGCACCGCGTTCACGCCGATCATCAATGCGCCGGAAGTGGCCATCCTCGGCGTGTCCAAGTCGGAAACGAAGCCGGTCTGGAACGGCGAAAAGTTCAAGCCGCGGCTGATGCTGCCGCTGTCGCTGAGCTACGACCACCGGGTGATCGACGGCGCGGCCGCCGCCCGCTTCACCACCTATCTGGGACAGCTGCTGGCCGACCTGCGTCGGGCCATGCTCTGAAGGAGACGGACATGGCGGATATCGAATCGAAGGTGCCCGACATCGGCGGCCACGGCGATGTGCCGGTGATCGAGCTGCTGGTGGCGGTGGGCGATACGGTCGCGAAAGACCAGGGCCTGGTGACGCTGGAGTCCGACAAGGCGACCATGGAAGTGCCGGCGGTCGCCGCCGGCGTGATCAAGGCGCTGAAGGTGAAGCTGGGCGATACGGTGTCGGAAGGCAGCGTGATCGCGGTCATCGACAGCGCGGCGAAGACGGAGGCTCCACGTGCCGCCGAACCCTCACCCCAACCCTCTCCCGGGGGGAGTGAGAGCGTGCCCGCACCGCAGGCCGCCGCATCCTCCGGCCGCAAGGCCGACATCGAATGCGCGATGGTGGTGATCGGTGCCGGTCCCGGCGGCTATACCGCCGCGTTCCGCAGCGCCGATCTCGGCCTCGATACCGTGCTCATCGAGCGCTACGCCAGCTTGGGCGGCGTCTGCCTCAACGTCGGCTGCATTCCGTCGAAGGCGCTGCTGCACGCCGCCGACGTGATCGAGCAGGCCGCCCATGCCGGCGACTACGGCGTGGATTTCGGCAAGCCCAAGATCAGCATCGACAAGCTGCGCGCGTACAAGGACAAGGTGGTCGGCCAGCTCACCAAGGGGCTGGCCGGCATGGCCAAGCAGCGCAAGGTGCGCACGCTGCAGGGCGTGGCGAAGTTCGTCTCCGCCAACGAGCTGGAAATCGTCGATGCCGACGGCAAGACGCAGCTGCTGCGCTTCGCCCAATGCATCATCGCCGCGGGAAGCCAGCCGGTGAAGCTGCCGTCGTTCCCGTGGGGCGACGCGCGGATCATGGACTCCACCGACGCGCTCGACCTCGCCGAGGTGCCGAAAAAGCTGCTGGTCGTCGGCGGCGGCATCATCGGGCTGGAGATGGCCACGGTCTACCGCGCACTGGGTGCGGAAGTGACCGTGGTCGAGTTCATGCCGCAGCTGATCCCCGGCGCCGACGCCGATCTGGTCAAGCCGCTGTCCGAACGCCTGAAAAAGCAGGGCGTCGCCATCCACCTCAAGACCAAGGTGGTCGAAGCCAAGGCGCAAAAGAACGGCATCGCCTGCACGTTCGAGGGCGAGTCCATCCCCGACGGCAAGCTGTACGACCGCGTGCTGGTGGCGGTGGGCCGCAGCGCCAACGGTGGCAAGCTCGATGCCGACAAGGCTGGCGTGCGCGTCGGCGAGCGCGGGCTGATTCCGGTGGATGTGCAGATGCGCACCAACGTGCCGCACATCTTCGCCATCGGCGACCTGGTCGGCCAGCCGATGCTGGCGCACAAGGCCACCCACGAGGGCAAGCTGGCGGCGGAAGTCGCGGCGGGCGAGAAGAAGGAATGGGTCGCCCGCGTGATCCCGTCGGTGGCCTACACCGATCCGGAAATCGCCTGGGTCGGCGTCACCGAAACCGAGGCGAAGGCCAAGGGGCTGAAGGTCGGCGTCGGCAAGTTCCCGTGGGCGGCGTCGGGCCGCGCGATCGGGCTGTCGCGCACCGAAGGCTTCACCAAGTTGCTGTTCGACGAAGACACCCACCGCGTGATCGGCGGCGGGATCGTGGGGGTGCATGCCGGCGAGCTGATTTCGGAAATCGCGCTGGCCATCGAGATGGGCTGCGAAGTGCACGACATCGGCCACACCATCCACCCGCACCCCACGCTGGGCGAATCGGTGGGCATGGCGGCCGAGGTCTACGACGGCAGCATCACCGACCTGTACATCCCGAAAAAAAGATAGGTCGCGCTTGCTTTGCAATGGCGACCGTCCAAAAGGGAAGCCCCGGCCGGGGATGGGTCGGGGCTTCAGCGTGATCGCCGGGAATCGGACGAGGAAGGGACGGCCACGCAGCAGATGGGACAGGCGAAAACCGGAAGAGTTCCGCAGATTTTGGCAACGGATGGCGGTTGCCCGCAGTAAATGGCCCCTGCTATAATTCGCCGGCTTCGCGGGGTGGTTTCCGCCATTTCTGCGATAACAGGCCGGAACCGGCTGATTTTGTTGGGAATAACCGCGTGCTGAACTCCGCTGTTGCGGGTTGGCGGATGGCGCTGCGGGTAGTGGCCTTTCAGGCTGCTGCCGTGCTGGCTGCCTCTGCTGCCTGTTTGTTGCTTGGCCCGCGTGCCGCCTTGGCGGCATTGGCGGGGGGCGGAACATTGGTGCTGGGCAGCCTGCTGGCGGCCTGGGGTGCCTTCGCTGGTGGGGTGGCCGGTGCCGGTGTGGCACTGGGCCGCCTGCTGCTGGGTACGGCGGTGAAATGGTTGATCGTCCTCGTCGGGCTGTATCTGGCGATGGCGATATGGCGGTTGCCGGCAGTGCCGGTGCTGGCCGGGGCGGCGCTTGCTGCGGCGGCCTTCGTGGTTTCGATGAGATTCGTGGCGCAGCGCAGTACGACGAGGACGAACGCGTGATCCTGGAAGCAATGGGGCTGGCCCCCGAAGGTGGCGAAGGCGGCGGTGGACTGACCGCGTACATCGTTCACCATTTGACCCACAACACCAAGCAGTTCGCGTTCGGCCAGGTTCACATGGACTCGTGGGTCGTGGCGCTGGTGTTGGGCCTGGTGTCCTGCTTCTGGCTGTGGCATTACGCCCGCAAGGCCACCTCCGGCGTGCCGTCCAAGGGCCAGGCCTTCGTCGAGCTGGTGGTGGAATTCGTCGATTCGCAGGTCAAGGACACTTTCCACGGCGATCGCCGCTTCATCGCCCCGCTGGCACTGACCATCTTCGTCTGGGTGGTGTTCATGAACACCATGGATCTGCTGCCGCTGGATATTCCCGGTGCCGCCGTGCAGGCCGTGGCCGGCGAAGAAGTGGCGCATCACACCTTCCTGCGCTGGGTGCCCACCGCCGACGTGAACACCACGTTTGCGCTGTCGTTCACCGTGTTCTTCCTGATCATTTTCTATTCGATCAAGGCCAAGGGCGGCTGGGGCTTCACCAAGGAGTTGCTGACCGCGCCGTTCCACGCCGAAAACGTGTTCCTGAAGATCGTGCTGGTGCCGTTCAACCTGTTCTTGAACCTGGTCGAATACTTGTCCAAGCCGGTCAGCCTGGGGATGCGACTGTTCGGCAACATGTATGCCGGCGAGCTGGTGTTCATGCTGATTGCCGGCCTGTTCGCGTCGTGGTTCACCTTCCTGCCGGGCGTGATCTTCAATTCGATGTGGGCGATCTTCCACATCCTGATCATCCTGCTGCAGGCCTACATCTTCATGGTGCTGACCGTCGTCTATCTGGCGATGGCGCACGAGCATCACTGAGTTGTTTGCATCACCTGATTTTCGCTGCACCTCACATCCACCGTTTCACCCTTTCTTTTCACCACCAGCAAGAAACCGGAGATTCACCATGGAAGCACTCGCCAACGTTCAGGCCTTCACCGCCGTCGCCATCGGCATCATCGTCGGCCTGGGTGCGCTCGGCGCCGCCCTCGGCATTGGCGTGATGGGCAGCAAGTTCCTTGAAGCCGCCGCCCGCCAGCCGGAGCTGGTGCCGATGCTGCAGGGCCGCATGTTCCTGCTGGCCGGCCTGATCGACGCGGCGTTCCTGATCGGCGTGGGCGTGGCGATGATGTTCGCGTTCGCCAACCCGCTGCTGGCCGCCGTGCAGGCCGCCACCGGCGCCTGATCGCGCAGCTTCAACGCTGCCGCGCGGCGCAGGCCGTCGGCAGTGGCAACAAGGCGCCGCGGCATGTCGCCGTGGCGCAGCCTTTGAAGAGCACGTTGCGACGGGCTCGTTCAATCCGCAGGTCATGACATGAATCCGAATATCACCCTGCTGGGCCAGATGATCAGCTTCGCGATCCTCATCTGGTTCACCGTCAAGTTCATCTGGCCGCCGCTGATGCAGGCGATCGAAGAACGTCAGCAGAAAATCGCCGAAGGCCTGGCCGCCGCCGACAACGCGCAGAAGAACCTGGCGCAGGCGCAGGACAAGGTCAACGATGAATTGAAAGCGGCCCGCGCCAAGGCCAACGAGATCATCGAGCAGGCCCACCAGCGCGCCAACCAGCTGATCGACGCGGCCAAGGCCGACGCGGTTGCCGAGGGCAGCCGCCAGAAGGCGCTGGCCGAGGCCGAGATCGATGCGGCCGCCAACCGGGCCAAGGAAGACCTGCGCAAGCAGGTGTCCGCGCTGGCCGTGTCCGGTGCCGAGAAGCTGCTCAAGCGCGAGATCGATGCCAACGCCCACAAGGCGCTGATCGACGATCTGGCGGCCCAGCTCTGAGGACTTTGCCGTGAGCCAAGCCCTGACCCTTGCCCGTCCCTACGCCCGCGCCGCATTTGCAATTGCGCGCGAGACCAGTGCTTTGCCGACGTGGTCGAACGCGCTGGCGTTTGCCGCCCGGATGGCCGCCGATCCGCAGGTCGCAGGCCTGCTTGGCAACCCCAGGCTGACCCGTGTCGACACGGTCACCCTGCTGGCGCCGGATGCCGCCAGCGAGACGTTCGCAGAGTTCCTGGCGCTGCTGTTCGACAACCGTCGCCTGGCCCTGCTGCCGGAAATCGCCGGGCTGTTCGACGAACTGCGGTTTGAAGCCGAGCGCACGGTCAAGGCCCGGGTGACTTCGGCAGTGGTGCTGCCGACGGCCGAGCTGGACACGATCAAGGCCGCACTGAAGCGCCGCTTCGGTCGCGAGGTCGAAGTGGAGACCGCCGTGGATGCCGCGCTTATCGGCGGCGCCATCATCGATGCCGGCGATGTCGTCATCGACGGCTCGCTGAAGGGCAAGCTGGCGCGCCTGCAAGCGGCACTGTCGCACTAATTCGTTCGTAATTTTCAATTGAATCCGGCCGGCGGCAACGCTGGCACCAAGGAAACCAAGATGGCCACCACCACGCTCAACCCGTCCGAAATCAGCGAACTGATCAAGACCCGCATCGAGAAGGTCAAGCTTGCCGCCGAAGCCCGCAACGAAGGCACCGTGACTTCCGTGTCCGACGGCATCGTGCGCATCCACGGTCTGGCCGACGTGATGCAGGGCGAAATGATCGAACTGCCCAACAGCACCTTCGCACTGGCGCTGAATCTGGAGCGCGACTCGGTGGGCGCGGTGGTGCTGGGTGATTACGAACACCTGCGCGAAGGCGACGTGGCCAAGACCACCGGCCAGATCCTGTCGGTGCCCACCGGTCCGGAACTGCTGGGCCGCGTGGTCAACGCGCTGGGCGAAGCCATCGACGGCAAGGGCCCGATCGAGGCCAGGACCACCTCGCCGGTGGAAACCATTGCCCCCGGCGTGATCTGGCGCAAGTCGGTGGATCAGCCGGTGCAGACCGGCTACAAGTCGGTCGACAGCATGATCCCGATCGGCCGCGGCCAGCGCGAGCTGATCATCGGCGACCGCCAGACCGGCAAGACCGCGCTCGCCATCGACGCGATCATCAACCAGAAGAACTCCGGCATCCGCTGCATCTACGTGGCGATCGGCCAGAAGAACAGCACGATTGCCAACATCGTGCGCAAGCTCGAGCAGTACGGTGCGATGGAATACACCACCGTGGTGGCCGCCTCGGCCTCCGAATCGGCGGCGATGCAGTACATCAGCGCTTACTCCGGCTGCGCGATGGGCGAATACTTCCGCGACCGCGGCGAGGATGCGTTGATCATCTACGACGACCTGTCCAAGCAGGCCGTGGCCTACCGCCAGATCTCGCTGCTGCTGCGCCGCCCGCCGGGTCGCGAAGCCTATCCGGGCGACGTGTTCTACCTGCACAGCCGCCTGCTGGAGCGCGCCGCGCGCGTGTCCGAGGACTACGTCGAGAAGTTCACCAACGGCGCCGTCAAGGGCAAGACCGGCTCGCTGACCGCGCTGCCGATCATCGAAACCCAGGCCGGCGACGTGTCCGCGTTCGTGCCGACCAACGTGATCTCGATCACCGACGGCCAGATCTTCCTCGAGACCGACCTGTTCAACGCCGGCATCCGCCCGGCCGTGAATGCCGGCATCTCGGTGTCGCGCGTGGGCGGCGCGGCGCAGACCAAGATCATGAAGAAGCTGTCCGGCGGCATCCGCATCGCGCTGGCGCAGTACCGCGAGCTGGCGGCGTTCGCGCAGTTTGCGTCGGATCTCGACGACGCCACCCGCAAGCAGCTGGAGCGCGGCCAGCGCGTGACCGAGCTGATGAAGCAGAAGCAGTACGCGCCGATGTCGGTGGCCGAACAGGCACTGTCGATCTATGCGGTGGACAAGGGCTACATGGACGATGTGCCGGTGAACAAGATCGGCGCATTCGAAGAGGCCCTGCACGCGCATTTCGCGAACACGGCGGGTGAGCTGATGCAGACGGTGGCCGCCAGCGGCAACTGGAACGACGACATCGAGGCTGCTTACAAGAAGGGCATCGAAGAGTTCAAGACCACCGGCAGCTGGTAAGGCAGTCGTTGCCGTAGAGCGGAGCTTGCTCCGCTTCACGCAAAAGCAGCGGAGCAAGCTTCGCTCTACAGGATGATCGGGAAGCGGGCTTTGCCTCGCTCAACGGGAAAAGAAGATGGCAGGCGGACGCGAAATCAAAACCAAGATCAAGAGCGTGCAGAACACCCGCAAGGTGACGCGCGCGCTCGAAATGGTCTCGGCTTCCAAGATCCGCAAGGCGCAGGAGCGGATGAAGCAGTCCCGTCCGTATGCGCGCGCGATGAAGCAGCTGATCGGTCACCTGGCGCAGGCGAACTCCGAGTATCGCCACCCGTATCTGGTCGAGCGTGGCGAGGTCAAGCGTGTCGGTTACATCATCGTGTCGTCCGACCGTGGCCTGGCCGGCGGCCTGAACAACAACATGTTCCGCAAGTTGCTGGTGGAGTTCCGCCAGTGGCAGGAGAAGGGCGTCGAGGTCGATCTGGTCACCATCGGCCAGAAGGCGTCGGTGTTCTTCCGTCGGGTCAAGGTCGGCATGCTGGCCTCGGTCACCCATCTGGGTGATACGCCGAAGGTCGAGCAGCTGATCGGCGTCATCAAGGTGATGCTGGATGCCTACACCACCGGCAATGCGGACAGGGTGTATCTGGCCTACAACGATTTCGTCAACACCATGACGCAGAAGGCCACCTTCGACCAGTTGCTGCCGTTGCCGGCGTCGGATACCCAGGTGGCCCGTCACGAGTGGGATTACCTGTACGAGCCGGATGCGGAAACCGTGCTGGATCACGTGCTGACCCGTTATGTGGAGTCGCTGGTGTACCAGGCGGTGATGGAGAACGTGGCCTCCGAGCATGCCGCGCGCATGGTCGCGATGAAGGCCGCATCCGACAACGCCACCAAGATGATCGACACCTTGAACCTGATCTACAACAAGGCACGCCAGGCGGCGATCACCCAGGAAATTTCGGAAATCGTCGGCGGCGCCGCGGCGGTTTGATTCAACGAAGCAACATTCAAGAGTTTTTCGAGGAAACAACCATGAGCAACCAGGGCAAGGTCGTACAGATCATCGGCGCCGTCGTCGACGTCGAATTCCCGCGCGCGAGCGTGCCGAAGGTGTACGACGCACTGAAGGTGCAGGGCACCGCCATCACGCTGGAAGTGCAGCAGCAGCTGGGCGATGGCGTGGTGCGCTGCATCGCGCTGGGCTCCACCGACGGCCTCAAGCGCAACCTGCTGGCCGACAACACCGGTCGCGCGATCTCGGTGCCGGTCGGCATCGGCACGCTGGGCCGGATCATGGACGTGCTGGGCAACCCGATCGACGAGGCCGGCCCGGTGGCCGCCGACACCACCTGGGAAATCCATCGCAACGCGCCGTCGTACGAAGACCAGGCCAGCACCACCGAGCTGCTGGAAACCGGCATCAAGGTGATCGACCTGATGTGTCCGTTCGCCAAGGGCGGCAAGGTCGGCCTGTTCGGCGGCGCCGGCGTGGGCAAGACCGTCAACATGATGGAGTTGATCAACAACATCGCCACCGAACATTCCGGTCTGTCGGTGTTCGCCGGCGTGGGCGAGCGTACCCGCGAGGGCAACGACTTCTACCACGAAATGCAGGAATCGGGCGTGGTGAACGTGCAGGAGCACGCCAAGTCCAAGGTGGCGATGGTGTACGGCCAGATGAACGAGCCGCCGGGCAACCGCCTGCGCGTGGCGCTGACCGGCCTGACCATGGCCGAGTACTTCCGCGACGAAGGCCGCGACGTGCTGCTGTTCGTCGACAACATCTATCGCTACACGCTGGCCGGTACCGAAGTGTCGGCGCTGCTGGGCCGCATGCCGTCGGCGGTGGGCTACCAGCCGACTCTGGCCGAGGAAATGGGCGTGCTGCAGGAGCGCATCACCTCCACCAAGACCGGTTCGATCACCTCGATCCAGGCCGTGTACGTGCCCGCGGACGACCTGACCGACCCGTCGCCGGCGACCACCTTCGCCCACCTCGACGCCACCGTCGTGCTGAGCCGCAACATCGCTTCGCTGGGCATCTATCCGGCGGTCGATCCGCTGGATTCGACCTCGCGCCAGCTCGACCCGAACGTGATCGGCAACGAGCATTACGAGACCGCGCGCCGCGTGCAGTCCACCCTGCAGAAGTACAAGGAACTGAAGGACATCATCGCGATCCTGGGCATGGACGAGTTGTCGGAAGACGACAAGCTGGCCGTGGCCCGTGCACGCAAGATCGAGCGCTTCTTCAGCCAGCCGTTCACCGTGGCCGAAGTGTTCACCGGCTCGAAGGGCAAGTACGTGCCGCTGAAGGACACCATCCGCGGCTTCAAGGGTATTGTCGACGGCGAGTACGACCACCTGCCGGAGCAGGCGTTCTACATGGTCGGCTCGATCGACGAAGCGGTCGAGAAGGCCAAGAAGATCGCGGCTTAAGGAGTCGTCATGGCAGCCACCATCCGTTGCGACATCGTCAGCGCCGAGGCCGAGATCTTCCATGGCGAGGCCGAGCTCGTGGTTGCCACCGGCGAGCTGGGCGAGCTGGGCATCGCGCCCCGCCACGCCCCGCTGATCACCCGCCTGAAGCCGGGCAAGGTCGTGGTCACCCTCGCGGGTGGCGAAAAGCTGGACTTCGCCATCGGTGGCGGGATCCTGGAAGTGCAGCCCACCGTGGTCACGGTGCTGGCCGATACCGCGATCCGCGCCGATGAAATCGACGAGGCGGCGGTGCGTGCGGCCAAGGAAGAGGCCGAGCGCATCCTGGCGCGGCGTGGCGAGGCGATGGAAATCGCCGAAGCCCAGCAGCGTCTGGCCGAAGTCACCGCCCAGCTGCAAGCCTTGGAGCGCCTGCGCAAGAACCTCAAGCACTGACCGACAAGGTACCTTCGCTGGACACGCAAGCCCCGCCACGCGCGGGGCTTGTGCTTTTCATGCGGTGGCGGAAACGTTCAGCTTGCGTATCCTTGCCGGTGCGATGATGCGGTCAATCACCGGACGGGAGCCCACAATGTTGCCTTCATTCCGCACGCTTGCTACCGGCAGCCTGCTGGCGCTCACCTTGGCCTTGAGTGCCTGTGCGACCGGCCCGGCCGTGCGCACCGACCATGACCCGGCAGCAAGTTTCGGCCAGTACCGGACCTGGGGGTTCTACCAGCCGATCGCGATGGAGCAGTCTGGCTATTCCAGCTGGATTTCCGAGCGCATCCGCACCGACGTGCAACGCGAAATGGCGGCCCGCGGCTACCAGTACGTGGACAAGGGTGCGGATCTGCTGGTGAATTTCCAGGGCGTGGTGGAGGACAAGACCGCTGTCTGGAGCGTGCCACGCAGCGACGTCGATTTCTTCTACAGCTACCGTCATCGTGCCTATGTGGCGGTGCCGATCTGGTACGACGAAACCCAGGTCAGCCGCTACCGCGAGGGCACCTTGACTGTGGATCTGGTGGATGGCCAGCGCAACCGCATGGTGTGGACCGGCTCGG
Organism: Lysobacteraceae bacterium; assembly: GCA_028868545.1. GTDB lineage: Bacteria > Pseudomonadota > Gammaproteobacteria > Xanthomonadales > Xanthomonadaceae > Thermomonas. The sequence goes on along the minus strand of JAGWUF010000003.1, from coordinate 34,558 downwards.
CCAGCGCGCGTGAGGTCAGCAAGCGCAAGCCGGAACAGAAAATGGTCGACATCGATCAGGCCATCGCGGCGATCTTCGCGAAATACCCGCACCGCGCCGGGCAGTGACTCCCGCATGACGGGCACCCTGTCTGTTGCAGGGTGCCCGCAGGTGCTTCAGAACTTCGGCTTGTCGTCGCTGGCGTGGTAGCGCGCCATCGCATCGACCAGGATCTGCTTGGCTTCGGCGGCGTCGCCCCAGCCGTCCAGCTTCACCCACTTGCCGTCTTCCAGATCCTTGTAGTGCTCGAAGAAATGGCCGATGCGCTGCAGCCAGTGCTTGCTGACCTTGCCGATGTCGTCGATGTGGCTGTAGCCGGCGAACACCTTGTCCACCGGTACGGCCAGGATTTTTTCGTCGCTGCCGGCCTCGTCGCTCATCTTCAGCACACCGACCGGACGGCAGCGGATCACCGAACCCGGCACCAGCGGCAGCGGCAGGATCACCAGCACGTCGGCCGGGTCGCCGTCGCCGCAGACGGTATAGGGCACGTAGCCGTAGTTGCATGGATAGCGCATCGGGGTGGACAGGATGCGGTCCACGAAGATCGCGCCCGAGGCCTTGTCCACTTCGTACTTGACCGGCTCGGCGTCCTTGGGGATTTCGATGATGACGTTGATTTCTTCCGGCGGGTTGTTGCCGGTGGGGACGAGGTCCAGGCCCATGGTGATAGCTCCGACGTGCGGGCCGCACCCGGTTGGGCGCGACGGTGAATGAGTGGGGGGGAGCCGCACATTTTAGCGGAGCGCTTGACGGGAGGGAATGCAATGCGCATGATGAATGCGCATTCAAGAGGGTGACGCCATGCGCATTCGCGACGAATATGCCGCTTGCGGCAAGCGTGCCACCAACGTCAGCATCAACCAGCGCCTGCTGGAAGAGGCCAAGGCGCTGGACATCAACCTGTCGGCCACGCTGGAGCGTGCGCTGGAAGCGGAAGTGCGCGCGCGCAAGCGTGAACAGTGGCTGGAAGAGAATCGCGAAGCGATCGCAGCCTACAACGCGCGCATCGCGCGTGACGGGCTTGCCGGCGACCATGTGCGCGCGTTCAAGGCTGCGCTCAAGGCGTCGTCGACGGCATGAGCCAGTTCTGCGTGTATGCGAATGCGGATGCGGCATCAAGACGCACGATTCCGTATTGGTTGAACGTGCAGAGCGATCTGATCCACATCGCCGAATCCCGCGTCGTCGTGCCGTTGATTTCGCCCCAGCAGGCCGGGCGGCTGCTGCATGGCTTGATGCCGTTGCTGGATGTCGCAGGCAAGCGGATGGTGATGGATACGGCGCAGATCACCAACGTGCCGATGCAGATGCTTGGCCGACAGGAAGCCGATCTTTCCGCAGAGCGCCTGACCATCGTTGCCGCACTGGACTTCCTCACTCATGGCATCTGAAATGACTCCCACCCTCCGCATCGCGATGGCGCAGTTCGATTTTCCGGTCGGCGACGTCGCCGGGAATGCAGCGCGCATCGCCGAGATGATCGCCTTTGCCCGCGACGAATATGCTGCCGACGTGGTGCTGTTCCCCGAGCTGGCGCTGTCCGGCTATCCGCCGGAAGACCTGCTGCTGCGGCCGGCGTTCCTGCGCGCCTGCGAAACCGCGATGACGGGTATCGCCGCGCAGGCGCGCGGCATCGTTGCGGTGGTGGGCTGGCCGCAGGCGGCCGGCAGCGTGGTCTACAACGCCGCCAGCGTGCTGCGCGACGGCGCCATCGAAACGACGTATCGCAAGCGCGAGCTGCCGAATTACGCGGTGTTCGACGAGCGCCGCTGGTTCGACGTCGATCCGGATCGCGAGGACTGCGTGTTCGAGGTCAACGGCACCCGGATCGGTCTGGTGATCTGCGAGGATCTGTGGTTCGCCGAGCCCATCGCTTCCACCGTGGCCGCCGGCGCGCAGCTGGTGCTGGTGCCGAACGCCTCGCCCTACGAGCACGACAAGCACGCCGAACGCGATGCCCTGCTGGCGCAGCGCGCCGCCGAGACCGGCGCCGCATTCGCCTACCTCAATCTGGTGGGCGGGCAGGATGCACTGGTGTTCGACGGCGCGTCGGTGGTGGCCGACGGCGACGGCAGCGTGCATCCGGCCGCGCTGGCGTTCGAGGAGCAGTGGCTGGTGGTGGATTTCGATGCCGAGGCCCGCCGCTTCGCCCCGCTGCAGTGGACGGTGGATGGCGACGAAAGCCGCGACGCGCTGGCCTGGCGCGCGGTGGTGCGCGGCACCCGCGACTACTGCCGCAAGAACGGTTTCGACAAGGTCTGGCTGGGCCTGAGTGGCGGCATCGATTCGGCACTGGTGCTGGCGATCGCCGCCGACGCGCTGGGCGCGGAGAACGTCACCGCGGTGCGGCTGCCGTCGCGCTACACCGCCGAGCTGTCCAACGATCTGGCGCGCGAGCAATGCGATGCAATGGGGGTGGCGATGGTCACCCTGCCGATCGAGCCGCCCTTCCAGGGTTTTCTGGACGCACTGGGCCGGGTGTTTGCCGGGCAGCCGGTGGACGTCACCGAGGAGAACCTGCAGTCGCGGGTGCGCGGTGCGCTGATGATGGCGCTGGCCAACAAGTTCGGCGGGCTGCTGCTGACCACCGGCAACAAGAGCGAGTATGCGGTCGGCTATGCCACCATCTACGGCGACATGTGCGGCGGCTATGCGCCGATCAAGGATCTGTACAAGACGGAAGTGTTCCAGCTTGCGCGCTGGCGCAACACGGTGGGCGACCGCATCATCCCGCAAGCGGTGATCGACCGTCTGCCATCCGCGGAGTTGCGCGAAAACCAGCTGGATCAGGATTCGCTGCCCCCCTACGACGTGCTGGACGCGATCCTGCAGCGGCATGTGGATCTGGAGCAGCCGGGCGCGGAAATCATCGCCGCCGGCTTCGATGCCGACACGGTGGCGCGAGTGCTGCGTCTGGTGCGCACCGGCGAGTGGAAGCGCCACCAAGCCGCACCGGGGCCGAAGGTGAGCCGGCGCGCGTTCGGGCGCGAGCGGCGTTATCCAATCAGCAACCGCTGGCGCGAGTAGGCAAAAAGGGGGTCAGCGCGCGTCGCCGGTGAACGGGTTGAGGCGGCTGAAGACGCTGCGCTCATTCGGCCATTTGCCATGCAGCCACGGGTGCTGCGGGTCGTTCTGCTCGAGCACGCGCTTGGCATCGGCCGCCAGGGTGGCGTTGCCCATGCGGGTGTAGGCCTCGGCCAGCAGGGCCACCGCGTCGTACTGGTATTCGCTTTGCGGGTAGGTTTCCAGCAAGTAGGTGGCGCGTTCGGTGGCCGAGACCCAGGCGCTTCGGCGCAGGTAGTACAGGCCGGTGTTCAGTTCGAAACGGGCGAATTCGTTGCGCAGGAACACCATGCGCTGGCGGGCATCACTGGCGTAGCGGCTGTTGGGATAGCGGGTGGTGACGGTATTGAAGTCGTTGTAGGCCTGTTGCGGCGCTTCGAGGTCGCGGGTGCTGGTGTCCAGCTTGAAGGTGCGCGCCATGAACACGGTGTTGCGGGCCATGTTGGACAGGCCGCGCAGATAGTAGAAATACGCGATGTTCCGGTGGGTCGGGTAGGTGCGGATGAAGCGGTCGATGGTGGAGATCGCGTCCTCATGCTTGCCCGATTTGTACTGGGCGTACGCCTGCTCCATCAGCGCCTGCTCGGTGTAGGGGCCGTAGGGATACTGCGCGACCAGACGGCCCCAGGTTTCCGAGGCATTGCTCCAGCTGCCATGCTCCATCTGGCCGTGCGCCTTGTCGTACAAGGTGGCCACCGGCACCCCTTCGTTCTTGTCCTTGTTTTTCTTGAACAGGCCCTTGACGCTGGAGCAGCCGGAGACGAGGACGACAAGCGCAAGCACGAGGGTGGTGCGCAGCAGGGCGGAACGCTGGGTCATGGGCATCGAACGGGCGCAAGGGGCATGAAGGCTGGATAATAGCAGTCCGCCGCTTTAATCGAATCCCAACGGCCACACGCAAGGCCGGAACTTTTGCCCCCTGCCATGACCAACCCGTCTGCCGCCCCGCGTACCGCCCTGATCCCCGATACCTGTGCCGGCCGCCGGCTGGACACGGTGCTGGCCGAATTGTTCCCTGAATATTCCCGCTCGCGGCTGTCGGCCTGGGTGAAATCCGGCGCTGTGACCGTGGACGGCGCGCCCGCGCGCCCGCGCGACCCGGTGCGCGGCGGCGAAACCATCGCCCTGACCGTGGTCGAGGACGTGCAGACCCACGCGGTGGCCGAGGACATCCCGCTGAGCGTGCTGTACGAGGACGCGCACGTCTTCGTGATCGACAAACCGGCCGGGCTGGTGGTGCATCCGGGTGCGGGCAATCCCGCCGGCACCCTGGTGAACGCGCTGCTGCACCGTGACCCCGATCTGGACAAGCTGCCGCGCGCCGGCATCGTCCATCGGCTGGACAAGGACACCAGCGGGGTGATGGTGGTGGCCCGCACCCTGGTGGCGCACACCTCGCTGGTGGCGCAGCTGTCGGCGCGCGAGGTGCACCGGCAGTACCTCGCGGTGGTGGTGGGCGCGCTGGTGTCGGGCGGCACCGCCAATGCGGCCATCGACCGCCATCCGCGCGACCGCCTGCGCATGGCGGTGCGCGAGGACGGCAAGGACGCGGTGACCCACTATCGCCTGCGCGAACGCTTCCGCGCGCATACCGCGCTGGAGTGCCGGCTGGAAACCGGCCGCACCCACCAGATCCGCGTGCACATGGCGCATCTGAAGCACCCGATCATCGGCGATCCGCTGTACGGCGGTTCGCTGAAGCTGCCGAAGGGCGCATCGGAGGAACTGATTGCGGTCCTGCGCGGCTTCCGGCGGCAGGCCCTGCATGCCGAGGTGCTGGAGTTCGCGCATCCGGTGACCGGCGAACCTGTGCGCTGCGAGGCGCCGCTGCCTGACGACATGCGGCAGCTCATGCAGGCGCTGCGCGAAGACGCCGCGGCGCACGCCGAAGCCGAGCGCGCGCGGCGATGACCGCGTTCCTCCCCGCCGACTGGCCGGCGCCGCCCGGCGTGCACGCGCTGACTACGCTGCGGCATGGGTTGGGCGTTTCACGGCCGCCGTTCGATGCGTTCAACCTCGGCGCGCGCTGCGGCGACGAGGCCGAGGCGGTGGTTGAAAACCGCCGCCAGCTGGAAACCGCGCTGGCGTTGCCGTCTTCGCCGCGCTGGCTGCGCCAGGTGCATGGCGTGGCGGTAGTCGTCGAGCCTGCGGGTGACGAACCCGAGGCCGACGCGGCGGTGACCGCCACGCCAGGCAGCGTCCTCGCCATTCTCACCGCCGACTGCCTGCCGGTGGTGCTGGCGGCGCAGGATGGCAGCGAAGTCGCCGCCGCCCACGCCGGCTGGCGCGGCCTGTGCGCCGGCGTGCTGGAAGCCACGGTGGCGGCGATGCGCACGCCGCCGGAGCGGCTGGTGGCGTGGCTGGGCCCGGCGGCCGGGCCGCAGGCGTATGAGATCGGTGCCGAGGTGTTCGAGGCCTTCACCGCCCGCGATGGCCGCGCGCGCATGGCCTTCGTGCCCACCCGGCCCGGCCACTGGAACGTGGATCTGTACATGCTGGCGCGGCAGCGCCTGCGCGATGCCGGCGTGACCAACGTCCACGGCGGCGGGCTGTGCACCATTTCCGATCCGGCGCGGTTCTTCTCGCACCGTCGCGACGGCCGCAGCGGTCGCATCGCCACCCTGGCCTGGATCGCGCCTTGAGTGCCGCGCCGGCGGCGACGCTGTTCCAGCAGGCGCTGGGTGCGGCGTTCTACACCCTGCCGGAGGTCGTGCGCCGGCTGCACGCGGTGCGCGGCACGGCGCGCTATGCCGGCATCGCCAGCATCGAGCGCGGTCGCAACCCGCTGGCGCGGCTGTGCGCACGCATCGCCGAGTTGCCGAAGGCGATGCGCGAGGTGCCGACCACGGTCGAGTTCATCGCCAACCCCGCGCGTGAAATCTGGCACCGCGATTTCGGCGGCACGCGCATGCAGACGCGGCTGGCGTTCAAGCGCGGTCTGCTGCGCGAACGGCTCGGCCCACTGCAGTTCCGCTACCACCTGCATCCGGGCAGCAACGCGCTGTGGTGGCAGGTGGCCGGGGTGCGCGTGTTCGGCCTGCTGCCATTGCCCGCAAGCTGGTTCGACGGCGTGCACTGCCGCGAACGCGAGCAGGACGGGCGTTACGAATTCCTGGTCGAGGCGCGGCTGCCGCTGGTCGGGCTGGTGGTGCGCTACGAGGGCTGGCTGGTGCCGGCCTGAGCGGCGTCGACGCCGTCCAGCCACCGCTCACCGCGGCGTATTTGCCAGCCGCAGCATCAGCAGGGCCGCGCGGGTGGCTTGCCGCGGAATGGAATCCAGATCCACGCTTTCGCCGGCGGCATGTGCATCACCCCCGGAAATACCCATCCCCACCAGGCCATCGACATCGGCGGCGACGAAGGCGATGTCGCCGGCCCCGCGGCTGAGCGGGTCGGCTCCCGGCATTTCCGGCCAGCCCAGGTCGCGATTGATGCCATTGAGCCGTGCCAGCAACGCCCGGCTGCCGGCGGTGGGGGCCATCGGCGGGTAGTGTTCCTCGATGCGGATCGTTGCCGTCGTGCGCGGCAGATTGCCGGTATTGACGATTGCCCGCATCTTGTCCGCCACGCGTTTGGTTTGTTCGGGCGTGAGGGTGCGGAAATCGCCGCGCGCCAGGGCGATGCCGGGCACGATGTTGTCCTTGCCGCTGGCATCGATGCGGGTGTTGCCGGCCGCGAACGCGGCCTGCTCGCCGCTGCCCAGCAAGCCGACGTTGAAGGTCAGGTTGGGCTCCGGCAGCGCGGTGCGGAACGCGGCGAGGATGCGCGCCAGCTCGAAGGCCGCACCGTCGCCCATGGCGGGTGAAAAAATGCCGGCGCTGTGGCCGGTTTCGCCGTGCACTTCCAGCGTCCATTCGTTCGATGAGCGCCGCGCGATGGCCCCCATTTCGCGGCCGTTCTGGTGCGACAGGTTTTCGAAATCCAGCGCCGCGTCGGCGCGCTTGCCGGCGGCGATCAAATCGGCGCGTGCCTGCGCAACCGGCGTACCCACGTCTTCTTCATCGCCGGTCAGCACCACTTCGATGTCGGCAGCCTGCAACGCGCCCGCCGCATGCAGTCCGCGCAGTGCGGCCAGCATCACCACCATGCCGCCCTTGTCGTCGCCCACGCCGGGGCCGAAGGCGCGGTTGCCCTCGCGATGAAACCCCGTGAACGGATTGTCGGGTTCGAACACGGTGTCCAGATGGCCGATCAGCAGGAGGCGCTTGCCTTTGCCGTTGCCCGGGTGGCGGGCGATCAGGTGGCCGGCGCGCCCGGTCTGCGCCATCGGCTTCCATTCCACCGTAAAGCCCAGTGCTTCGAACTGCGGCCGCAGCAAGTTGGCCACTGCCTGTACGCCGGCGGGGTTGAAGGTGCCGCTGTTTTGCTCCACCAGCCGTTGCAGCAGGGCGATGTCCTGCGTGGTGCCGGCCTGCACGGCGGCGGCCACGCGTTGCTCGGCGGCAGGCAGGGCAGGCTTGGCGATGGTGGGCAGGGCCAGCAGCAGGCCGCAGGCCAAGGCGCAGGAGCGGAGCATCGGGCAGGTTCCGGGAGGGAAAGCAGTGACCATAACCCGGTCGCAACGGGTTGCGCGACTTGACTTGAATCACGGCGCGGCAACCGCATGTGGAGGACATTGGGCCGTGGTGGCCCCGACTCACAGGATTTCCGCCGTGCGCATGGACAAACTCACCTCGCGTTTCCAGCAGGCGATCGCCGACGCCCAGTCGCTGGCCGTCGGCCGCGACCACACCATCATCGAGCCCGCCCACCTGCTGTTGGCGCTGCTGGACCAGTCCGGCGGCGGCAGCCGGCCGCTGCTGGCGCAGGCTGGCGTCAACGTGCCGGTGCTGCGCGAGCGCCTGACCGAGGTGCTGGACAAGTTGCCCAAGGTCAGCGGCCAGGCCGGCAACGTGCAGGCCGGCAATGACCTCATCCGCCTGCTCAACGTCACTGACAAGCTGGCCCAGCAGCGCGGCGATGCCTACATCGCCAGCGAGCTGTTCCTGCTGGCGGCGCTGGAGGAGTCGGGCGAGGCCGGCAAGGCGCTGAAGGCCGCGGGCGCCAACAAGGCCAAACTCGAGGCGGCCATCGACAAGCTGCGTGGAGGCGAGAAAGTGACCGACGAGAATGCGGAAGACGCGCGCGCTGCGCTTGCGAAATACACCATCGACCTGACCGCGCGCGCCGAGAGCGGCAAGCTCGATCCGGTGGTGGGGCGCGACGAGGAGATCCGCCGCACCATCCAGGTGCTGCAGCGGCGCACCAAGAACAACCCGGTGCTGATCGGCGAACCCGGCGTGGGCAAGACCGCGATCGTCGAGGGCCTGGCTCAGCGCATCGTCAACAATGAGGTGCCGGAAGGCCTGCGCGGCAAGCGCCTGCTGTCGCTGGACATGGGCGCGCTGATCGCCGGTGCCAAGTTTCGCGGCGAGTTCGAGGAGCGGCTGAAAGCGGTGCTCAATGATCTCGCCAAGAACGAAGGCCAGATCATCCTGTTCATCGACGAGCTGCACACCATGGTCGGCGCCGGCAAGGCCGAAGGCAGCATGGACGCGGGCAACATGCTCAAGCCTGCTCTCGCGAGGGGCGAGCTGCACTGCATCGGCGCCACCACGCTCGACGAATACCGCAAGTACATCGAGAAGGACGCCGCGCTGGAGCGCCGCTTCCAGAAGGTGTATGTCGGCGAACCGTCGGTGGAAGACACGATCGCCATCCTGCGCGGGCTGAAGGAGCGCTACGCAGTGCACCACGGCGTCGAAATCACTGACCCCGCAATCGTCGCCGCAGCCACGCTCAGCAATCGCTACATCGCCGACCGCCAGCTGCCCGACAAGGCCATCGACCTGATGGACGAGGCGGCCTCGCGTATCCGCATGGAAATCGACTCCAAGCCGGAGGAGCTGGATCGCAAGGAGCGTCGACTGATCCAACTCAAGATCCAGCGCGAGGCGCTGAAGAAGGAGAAGGACGCCGAATCGAAGCAGCGCCTGGCCGACCTCGAGGACGAGATCGACGTGCTCGAACGCGAGTACGCCGACCTGGAGGAAGTGTGGAAGGCCGAGAAGGCCACCCTGCAGGGCGCGACCAAGATCAAGGAGCAGATCGAAGCGGCGCGACTGGAACTGGAAGCGGCCCAGCGCAAGCAGGATTTTGCCGCCATGAGCGAGATCCAGTATGGCCGCATCCCGGCTCTGGAGAAGCAGCTGAAGGCAGCGCAAGAAGCCGAAACGAAAGGTTTCACCCTGCTGCAAGACAAGGTGACTGCCGAGGAAATCGCGCAGGTGGTGGCGCGCTGGACCGGCATCCCGGTCAGCAAGATGCTGGAAGGCGAGCGCGAGAAGCTGCTGAAGATGGAAGAGGCGCTGCACGCGCGCGTGGTCGGGCAGGACGAGGCCATCAAGGTAGTGTCCGATGCGGTGCGCCGCTCGCGCGCCGGCCTGTCCGATCCCAACCGCCCCAGCGGTTCGTTCCTGTTCCTCGGCCCGACCGGCGTCGGCAAGACCGAGCTGTGCAAGGCGCTGGCCGAGTTCCTGTTCGACAGCCCGGATGCGATGGTGCGCATCGACATGAGCGAGTTCATGGAGAAGCACAGCGTGTCGCGGCTGATTGGCGCGCCTCCTGGCTACGTGGGCTACGAAGAAGGCGGCTACCTGACCGAAGCGGTGCGTCGCCGCCCGTACAGCGTGATCCTGCTGGACGAGGTGGAGAAAGCGCATCCGGACGTGTTCAACATCCTGCTGCAGGTGCTGGACGATGGTCGCCTGACCGATGGCCAGGGCCGCACGGTGGATTTCCGCAACACCGTCATCGTGATGACGTCGAACCTCGGCTCGCAGATGATCCAGGAGCTGGCCGGCGACGACTCGCCCGAAGCTTATGTGCAGATGAAGGCGTCGGTGATGGGCGTGGTGCAGGCGCACTTCCGCCCGGAGTTCATCAATCGGCTGGACGACATCGTGGTGTTCCATCCGCTGGACAAGGCGCAGATCAAGCAGATCGCAAGGATCCAGCTGCGCGGGCTGGAAAAGCGGCTGGCCGAGCGCGGCATAGCCATCGAGTTGAGCGATGCGGCCTTTGACCTGCTGGGCAACGTCGGCTTCGATCCAGTGTACGGCGCCCGCCCGCTCAAGCGCGCCATCCAGCAGCAGCTGGAGAACCCGCTGGCGCAGGAGATCCTGGCCGGCCGCTTCGGCAATGGCGACGTGGTGAAGGTGGATGCGGAGGGTGGCCAGCTGGTGTTCGTGAAGTGATGCGGGTGTTCTCGCACACCTGTTCCAACACCGAAATTGTCTGCGCGCTCGGCTGCGCGCAGATGTTGGTGGGGGTGGATGCCGATTCCGACTATCCGCCGGAAGTGGTGGCCGGGCTGCCGAAGACCGGGCGTGATCTGGATCTGGATATTGCGGCGGTGCAAGCGCTGCAGCCCGATCTGGTGCTGACTTCGCTGACCGTGCCCGGTCACGAAAAGGTGGTGGCCGCGCTGCGTGCGGCGGGGTTGCAGGTGCTGGTCTGCGATCCGCAGTCGCTGGACGATGTGCATGCCGACATTCGCCGGATTGCGGACGCATTGGGCGTGCCCGCACGCGGCGCGGCGCTGGTGGCGGAGATGGAGGCGGTGATGCCGCAAGTCGAACGGGCTGGCCCGCGCCCGGCGGTGCTGGTGGAGTGGTGGCCCAAGCCCATCATCGTCCCGGCGCGGCATTCGTGGGTGACGGATCTGATCTGGCGCGCCGGCGGGCACAACCCGTGGGGCGAGGTGGAGGCCAAGAGCCTGCCGATGGAGCACGCACAGGCGTGTGCCGCGATGCCGGACGTGGTGGTGATGAGCTGGTGCGGGGTCAAGGAAGCGAACTATCGCGCCGATGTGGTGCTCCGGCGCGACGGCTGGCAGGACGTGCCTGCCGTCGCACATGGTCGCGTCCATGCGATTTCCGAAGCGTACCTGGGCCGCCCCGGGCCACGGTTGGTGGAAGGCTATCGGCGGCTGCGGGAGGCGATTGCGGCGGTGGGTTGATTGAACGCGCGGATCGGCTGCGGGTGCGCGCGCCCGCAGTCGGAGGTTCGGGTCGGCGGATGGGTGCGTTCGATTCAGCGCGCCATGGCGGTGCGTGGCCTTGCGCGCGTCGTGCGGCGCAGCAGTTCCAGCCAGGCGACGGTGGCGGCCAGCATTCCGGCGCTGGCGAGCAGCATCGGCGCGTTCGGCAGCACCAACCCCATCACGCCGCGGAAGAACGGCACGCCGATCACGGCCGCGAGCATCAGCGCCACGACGCCGAACATGCGCGGCATCCACGGATTCTTCGCCGGCATGCGGGCCAGCGCCGGGCGGGTCGCGTCGCGGTTGGCCAGGGTCAGCAGGAACAGGCCCAGCACCAGCGCGATGAACACCGCGCTGCGGCTTTGCGCGGCGTCGAGGCCGTGGTCGAGCAGCATTCCGCAGCCGAGCAGCAAAATGGCGGCGAAACCAAGCCCCTGCAGCACCGCGGGGCGCAGGTTGGCGGCGGCGAACGGCGAATCCGACGGCGCGCGCGGCGGCCGTTGCATGATGTCGGCATCGGCGGGTTCGGCTTCGAACACCACCGAGCAGGCCGGGTCGATCAACAGCTCCAGCAGCACGATGTGCACCGGCATCAGCAGCACCGGCCAGTGCAGCAGGGTCGGCACCAGCGCCAGCGCGATGATCGGCATGTGCACGGCGAACACGAAGCGGGTGGCCTTGGTGATGTTGGCGTAGATGCGCCGACCCTGGCGGATCGCACCGACGATGCTGGCGAAGCTGTCGTCCAGCAGCACCAGCGCGGCCGCCTCGCGCGCCACGTCGGTGCCGCGCTCGCCCATCGCGATGCCGACGTCGGCGGCCTTCAGCGCGGGCGCGTCGTTGACGCCGTCGCCGGTCATCGCCACCACTTCGCCGCCCTCGCGCAGCACCTGCACCAGACGTAGTTTCTGCTCGGGCTTGAGCCGCGCGCACAGATCGACGTGATGCAGGCGCTCGCGCAGCGCGGCGTCATCGAGCGCGTCCAGCTCCGCCCCAGTGATGACCTCGGCGCGTTCGCTCAGCCCCACCTTGCGGGCGATGGCGTGGGCGGTGGCCGGGTGGTCGCCGGTCATCATGATGATGCGGATGCCGGCGCTGCGGCACTCGGCGATCGCCGCCGGCACTTCCGGGCGCGGCGGGTCGACGAAGCCGAGCAGGCCGAGGAAGCGGAAATTGAAGTCGTGCTGGCTGTGTGGCCATGCATCGCCCTGCCGCTGGCCGCGGGCCACGCCGAGCACGCGCAGGCCGCGCTCGGCCATCGCCTCGACCTGGCGCAGGATCGCGTCTGCCGCGTCCGCCTCCAGGTGGCACAGGTCGATCACGGCTTCGGGCGCACCTTTGGTGGCGAGCAGGTGTGTGTCGCGCGCGTCGCCGTGGAACACGTGGGTCATCGCCAAGATCTCCGGCGACAGCGCGTACTCGATTTCCGGCGTCCATTCGGCGTGCACGTGCTCGGTGTCGGTGAGCCAGTGCAAGCCGAATTGCTGGATCGCCTTTTCCATCGGATCGAACGGATCGGCTGGCGTGGCCAGCATGGCGAACTCGACCAGCGCGTGGAACGGCTCGGGCCGTTCGCTCGCGTTCTGGTCGTGCGTGCTGCCGTCGGGCAGGCGCAATTCTGCGACCTGCATGCGGTTCTGGGTCAGCGTGCCGGTCTTGTCGACGGCAAGCACCGAAATCGCGCCCAGTGCCTCCACCGCCGGCACGCGACGGGTCAGCACCTTGTGTCTGGAAATCCGCCACGCGCCCAGCGCGAGGAACACGGTGAGGATCACCGGGATCTCCTCCGGCAGGATCGCCATGGTCAGGGCGATGCCGGCCAGCACGCTTTCCAGCAGGCCGTGGCCGTCCCACAGCCAGCCAAGCAGCGTATAGGCCGTGGCCAGCAGCAGGCCGACGACGGTGATGTTGCGGATCAGCCGCCGCGAAGCCCGCTGCAGGCCGGACGCGGGTTCGACGGTGTCGGCCAGCGCCTGGCCGATGCGGCCGACCGCGGTGGCGCTGGCGATGGCGCGAACCTCGGCGACGCCCACGCCCTTGGTGACCACGGTGCTGGCGAACAGCTGGGCGTTGTCGCCGCCGGGGAGTTTGGTGGCCGGCACCGCCTCGCCGGTGAGCAGCGATTCGTTGACGTCGAGGTGGCCGTCCAGCAGCAGCGCATCGGCGGCGATGCGGTCGCCCTCGTGCAGCGCCAGCAGGTCGCCGACCACCACCTCGCGGCCGGGAATGCGGATTTCCTCGCCGCCGCGGAGCACCAGCGCGCGCGGCGCGGACAACTCGCGCAGTGACTCCAGTGCGCGCTGGGTCTTGCGCTCCTGCGCCAGCGTGATGCCGATCACCACGAACACGAACGACAGCAGGAACGCCGCCTCGGCGCGGTCGCCCAGCGCCAGGTACAGACCGCCGGCAACCAGCAGCATCAGGAACATCGGCTCGGTCAGCACGCTGCCGACGATCGCGAGCATGCCCCTGGGCGCGTTGCCCGGCAGCAGGTTCGGGCCATCCGCGGCCAGTCGGCGCGCCGCCTCGGCCGGGTCGAGTCCGCGGCGGTCGGTCGGTGCTGCGTTTTCGGTCATGCCGGGTTCCTTTGCGGGTTTGCGGACAGTCGCCGGCACTTTCATGTTTCGCTGAGATTCGGCTGGCCCGTCAGCTAGACTAATCTGCGGCAGCTCTGGTACCTGGTCAACGTGATGTCCGGCAACGGTTTACGCATCTTCACCTATCACAGCATTGACCACCCTCCCGCCGGCACGCCGCTGGCGAAATTGCATGTTCGTCCGCTGGAGTTCGAACGTCAGTGCCGTTGGCTGGCACGGCTGGGCATGCGCGGCGTATCAATGACCGAGGGCTATCGCGCCTTGCAGGCGGGGCGCGCCGGCAAGCTGGTGGCGATCACGCTGGACGATGGCTATCAGGACAACCTGTTGCATGCCGCAGCAATCCTGAAGCGGCATGGCTTTGGTGCCACGTGCTATGTGGTGACCGACACCATCGGCGGCACCAATGTCTGGGATGCGGCGCTGGGTGTGCCGCGCAGGATGATGAGCGAGCGGGACTTGCAGGCCTGGCAGGCGCAGGGGTTTGAAATCGGTTCGCACACCTGCAGCCATCCACACCTGGATCAGCTGCAGCCACAGGTCCTTGCCGCGGAGTTGGCCGGTAGTCGGCAACGCCTGCAGGCCCTGACCGGAACGGCGGTCGAGCATTTCTGCTATCCCTATGGCGATCATGACGCTGCGGTGGTGGCGGCTGCGCGACAAGCCGGGTATGTCACTGCCACCACCACGCGCAAAGGCATTGCCCAGACCGGCGACGATCCCTTGCAGCTGCCGCGGATTTCCATCAATGGCGGGCGCGGGATCGGCAAATTCCTGCTGTATGCCGGCACGCGCTATGCCGAGCTGCGCCGATGAATTTCGTTTTCGTCGATGCCAGTCGCAAGCTCTGGGGCACCGAGCAGGCCTTTCTGGAGCTGGCGCGGGGCTGCGCCGGTGCCGGCCATCGGGTGATCGCGGTGGTGCGTGCCGACAGCGAGATGGCCGTGGCGATGCGCGGCATGGATGGAATCGAGCTTTGGGAAACCCCGTTTCGTGGTGGCGAAGACCCGCGTGCGTTCCGCAAAGTGCTGCAGGCGGCACGCACATGCCACGCCGACTGGCTGGTGGCAGCGCATGGCAAGCATCACTGGCCCCTGCTGTTGGCGGCGTGGTGGAGTGGCAGTGGGCTGGCGGCGTTTCGGCACCTGAGCTACATCCGCAGCCGCATGACCCGCTATTGGATGCCGCGCCTGGCCAGGCGTTACTTCGTCGTTTCCGAATTTGCCCGGCAGCGTTTGATCGAGGACGGCGTGCCCGCGCGCTGCCTGCAAATCGTGCACAACCCGATCGATACCGCCCGCTTTCATCCCGACGGCGAAGCAAGGCGACAGTTGCGCGCCACCCTGGGCATCGGCGAGAACGTGGTACTGGCGGGTTTCGTGGGGCGGCATACCGTGGACAAGGGCGTGATGCCGTTGCGCCAGGCGATGATCGAGGTGATGCAGGAACGGCCCGACGTGCATATGTTGTGGTTGGGTGAAGGGGCGGAGCTGGCGGCGACGGTGGCCGTGGTGGATGCCGTGGGCCAGGCCTGCCGTCATCACTTCATCAATTGGCGGGATGACACCGCCACGGTGTACCCGGCACTGGATCTGCTGCTGTGCCCGTCGGATATCGAAGAGACTTTCGGGCGCGTAGTGGCCGAGTCGCAGGCCTGCGGCGTGCCGGTGATCGCGCGCGCGCGCGGCGGGCTTCCCGAGGCGATGCGCGAAGGGGAAACCGGCCTGCTGTGGCGGGGTGATGCCATTGCCGATCTGGCGGCATTGATCGGTCGATTGATC
Source organism: Lysobacteraceae bacterium (assembly GCA_028868545.1). Taxonomy (GTDB): domain Bacteria; phylum Pseudomonadota; class Gammaproteobacteria; order Xanthomonadales; family Xanthomonadaceae; genus Thermomonas. Next base: position 19,052 of record JAGWUF010000003.1, on the reverse strand, counting down.
GACGACCCGGCGCGTCGCCAGGCGATGGCGGCGGCGGCACCCGCCAGTGCCGCGCGGTTTCGCACCGAAGTGGTGGTGCAGGCGTTCATCCGCCAGCTGACCGAGGCGAAAGCGCCGCACTGAACGCAGCCGCTGCTGCGCGGCAACAGTTCAGAGGGCAGATTTGGCCGGCAGCCGCCACGGCGGCGTGGCCATCACCATGTCGGTCAGTGAATGCGCCAATTCGCGCTCGGCCAGCACGGCGGCATCGGCGCCGTGTTCCAGCAGGTACCTCACCTGGGCTTCACTGTGCGCGCGTGCCAGCACGCTGATGGCGGGATTGATCGCCTTCAGACGCTCGATCGTGCTGCCCGCTTCCAGTGCCTGCGGCATTGCAAAAATCGCAAGCTTTGCCCGTTCCGGTGCGGCCTCCAGCATCACGTGCTGATTGGCGACGTTGCCACGCACGGTGGGAAGCCCGGTGGCGCGGGCCAGGTTCGCCCGGTCGGCGTCTTCTTCGATCACCACCACGGGCACATCGCGTTCCCGCAGCAGTTGCACCAGCCGACTGCCAACCCGACCATAGCCCACCACGATGACGTGCCCCTCGATCGCCACGGGGATCACGTCAGGTTCGGGGATGGCGTTGGCAGCCACGCGTGCGTCCTCGCGTGCCTGCCAGCGGTCCAGCACCATGAACAGGATCGGGTTGAGCATGATGGTGATCAGCGCGCCGGCCAGCACCAGGTCATGGCCGACCTTGGGCAGGATCCCCAGACTCAGGCCGAGCCCGGCGATGATGAAGGCGAATTCGCCGATCTGCGCCAGGCTGGTGGAAATGGTCAGCGCGGTGGCATTGGGATGGCCGAAGGCGCGCACGATGATGTAGGCGGCCGCCGATTTGCCGACCACGATGATCAGCGTGGTCGCCAGCACCTGCCACGGATGTTCGATCAGGATGCGCGGGTCGAACAGCATGCCCACCGAGACGAAGAACAGCACCGCGAAGGCGTCGCGCATCGGCAGCGAGTCCTGCGCGGCCTGGTGGCTGAACTCGGATTCGTTGAGCAGCATGCCGGCGAAGAACGCGCCCAGCGCGAAGCTCACCCCGAACAGTTCGGCCGAGGCGAATGCCACGCCCATCGCGATCGACAGCACCGCCAGCGTGAACAGCTCGCGCGAGCCGGTGCCGGCGATCCGTTCCAGCACCCACGGGATCGCCCGGCGACCCACGATCAGCATGAAGGCGACGAAGGCGGCAACCTTGCCGAAGGTGATCGCCAGCGCCTTCAGGATGCCGGCGGCGCCAGCCGCCTCGGTGCCGTTCAGCGCGCCGGCCAGCGCCGGGATCAGCACCAGCGCGATCACGCAGGCCAGATCCTCGACGATCAGCCAGCCAACGGCAATTTTGCCGCGGCGGGTATCCAGCAGGCGCCGTTCTTCCATCGCCCGCAGCAGCACCACGGTGCTGGCGGTGGCCAGCGAGAAGCCGAAGATCAGCCCTTCGATATGCCGCCAGCCCATCAGCTCGGCCAGCCCCCAGCCCAGCAGGGTCGCCACCGTGATCTGCCCGATCGCGCCGGGGATGGCGATGTTCCTCACCGACATCAGATCGCGCAGCGAGAAGTGCAGGCCGACCCCGAACATCAGCAGGATCACGCCGATCTCCGCCAATTGCGGCGCCAGCTCTGCATCACCCACGAAGCCGGGTGTGAACGGCCCCGCCAACACCCCCGCCAGCAGATAGCCCACCAGCGGCGACAGCCGCAGGCGGTTGGCCAGTGCGCCCAGTCCGAAGGCGAGCACGAAGCCGTAGACGAGCATGGCGATCAGCGAGGTGTGGTGCTGCATGGGTGTTCCGTGGTCGCGACGACGGAATCATCGCATGGCATCGCAATTCGTGAATGAAAGGCGATTCATGTCAGGGCGGCATTTGCCGCGCAGATCAAAAAAAACGGCGACCGCAAGGTCGCCGTTTTGTCTCGATGCAAGCAATGTTCAGTGGTCGGGTTGTGCCGGTTCCGGCGTGGCCGCGGCCGGCATCGGCGCCGCATCCGGCGTGGCCGTCATCTGTGCCGTGGCCGGTGCATTCACCGCCACCGGCGGCTTGGCCGCGTCGGTGAGGCTGGTGTTCACCGGCAGCAGCGGCACGATCAGCAGCGCCACGATGTTGATGATCTTGATCAGCGGGTTCACGGCGGGACCTGCGGTGTCCTTGTAGGGATCGCCGACGGTGTCGCCGGTCACCGCGGCCTTGTGCGCCTCGGAACCCTTGCCGCCGAAGTTGCCGTCCTCGATGTACTTCTTGGCGTTGTCCCAGGCGCCGCCGCCGGTGGTCATCGAAATCGCCACGAAGATGCCGGTGACGATGGTGCCGATCAGCAGCCCGCCCAGCGCCTGCGGGCCCAGCGCCAGGCCCACAATCACCGGCACCGCGACCGGCAGCAGCGACGGCACGATCATCTCCTTGATCGCCGACCTGGTCAGCATGTCCACCGCTTTGTCGTACTGCGGCTTGCCGGTGCCGTCCATGATGCCCTTGATGTCGCGGAACTGGCGGCGCACTTCCTCCACCACCGCGCCGGCCGCGCGACCGACGGCTTCCATCGCCATCGCGCCGAACAGGTACGGGATCAACCCGCCGATCAGCAGGCCGATGATGACCATGTGGTTGGACAGGTCGAAGCTGAACTGCACGTCGGGGTGCGCGGTCTGCAGGTTGTGGGTGTAATCCGCGAACAGGACCAGTGCAGCCAGTGCGGCCGAGCCGATGGCGTAGCCCTTGGTGACCGCCTTGGTGGTGTTGCCCACCGCATCCAGCGGGTCGGTGACGTTGCGCACTTCCGGCGGCAGTTCCGCCATTTCGGCGATGCCGCCGGCGTTGTCGGTGATCGGGCCGTAGGCATCCAGCGCCACGATCATGCCGGCCATCGACAGCATCGAGGTGGCGGCAATCGCGATCCCGTACAGACCGCCCAGCTTGTAGGCGCCGAGGATCGAGGCGCACACCGCCAGCACCGGCAGCGCGGTGGACTTCATCGACACGCCGAGGCCGGCGATGATGTTGGTGCCGTGGCCGGTGGTGGAGGCCTGCGCGACGTGTCTCACCGGTGCGTACTGGGTGCCGGTGTAGTACTCGGTGATCCACACGATCACCCCGGTCAGCACCAGCCCGATCAGCGCGCAGCCGTACAGGTTCATCGCGCCGAAGCTGGAGTCGCCCATCAGCTGGGTGGTGATCGGGTAGAACGCCGCCGCCGCCAGCACCGCCGACACGATCACGCCGCGGTACAGCGCGCCCATGATGTTGGGGTTGCTGCCGGACACCTTCACGAAGAACGCGCCGATGATCGAGGCGATGATCGAGGCGCCGCCCAGCACCAGCGGGTACAGCACCGCGTGCTGGCCGACGGTGGCGACCATCAGGCTGCCCAGCAGCATGGTGGCGATCACCGTCACCGCATAGGTTTCGAACAGGTCGGCGGCCATCCCGGCGCAGTCGCCCACGTTGTCGCCCACGTTGTCGGCGATCACCGCCGGGTTGCGGGGGTCGTCCTCGGGGATGCCGGCTTCCACCTTGCCCACCAGGTCGGCACCGACGTCGGCACCCTTGGTGAAGATGCCACCGCCCAGCCGCGCGAAGATCGAGATCAGCGAGCTGCCGAACGCCAGGCCGACCAGCGCGTGCAGGGCCTTTTCCTGCTCCACGGCCATGACGTTCGTGAGCACGTACCAGTAGCCGGCCACGCCCAGCAGGCCCAGCCCCACCACCAGCATGCCGGTGATCGCGCCGCCCTTGAAGGCCACGTTCATCGCCGGGCCCATGCCCTGGCGGGCGGCCTCGGCGGTGCGCACGTTGGCGCGCACCGACACGTTCATGCCGATGTAGCCGGCCGCACCGGACAGGATCGCGCCGATGGCGAAGCCAATCGCGGTATGGATGCTGAGGAAGATGCCGATCAAGACCAGCAGCACCACGCCGGCGACGGCAATGGTGGAGTACTGGCGATTGAGGTAGGCGCGCGCACCTTCCTGGATCGCGCCGGCGATTTCCTGCATCCGCTCGTTGCCGGCGGGCTGCCGGTTGATCCATGCCGCCGCCCACAGGCCATAGACGATTGCGATGACGGCGCATACCAGCGCCAGTACCAAACCATATTGCTCCAGCATGAATCCCCTCCCCGGGTGTTCGAAATGGAAGACGTCAGGTTGCAGCGCCCACCCGCAGACAGGCGACCTGTCGACTATCGCACACACCGGCGGGAGAATTGGCGTGCAGCGCCGACGTCGCGTGCAGCGGGTGTGCGGAATTCAGCCGGAACGTGGCACTCTGCCGGCAACACGGGTCGATCGGGGTGCGCGATGCTGCAACTGCACATCTTTTTTGCTGGCGTGGTGCTGGCGGTTGGTGCGCGTGCCGCCGAGCCACCGCCGGAGGTTCAGCGCGCCCTGGCGACGGCCCAGCTGCAGGGTGTCGTGCACACCCTTCGCACGATTCCAGAGGCCTGTACCCGCCTGGAAGGCCGGTTCACCGGCGAGGCGCGCGCGCCCTATGCGCTGACCGCCGTGCGTACCAGCGCGCGGTGTCAGCCACGCGCCGCACTGGTGGATGCGGATATCGCAAAACCGTCCACGGCAAGCGGCTGGATCTTCAATGACGAAATTCGCGTGCCCAGCGCCAGCTGCAGCGGGCAGGTCGCGGTGGTCGGCATCTGGCGCAAGGCCGCCGCCAGTGCGGTGCCCACCCTGGATGCGCAAGGTCGGGTGCGGGTGTATCTGAAGGACGGGCTGGATGCCGCCGCCGCGGGCAGGCTGGGCGAGCTGCCGCGGTATGCGGTGGGGTTGGCGGTGCAGGGCGCGCAGTGCAAGCCCTGAGTGCTTCAGGCTGCAATGACGTGCAATGACGTGCAATGACGTGCGATGGCAGCGGGGGCCGAACACATGTGGATGAAAGGGATCCTGGCGGTACTGTGGGGGACGGGCGCATTGGCGGCCCTGCCGGCACAGGCGCAGGCGGTGGGCGCCCCGATGACGAACAACCCCGGTTACGACCGTCCGGGGCTGGGTTTCACCCCGGCAGTGCTGCAGGCCGGCGATGTGATCTGGGAACAGGGCATGCCTGACTGGAGCCGTACCGATGGCGTGGCGCTGTACAGCGTCGGTACGCTGCTGCGCCTGGGGCTGGGCCATGCGCTGGAACTGCAGGCAGGCAGCGGCTGGAACCGGCAGACGGGGGCGGGAACGGGTGTGCATGGGCGCGCGGACGCGACGGTTGCACTGAAATTCGCGCCCGCTGCCAAGGGCCCGTTCAGCTGGGGCTTGCTGGGCAGCATCGAGCTGACCGATGGCGCACCGGAGTTCCGTGCCGAGCGGCGACAGTACCAGTTGGGTGCCAGCATCAATTGGCAACGCAGCCCCGACACTGCGCTGGGGCTGTATTTGCAGGGGGCACACGGCAACGGCGACAGCCAGCTGCTTGCCATCAATGACAGCTGGTCGTTGTCCCCGGCAGTGGGGGCCTATGTGGAACTGGCCACGCAGCATGCGGCGGGCAGGGGGTACGGCAGCATGGGCGGTGCAGGCATCGCCTGGCAGGCAACCCCGCGCGTGCAGTTCGACGTCGGTCTTCGCCACCGCCTGGGCGGCCATGCCGATGCATGGCAGGGCGGTGTCGGGGTGGCGGTGTATTTCGGCAACTGATTGCTGGTGGCGTCAATCCGGCAGCGTGATCAGCTTCATGCGACCGCCGGCACCGGCCTTGATGGTGATGTCGGCCTTGCGGCAGCGGAACTGCGCGGCCACCAGCGCAACGAGTTCTGCATTGGCCTTGCCATCCACCGGGGCGGACTTCAGCTGCGCCAGCCAGGTGCCGTCCTCTTGCCGCGTGAGCGCCGACACGCGGGAATTGGGCTTGGCTTTGACTTGCAGGATGGGCATGGCGCTGAATGGCATCAGGAGGGCATCGATAAAGACAAACGCCCGGGGCTGCCGGGCGTCTGCGATGGCACCAGGTGCGCAAGGTTCAGTTGCCGACCTTGAGCTTGCCGCCCTTGCCCAGCCCGCCTTCCACCTGCTGCGGCTGGTAGTTGCGCATGGCCCGCACCAGGTTGTTGTAGGCATTGGCGAACGCCGCGGCCAGCGCCTTGCCTTCGGGCGTGCTGGTGTAGCCACCCAGGCCACCAAAGCCGGAGCCGCCACCGCCAAGGAAACCCAGGCCGAAATCGGTCTTGGTGGCATTGCCCTGGGCCACGCCGATCTGCACGCCGGAGCGATTGTCGATCATGGTCAGCATGGTCTCGGCCTTCTTGAACTTCAGGCCGCCCGCCAGTGCGCCCACCGCGCCCCATTTGCCGCCGAACGAACCGATGACACCGCCAATGCCGCCGGCATCGCTTTGCGAAAAATTGATGCTGGGATTGATGGTGTAGTCGGCCGCCACCATCTGGCCCTTGCCGAAGTTGCTGCCTTCACGCAGCTCGCCGCTGTCCATCAGGGCGCGTTCCTGCATCATGTTCTGCATGGCGCGGCCGCGTTCGACCACCACGAAGCAGTTGGATTGCTGGATCAACATGCGGATCACCGGGATGGTGGAGGGCAGGCGCAGATCCGACGTCAGGTAGCGATACCAATCACCGTTTTGTTCTTCCACCACACCCACGGTGCCTAGCGGCTGGTCGCAATGTTCGAGATTGGCGCCAGCGCCCTGCGAATTGGCACCGGCGGCGGCGCCTTGCGGGTCGTTTTTCTTCTTGCTGAACTGGGCCTGCGCGGGCGCGCTGGCAAACGTCAGGGCCACGGCCAGCGAAGTCAGCGCGAAAACGGTCTTGTTCATGTCTTGTCCGGAAACGAGGAGATGGGAATGCGATCGGGCGCAGTGTATGCCAGCAGACGCTCACTCGCGCCAGGCGGGCAGCTTGCGGCGTACGGCCTGCATGTTGGGAGTAACGTAATCCGGCAGTCCATCCCGGACATAGGGAGGGAAGCTTTCCCCGGCAATCAGCGGTGACAGGTAGGTGCGTGCAGCGGCCGTGATGCCATGGCCATCCTTGCGGATGAACCCCTTGGGCATGGTTTTTTCGCGATTGGCAATCTGCGCCAGCGGGGCGATATCGACATGCCAGCGGTAGGGGGCATCGGCATCGCGCACGATCACCGGCATCACCGCATTCTGCCCGGCCAGGGCGCATTCCACCGCCGCCCGGCCCACCGCCAGCGCGTGCTCAAGATCGGTCTTGCTGGCCAGATGCCGCGCCGAGCGTTGCAGATAGTCGGGCAGGGCCCAGTGCACCTTGTAGCCCAGCACGTCTTTCACCCGCCCGGCCAGATGCGAGGCCACGCCGCCCAGCTGGGTATGGCCGAAGCTGTCCTTGCCGCCGCCGGCATCGGCCACGAAGCTGCCATCGGCGCGGCGGATGCCTTCGCTGGCCACCACCACGCAGTAGCCGACCCGCTTCACCACGGCATCGACGCGAGCCATGAAGTCGGCCTCGTCGAACACGCGCTCCGGGAACAGGATCAGGTGCGGGGCGTCGTTCTTGCCGTTGCCTGCCAACCCGGCGGCCGCGGCCAGCCAGCCGGCATGACGGCCCATCGCCTCGTAGACGAACACCTTGGTGGAGGTTTCCGCCATCGCCGCCACGTCCAGCGCGCATTCGCGCACCGACACCGCGGTGTATTTGGCCGCCGAGCCGAAGCCGGGGCAGCAGTCGGTCACGGCCAGGTCGTTGTCCACCGTCTTCGGTACGCCCACGCAGGTCAGCGGGTAACCGAATTCGGCCGCCAATTGCGAGACCTTCAGGGCGGTGTCGGCCGAATCGTTGCCGCCGTTGTAGAGGAACCAGCGCACGTCGTGGGCCCGGAATACTTCAAGCAGGCGTTCGTATTTGGCGCGGTCGTCGGCCAGTGATTTCAGTTTGAGCCGGCAGCTGCCGAACGCGCCACCGGGGGTATGGGCCAGCGCCTTCACCTCGGCGGCGGTGAGGCTGGATGTGTCGATCAAGTCTTCACGCAGCGCTCCCAGAATGCCGTTACGGGCGGCTAGCACGCGGATTTTTCTGGCCCGTGCCGCCTGCAGCACGGCGGACGCGGTGGCATTGATCACGGCGGTCACGCCGCCGCTCTGGGCGTACAGCAGATTGCCTTCTGGCATGGTGAGATCCTTGGATGAGTGCCTGAATTGGCGACGAAATGCAGTAAGCTGGCCAACAAACGCGCAAGACCGCAGTCTAGCGCCGTCCTGCGAGACAATTCACGAGACAATTTGGAGCGATTCGATGCGATTGGTGCTGTTGGGCGCGCCGGGATCCGGCAAGGGAACGCAGGCGGCGCGGCTGAAGGATTTCCTGCAGGTTCCGCACATTTCCACCGGCGATCTGCTGCGTGCGGAAGTGGCCGCCGGCACCCCATTGGGGCTGCAGGCCAAGGAAGTGATGGCACGCGGCGATCTGGTCAGCGACGAGATCCTGCTGGGCATGCTGCGCTCGCGCTTCTCGCAGGACGACACCCGCGCCGGCTTCATCCTCGACGGTTACCCGCGCAACCTGGCACAGGCCGCCGCGCTGGACGGGCTGCTGGCCAGCCTGGGCCAGAAGTTCGACGCCGCGGTACAGCTGGCGGTGGACAACGAGCAGATCATCGCGCGCCTGGCCGGCCGCGCCAAGGCCGAGGGCCGCGCCGACGACACGCCGGAATCGGTGCGCCACCGCCTCAACGTGTACGACGAGAAGACCGCGCCGGTGATCGACTATTACCGCCAGCACGGCCAGCTGACCGTGGTCGATGGCGTGGGTTCGCTGGACGATGTGTTTGCCCGCATCGTGGAAGCGATCCAGTCCGGGCACGACGTCGGTTGAGATTCGCCGGGCGACCGGCGGAGCGGCGCAGGGCCGGCCTCGCAAGTCGCTCCCCGATACTCGCTTGGTTGCGAGGCCGGCCCTGTGCCACTCCACCTGCTGATTCGTCGGCAACGTTTCGGGAATTGCACGTGAAACTCCATATCCTCGGTATCGCCGGTACCTTCATGGGCGGCGTGGCCGCGCTGGCGCGCGAACTGGGCCATGCCGTCGAAGGCAGCGACGCCAACATCTACCCGCCGATGTCCACCCAGCTGGAGCAGCTGGGCATCGCGCTGCAGCAGGGCTACACCGCTGGCAACATCGGTGCGGACTGCGATGAAATCATCGTCGGCAACGCGCTCTCGCGCGGCAACCCGGCGGTCGAGCACGTGCTCGATGCCGGCCTGAAATACACTTCCGGCGCGCAGTGGCTCAGCGAGCAGGTGCTGCCCGGCCGCGACACCCTGGCGGTGGCCGGCACCCACGGCAAGACCACCACCACCACCATTCTTGCGTATTTGCTGCAGGTCGCGGGCCGCGAACCCGGCTTCCTGATTGGCGGCGTGGCCGAGGATTTCGGCGTTTCGGCGCGGGTGGGCACCGGCCGCGAATTCGTGGTCGAGGCCGATGAATACGACACCGCCTTCTTCGACAAGCGCAGCAAATTCGTCCACTACCGCCCGCTGGTCGCCATCCTCAACAACCTGGAATACGACCACGCCGACATCTTCCCGGACGTGGCCGCGATCCAGCGCCAGTTCCACCATCTGGTGCGTACCGTGCCCGGGCGCGGCCGGCTGATCGTCAACGGCCACGACGCGCACCTGCGTGAAGTGCTGGCGATGGGCTGCTGGACGCCGGTGGAGCGGTTCGGCTTCGATGCCGCATTCGAATGGAGTGCGCGCAAGCTGGCCGACGACGGCAGTGCGTTTGCGGTGTCCCATCGTGGTGAAGAACTGGGCACGGTCGAATGGCCGCTGCTGGGCGACCACAACGTGCTGAACGGGCTGGCCGCACTGGCGGCTTGCGCGGCGGTGGGCGTGGATGTCGCGACGGTCATGCCGGCGCTGGCCGGCTTCCACAGCGTCAAGCGGCGGCTGGAAGTGATCGGCGCGCACGCGGGCGTCACCGTCTATGACGACTTCGCCCACCATCCCACCGCCATCGCCACCACGCTCGCCGGCCTGCGCGCGAAGGTGGGCGATGCGCGGATCGTGGTGGCGATGGAGCCACGCAGCAATTCGATGCGGCTGGGCGCGCACGCCGGCGCGCTGGCGCCGTCGCTGGATCTGGCCGATGCGGTGGTGTTCCTGGCGCGGCCGGAGCTGCCCTGGGATGCCGGCAAGGTGATCGCGGCGTTGCGCGGTGAAGGCCATGCCGTCACCGACGCCGATGCGCTGCTGGCCGCGCTGGGCGGCATCGTGCGTCCCGGTGACCACGTGGTGTTCATGTCCAACGGCGGCTTCGATGGCGCGCCGCGGCGGTTTTTTGCGGCCATCAAAAACGCCTGACCGTGGGGCAGTGGAGTTCGCGCCGCTGGTTTTTTCAACGCGGGTGCGCCACCACCTGCAAGCGTGCGTCCGCCTTGCCCAGTGCTTGCAGGTCGGCCGGCAGTGCATGCGCTGGCGGGTCGGGTTTCCACAGGCTCAACAGGCGCAGTCGCCGCTGCAACTGCATGTTGTCGTAGCGCGCCACCCACAGCGGCCGGCCATCCTGCAGCCGCACCGGCGCGGGCCATACCCGCAGCACTTCGATGTGGTGCGGCTGGGCGGGGTCGATACGGCGCAACAACAGGCGTTCGGGGTGCGCGTTCAAGGCCAGCGGCAGTACCGGGCGCTCGGCCGGTGGCAGGCTGTCATTCAGCAGGCCCAGCGCGGATAGCCAATCGGCGGGCGCCTGCACCGTCCAGCCCTGCCGTTGCAGATCCTGCTGCAACAGAGCCGCATCTCCGGCGATTTCCAGATCGAACCGCTTGCCGGCATCGCGCAAGCCCCGTGCCTGCCACTGTGCGGTCGACAGCACGTCCGCAGGCGGTGGTGGCTCGAACTGGGCCAGCGTCTGCGGCGCGCTGCGCGGGGCGTACCAACCCGCGGCCAGCAGCAGGCTGCCGTAGAAGACCCAGCCCAGCGGACGCATCAGGAAGGCGCGGTCGTTATGACGGCGATAGGCAATGCCGATCACCAGCACCCACAAGCTGCCCAGCAGCACGCCGCCGAGAATGTCCGACAACCAATGCGCACCCAGATACAGCCGGGCGAAGCCGACCACGGCGGTGGCCACGCCGGTGACCAGATACGGCCACACCCGGTTGCGGCCGGGCAACTCGCGCGCGATCAGCACCGCGAAGAAGCCGAACACCACCGTGGTCATGGTGACCGCGATGGAAGGAAAGCCGAAGCCGGCCGCGGCGGTGGGCGGGCGCGGCATGTCGATGACGGCATCCAGTGCCTCGGTCAGGGCCAGCCCGATGGCAATGGCGGCCAGCCAATGGATGGCCGCCTTCCAGCGCCGCCGCCACAACAGCCATGCCAGTGCGGCCAGTGACGCCACGCCGAGGACCGGAGCGCTGCCCAGCGCGGCCAGCGTGGCCATCGCGCGGTCGGCCAATGGATTGCGCAGGGAAAACATCAACGCATATACATCGTGATCCAGCAGCAGCGGGCCGCCGTGCGCCAGCAAGGTCACGCTGAACCACGTCCACAGCCACGCCACGCCGAACAGACACACCGCCAACAGCAGCAACGGCGCGGTTTCGGGGCGACGCCGATCCACCAAAGCGCTGACGTGGCGGCCCAGCAGCGGGTGCGCGTCCGCCCAGCGCAGCAGGCGCGCCAGCAGGCTGTCGGCATTCATCGCAAACCAGCGCCAGGTGTAGAGCACCAGCGCCCACACCAGCCCCAACGCGGCCACCAGACCCAGCAACACCAGCGCCAGCTTGTCGGCGACGGCGGCCACCGCGTCGTAGGCCTGCCCCAGCGCCCAGCCGGGCAGCAGGAACAGCACCGCCCACGACAGGCAGGCAAACCCGCTGGCACGTGCATAGCGCAGCAGCGGCATCTTCCCCATCCCGGCAATGGCCGGCACGAATGGCCGCACCGCACCCACGTAGCGTGCAATCAGGATGCCCTTGAAGGCATTGCGCCGGAACAGGTTTTCGGCGCGCTCCAGCAGTTGCGGGTAGCGCCGGAACGGCCACACCCCGCGCAGAGAATCCCCCCAGCGGCGGCCGATCCAGTAACTCAGGCCATCCCCGGCAAACGCGCCCAGTGCGGCGCAGAGTACCGCATACGGGCCGGCGATCTGGCCCATGCCGATCAGCACGCCGATGGCGATCATCAGCGGCAGGGCGGGCACGATCGCACCCACCACGATCAGTGCGTCGCTCAGGGCGATCAGGAAGATCAGCAGACCCGCCGCTTGCGGATGCGCGCCAATCCAGGCAACGATGTTGTCGAACCACGCGCTGTGCATCGGCGGATTATAGGTGGCGAAGGCTACACTCCCGCTGTCTGCAACCAGGGTGAATGGCATGACCACGCTTTCCGGCAAGACTCTGTTCATCACCGGCGCCTCGCGCGGGATCGGCCTGGCCATCGCCCTGCGCGCCGCCCGCGACGGTGCCAACATCGCCATCGTCGCCAAGTCGGACGTGCCCAACCCCAAGCTGCCGGGCACCATCCACAGCGCCGCCCGCGAAGTGGAAGCGGCCGGCGGCCGCGCGCTGGCGCTGAAGTGCGACATCCGCGAGGAAGATCAGGTGCGTGCGGCGGTGGCCGCCACCGTCGATGCCTTCGGCGGCATCGACATCCTGGTCAACAACGCCAGCGCGATCTGGTTGCGCGGCACGCTGGACACGCCGATGAAGCGCTTCGACCTGATGCAGCAGGTCAACAGCCGCGGCAGTTTCCTGTGCGCGCAGGCCTGTCTGCCGCATCTGCTGAATGCGGCCAACCCGCACATCCTGACCCTGTGCCCGCCGCCTTCGCTGGCACCGAAGTGGTGGGGCCCGCACACCGCCTACACGCTGGCGAAGATGGGCATGAGCTTCGTCACCCTGGGCCTGGCCGCCGAGTTCGGCCCGCAGGGCGTGGCGGTGAACGCGCTGTGGCCGCGCACCCTGATCGCCACCGATGCGCTGAACATGATCCCCGGCGTGGCCGCCGGCAACGGCCGCAAGCCCGAAATCCTGGGCGACGCCGCGCACGCCGTGCTGACCCGCGCGGCGGCCGGTTTTTCCGGCAACTTCCTGATCGACGACGAGGTGCTGCGCGAGACTGGCGTCAGCGACCTGTCCGGCTACGCGCAGGATCCGTCGATGCCGCTGCTGCCGGATCTCTACCTCGATCCCTGAGCCGGGCTTCGTGGGATCATCTTGCGATCCCCCCGAACGGAACCCCCTCATGAAATACCTGCACACGATGGTGCGCGTGCGCGATGTCGCGGCTTCGCTGCGCTTTTACTGCGAGGGCCTGGGCCTGCGCGAAACCCGGCGCCTGGAAAACGAAGCGGGCCGCTTCACCCTGATCTTCCTCGCCGCCGCCGAAACCCCGGACGCGGAGATCGAGCTGACCCACAACTGGGACGCCGACGAGGACTACGGCAGCGCCCGCAACTTCGGTCACCTCGCCTTCCGCGTCGAAGACATCTACGCCAGCTGCCAGCGCCTGCTGGACATGGGCTACACCATCAGCCGCCCGCCGCGCGACGGCCACATGGCGTTCGTGCGCTCGCCCGACCTGATCTCGGTGGAGTTGTTGCAAGACGGCCACCTGCCGCCGCAGGAGCCGTGGGCGTCGATGCCGAACACGGGAGTCTGGTGAGATGACGCGTGATGTGAAGGTGGATGAACTGCTGGCGCTGGGTCGCGACGTGCTGCTGCCGGTGTACAAGCAGCGCGAGATGATCCTCGAACGCGGGCAGGGCGCACGCGTGTGGGACAGCGCAGGCCGCGAATACGTGGATTTCGGTGCCGGCATCGCGGTGTGCAGCTTGGGCCATTGCAACCCGGAATTGAATACGGCCTTGATCGAACAGGCCGGCAAGCTTTGGCATACCAGCAATGTGTTCTACAGCGAACCGCCGTTGCGCTTGGCGCAGGAGCTGGTGGCCGCTTCGCGGTTTGCGCAGCGTGCCTTCCTGTGCAATTCCGGGGCCGAAGCCAACGAGGCGGCGATCAAGCTGGCGCGCAAATGGGCCAGCGAGCAGGGCCGCCCGCCGGAGCGTCGCACCATTCTCACTTTCCACGGCAGTTTCCATGGCCGCACCCTGGCCACCGTCACCGCCACCGCACAGCCCAAATATCAGCAAGGCTACGAGCCGCTGCCGGGCGGGTTTCGCCATGTGGATTTCAATGACATCGCGGCATTGGAAGCGGCGATGGCCGGCGGCGACGTGGCCGCCGTGATGCTGGAGCCGGTACAGGGCGAAAGCGGCGTGATCCCGGCGGCTCCCGGCTACCTGCAAGCGGTGCGCGCGTTGTGCGACAAGCACGATGCACTGTTGGTGCTGGATGAAATCCAGTGCGGCATGGGCCGCAGCGGTGAACTGTTCGCGCACTGGGCCGATGGCGTGACACCCGACATCGTGACGCTGGCGAAGGCGCTGGGCGGCGGCATGCCGATCGGCGCGCTGCTGGCCGGCCCGAAGGTCGCGCAGGCAATGCAGTTCGGCGCCCACGGCACCACCTTCGGCGGCAACCCGCTGGCGGCGGCGGTGGCGCGGGTCGCGTTGCGACGGCTGGCCTCGGACGAAATCGTCGCGAACGTGGCAAGGCAGTCACAGGCGATCCGCGACGGCATCGCAGCAATCAACCGCGAACTCGATCTGTTCACCGAAGTGCGCGGTCGCGGCCTGATGCTGGGCGCGGTGCTGAAGCCCGAACATGCAGGGAAGGCCGGTGTGATCGGCGACCTCGCTGCCGCGCATGGCCTGTTGCTGTTGCAGGCCGGCCCCGACGTGCTGCGCTTCGTGCCGGCGCTGAGCATTGGTGATGCCGACGTGGTGGAAGGATTGAAACGCCTGCAAACGGCGCTGCAGGCGCTTCCCCGCGACTGAGCGATCGCGCGGTTTACTTGGCCTTGTCCGGGAACTGCCTGGCAAGGCCGTCGGCCAGCGCATCGGCGATCGTGTTCATGTGATCCTGCATGGACCGCCAAGTGGTGGCTTCGGCCTTCATGTCACCGGCCATGACCTGCTGAATCTGCGCCTTGTGGCCGGCGATATGGCCCAGCAGCAGCCCTTCCACCGTAGCTTGCGGCCAGTTGTCGGGGTTGGCGGTGTGCAGAAACTTGGCAAGCTCGGCCGCATTGCCGGTCAGCGCCTGCATGGCCTTGTCCACGCCTGCCTGATCGTGCGCATGCTGCGCATCGGTCATCGCCTTGACGCCGCCCCAGTGGCCGGCCAGCAGCTTCAGGATGCCGTCGCCACCGGCCTGCCCGTAGAACCCGGCCACGGCATTGGCGATGTCCTTGGCGTTGGCAACCGCGGCATCGGCTGCCTTGTTGGCCGCCGCCGAATTTCCCTTCTTGATCGCCAGCGCGTAGTCGCGGGTGGCAACGATATGCCCGTGCCACAGCCCGCGCATGGCTTTGTGCAACTCCGGCGCGGTTTGCGTCGCCGTGGCAGGTGCGGTGGCGGCGTGTTGTGCCGTGGCGTGCTGTTGATGCGCAGCCTGGCTGGCGGCGGTTGCGGAAAACGGAACCACCAGCGCCAACGCGAGCGCGCTGACGAGAATGCGAGTGTTCATGTGCTGAGTCCTTCGTGTCATGCCGTGGAGCAACGGCCCCGTTGCCCTGCGCGACGCGAGGCTCATGTTGGAAGCCTGGCTGTGTAGGCGATGTGAGCGCGTCAGGTCGGGGCGTTGTTGTCGTGCGAGGGCAGTGCCTCGCCGCATTTGCGGCAGAACCAGGCGTCGTCATCGTGTTCGCCCAGGCTGCACTGCGGGCAGCGCACATGCACGCGGTTGCGGGTGCGCATGGTGCGCGCGAGCTCGGCGCTGTAGATGCCGGTCGGCACCACGATGATGCTGTAGCCGATGATGATGAGCGTGGAGGTCAGCAGGCGTCCCAGCCCGGTGGTCGGCGACAGGTCGCCATAGCCCACGGTCGCCATCGTCACCACCGCCCAGTACATGCCGGTGGGGATGCTGACGAAGCCATGCTCCGGGCCTTCAACCACGTACATCAGCGCGCCGAAGATCACCGCGATGGTGAGCAGGGTCAGCACGAAGATCAGGATCTTGCGCCGGCTGCGGATCAGCGCGTGGGTCAGCATGCCGGCTTCGTCGGAATACTTGACCAGCTTGAGCACGCGGAAGATGCGCAGCAATCGCAGGATGCGGATCACCGTCAGCGAGGCGCTTGCGGGGAACAGCAGCGACAGGAACGTCGGCAGAATCGCCAGCAGGTCGACGATGCCGAGAAAGCTGCGCGCATATCGCAGCGGCTGCCGCAGCACCCAGATCCGCGCCGCGTATTCCACCGCGAACAGCAGGGTGAATGTCCACTCGGCGACGTACAGCGGGAAATGCCAGCGCGCCTTGACGGCCGGATCGCTGTCCAGCAACACCACCAGCACGCTGGCCATGATCACCCCGATCAGCGCCAGGTCGAAGTTGCGTTCGGCGCGGCTCTCGTGGTGGAACATCACCCGGTACAGCCGGAAGCGCCAGCCTTCGCGGCTTGCGGGCTGATGAACGGGGGCGAAGAACTCGCTTCCGCCCGTGCCTGCCTGCGGCTGTTCGTCCATGCCGGCGGTCAGATCGCGGCGAAGGCGGCGCGCGCCGCGTCGAGGGTGGCGGCGATCACCGCGTCGTCGTGCGCGCTGGACAGGAAGCCGGCCTCGAACGCCGACGGTGCCAAGTACACGCCGCGCTCGCGCATCGCGTGGAAGAAACGGTTGAACGCGGCGCTGTCGCAGGCCATCGCCTGCGCGTAGGTGTCCACCTTCTCCGCGCTGAAGAACAGCCCGAACATGCCGCCCACGTGCTGGGTGGTGAAGGCGACGTCAGTCTCGCGTGCGGCCGCTTCCAACCCATCGCACAGCGCGTTCGTCTTCGCTTCCAGTGCATCGTGGAAGCCCGGCGCCTGCACCAGTTCCAGCATCGCCAGCCCCGCCGCCATCGCCACCGGGTTGCCGCTCAGCGTGCCGGCTTGGTAGATCGGGCCGCTGGGTGCGATCTGCTGCATCAGCTCGCGGCGGCCGCCATACGCACCCACCGGCATGCCGCCGCCGATCACCTTGCCGAAGGTGGAAAGATCCGGCACCACCCCGTAGCGCGCCTGTGCGCCGCCCAGAGCTACGCGGAAGCCGGTCATCACCTCGTCGAAGATCAGCAGCGCGCCGTGCTGCGTGCACAGCGCGCGCAAGTGCTGCAGGTAGCCTTCGCGCGGCGGCAGGCAGTTGGCGTTGCCGACCACCGGCTCGATGATGAGCGCGGCGATATCGCCGCCGCATTCTTCGAACATCCGCGTCGCAGCCTCGAAATCGTTGTAGGGCAGGGTCAGGGTGAGGTCGGCCAACGCCTTCGGCACGCCCGGCGAGGTCGGCACGCCGAAGGTCAACGCGCCGCTGCCGGCCTTGACCAGGAAGCTGTCGCCGTGGCCGTGGTAGCAGCCCTCGAACTTGACGATGCGGCTGCGCCCGGTGGCGCCGCGTGCCAACCGGATCGCCGACAGCGTGGCCTCGGTGCCGGAGTTGACCATGCGCACCATCTCGCAACTCGGGATCAGGCGGGAGATGGTTTCGGCCATCGTCACTTCCAGCGGATTGGGCGTGCCGAAGCTCAGGCCGTTGCGCGCGGTCTCGATCACCGCCTCCAGCACCTTCGGGTGGTTGTGGCCGACGATCATCGGACCCCAGGAGCCGACGTAGTCGATGTAGCGGTGACCGTCGACATCGAACAGATACGGGCCGTCGGCGCGCTGCACGAAGAACGGCTCGCCGCCCACCGACTTGAACGCGCGGACCGGCGAGTTGACGCCGCCGGGCATCAGGCCCTGGGCGCGGGAGAACAGGTCGTGGGAGCGGGTGGCGGTCAGTGGCATGGTGGATATCCGAGGGCAGTGGTGCGATGGACGTGCGCAGCAGGGCGCAGAATGGGACAATCCCGCGTCTTCGATTGCAATTATCCCCCCGATGCCTGCTTCCGTCTCCGGTGCACCGTTTCGCAGCTACATGTGCGTGGTCTGTGGCCACATCTACGACGAGGCGCAAGGTGCGCCCGATGATGGCATCCCGCCGGGGACGCGCTGGGAAGACGTGCCGGAAACCTGGACCTGCCCGGATTGCGGCGTGGGCAAGGACGATTACGAGTTGATCGTCGCCTGAGGTCTCACTTGGCCGAGGGGATGCCGGGGCCGAATTTCAGTACCGCACCATCCTTGAGCTTCATCGCTTCGGCCTGGCCGGCATTGAGCTCCAGCACGTAGCGCGCCGGCGCATTGCTGGGGTAGGGCGGGCAAGCGTCACCCAGCGAGCAGGGCGGCACATCGCGCTGCTGCGAAACCAGCTTGCGCGCATTGTCGAAGTACAGGATGTCCAGCGGGATCTTGGTGTTTTTCATCCAGTAGGCTTGCGGTTCCTGCACGTCATGGATGAACAACATGCCGTGATCGGTCGGCATTGCATCACGGAACATCAGGCCGCGCGCCCGTTCGGCGTCATCCTTTGCCAGTTCCACCGCATAGCGATGCCCTGCAAGCTCCACCCACGGCTGACGTGCGCCGGCACAGGCAGAAAGCGTGCAGGCGACCAGCAGGAACGACAGGTGAGGGCGCATCGTGAGCCTCGCAAATTTGATCAAGCGCGCACCATGCGCGTGATGGCGGTATTTCGTCAACACGTCAAGACTGTGCAAACCCGCAGAAGCACTGCAAGATGCGCCCCCTCGACGGAGCAAGCGGCAACGATCGCCGGGGGTTCGGAAAAAGCTTCACGCAAAGGGCTTGACGAATCGCAGAAAGCCCGCATAATGGGCGGCTCGCTTCGACAAAAACCTCCGGGTGATGGCGCAGCAGATGGGTCAGGATCTCGAAACGAGGTGTTGACGAATCGAAAAAGCCCGCTACAATGGGCGGCTCACTCGGACGTTACGGCGCCGAGGGGAAACGGGAAAGGCGCTGAGGCCGGCCCCGAGGATCTTTGACAGTGTGCGCAGGTGACTTGTGCGGGCGTCTGGTCGTGGACGGTTGTCCATAGCAGACGTTCGATCAACACCATCAATTCAAAAGTATTCGTACG
>JAGWUF010000083.1 GCA_028868545.1 Lysobacteraceae bacterium | reverse complement strand
GCTTGGGCAGAAAGACGAGGCGCGCAAGTATTTCGATGAAGCACGCAAGCTGGAGCCGGACAACCGTGCGCTGCAACGTGCATTGCGCGAGGTGGGTGCGTGAGAGGGTGTGTCGGGGGTGTCCTGCTGATGGTTTTGCTGGGCGGTTGCCAGACCCTGCCGCACACAACATCGCCTCGCGCTGCGCCGGATGTTGTGGATGCGCGGGCCGCGCAACAGCAACGCACGCAAGCCTTGGGCCTGGCGTCGGGGGATTGCCTGCAGCCGGGTTGGGCGATGGCGGGTCGGATGGCGATCAGCAACGGCAAGGACGCGGGTGCTGCGCGTTTTGAATGGACGCAAGGCGAGGGGCGCTTGCAGCTGCAACTAACCGCGCCCATCACCGCGCAAACTTGGGTATTGCAGTCCGATACGCAAGGCGCGCAGCTGCAAGGCATGCCGCAGGGATCGCAACATGGCGCGGATGCCGCGACTTTGCTGCGCACGGCCACTGGTTGGGACATTCCGGTGCAGGCCTTGGGTTGCTGGATGCGTGCGGTAGCCGCCAGTGAGTTCGGCTTGGGGGTGGCGCAAATCCACTTCGATGGGCAGTTGTTGCCACGGCAGATCGAGCAGGGTGGCTGGAAAATTGAGTACAGCCGTTGGCAGCTCGACCCATTCAGCGGTTTGCAGATGCCTTCACGTATCGACGCCCAGCGTGGCAAGAGCCGGGTGAAGCTTGCGATTGATCGTTGGGGGCTGGAGTGACTGGGTTTGCGGCAGATGCTGGATGGAGTACCTGGCCGGCCCCGGCCAAGCTGAACTTGTTCTTGCGCATCACCGGTCGCCGTGATGACGGTTATCACGACTTGCAAACCGTATTCCGCCTCCTGGAATGGGGCGATACGGTGTATCTGCGGGCGCGCAACGACGGCATTATCCGCCGCGTTGGACCGGGTGCAGATGGGGTGACTGAGGCAGACGATCTCCTGATTCGTGCCGCAAAATACTTGCAATCATCGGCTAAATGCGCGCAAGGTGCGCATATCGGCATCGAAAAATGCATTCCGATGGGCGGCGGCTTCGGGGGTGGTTCGTCCGATGCGGCGACCGTGTTGGTGGCGCTGAATCAGCTGTGGCAGCTTCATCTTGGCGTGGATCGGCTGGCCGAATTGGGCCTTGCGCTGGGTGCCGATGTGCCGGTGTTTGTGCGCGGACACAATGCGTGGGCCGAAGGTGTGGGGGAACAGCTCACCGCCATGTCGCTGCCGCCTGCGTGGTATGTGTTGGTCAATCCGGGGGTGCATGCCGCCACCGCCAGCCTTTTTCAATCACCGGATTTGACGCGAGACGCCAGACCCGCGACAATAGCGGGCTTCCTGTCAGGGAACGTGCTCGATAACGCGTTCGAGCCAGTGCTGCGCCGCTGTGAACCCGCCATTGAGGCGATGTTTGCGGCGCTTTCCAGCATCGGCACGCCGCGCTTGACCGGCTCGGGCAGTGCATGTTTTGTCGAATTCGCCACCCGCGAAGCCGCTGAAGCTGCACTTGCCGCGTTGCCATCAAGCCTGCATGCGTGGCTTGTGCGCGGTGCAGACAGGTCGCCACTGCTGGATGCAGTGGGGCAATTTCGCTAGGGGCGTCGCCAAGCGGTTAAGGCACCAGGTTTTGATCCTGGCATGCGTAGGTTCGAATCCTTCCGCCCCTGCCATCTCATCCAGTTCTCCATTCGGCCATCGACATGCAAGACGACTCGAATTTTTTGGTTTTCTCCGGGAATGCCAATCGTCCGCTGGCCGATGCTGTCTGCCGCGAGTTGGGCGTGCGGCCGGGCAAGGCGCTCATCAGCCGTTTTTCCGATGGCGAAGTGCAAGTCGAGATTGAAGAAAGCGTGCGCCGGCAAGAGGTGTACGTGATCCAGCCTACCAATGCGCCGTCGGCTGAAAATTTCATGGAATTGCTGGTGCTGATCGATGCACTCAAGCGCGCCTCGGCGGCCAGCGTGACGGCGGTGGTGCCGTATTTCGGCTATGCCCGCCAAGACCGTCGCCCGCGCTCGGCGCGTGTGCCGATTACCGCCAAAGTGGCGGCCAAAATGTTCAGCGCGGTGGATACCGACCGCGTGCTCACCGTGGATTTGCATGCCGATCAGATCCAAGGGTTCTTCGATGTGCCGGTGGACAATGTCTATGCCTCGCCGTTGCTGCTGGCCGATATCTGGCGCACGCATGGCACCGACAACGTGATTGTGGTGTCGCCCGACGTGGGCGGTGTGGTGCGCGCGCGCGCGATTGCCAAGCGCCTCGACGATGCGGAACTGGCCATCATCGACAAGCGTCGCCCGAAGGCCAATGTGGCCACCGTGATGAACATCATCGGTGATGTTGCGGGCAAAACCTGCGTGCTGGTGGATGACATCGTGGATACCGCTGGCACCCTGTGCGCCGCCGCCAACGCGCTGAAAGAGCGCGGCGCATTGAAGGTGGTGGCGTACTGCGTGCATCCCGTGCTGTCGGGTGCAGCCATCGACAACTTGAACAAGTCCTTGCTGGATGAGTTGGTGGTCACCGACACCATCCCGTTGTCGCCAGCGGCCAAAGCCTGTGGCAAGGTGCGGCAGCTCAGCGTGGCCGAATTGCTGGCCGAAACCATTCGCCGCATGACCTTCGGTGAATCTGTCAGCTCGCTCTACGTCGACTGACGTTGCGGCCTTGGAATCCCGCGTTGCCGGTTTGCCGGCAGCGCACCCCACTCATCTGGTCGCGGATGAGTGTTATCGCCGCCGCGAGGCGGCTTCATTGCAATATAAAGTGAGTCTTCATCATGTCTGAACACACCATCAAGGCCGCGAGCCGCAATGCCGAGGGGAAGGGTGCGAGCCGCCGCCTGCGTCATGCCGCTCAGCTGCCGGCCATCGTCTACGGCGGCAGCGCCGCCCCGCAATCCATCCAGATCGAGCACGAAGCCATTTGGCTGGCCAGCCAGCACGAGTGGTTCTACTCGTCGTTGCTGAACCTCGACATCGATGGCAAGGTCGAGCAAGTGCTGCTGCGTGATATGCAGCGCCACCCGTACAAGCAGCTGATCATGCATCTGGATTTCCAGCGCGTGGACGCCAACCAGGCCCTGCGCACCAAGGTGCAGTTGCACTTCCTGAACCAGGACAGCTCGCCGGCCGGCAAGACCGGTGGCGTGGTCATCATGCACGAGCTGACCGAAGTGGAAATCAGCTGCTTGCCGAAGGATCTGCCCAGCGCCCTTGAAGTGGATCTGGCCAACCTGGCCGTGGGCGGCGTGGTGCATTTGTCCGACCTGACGCTGCCGGCCGGTGTGGAATTGCCGGCGCTGAAGTTGGGCAAGGAGCACGACGTGGCCGTGGTTGTGGCCAAGCACGGCAAGGAAGAAGCCGTGGACAGCGCGGCACCGGCTACCGCCGAAGTGCCGGCCACCAAGGCGTCCAAGAAGGACGCCAAGTAATCGTTCCCGCTCATCCTGCTTGCAGTCGCGGGCAGGATGGGAAGGATCGATTCACCTGTCATGGCAGGGATTCGTCTCATCGTCGGGCTGGGTAATCCCGGTGCCGAATACACCCGAACCCGGCACAACGCCGGGTTCTGGTTTATTGACGCGCTGGCATTGGGTGCTGGCCTGCGCTTTGGGCTGGAGAGCAAGCTGTTTGGCGAGACTGCCAAAATCAGTATTGGCGGACAAACGGTCTGGCTGCTGCGGCCGGCAACGTTCATGAATGCCAGCGGCAAGTCGATCACTGCAGCATTGCGCTACTGGAAGATCGAGCCGGAAGAGATGCTGGTGGTGCACGATGAGCTGGACCTGCCGCCGGGTACGGCGCGGCTCAAGTTCGATGGTGGCCATGGCGGGCAAAACGGCCTGCGCGACACCATCCGGCTGCTCGGGCACGGCAAGTTCCACCGCCTGCGGATCGGCATTGGCCATCCGGGGCACAAAGATCATGTGACACCGTGGGTACTGGGGCGTCCGGGCGCCGCCGATGAGGCGATGATCCTGCGCGCCATTGGCGATGCAGCCGACGTACTGCCACAAGTGGTGTCAGGTAGTTTTGCAGATGCGATGACGCGGCTGCATACGCCGCGCACGCCTTAAATTTCATCATCGCGCCGGCTTGCTGCCGGCGTGGCAACGGAGCAATACGCATCATGGGTATCAAATGCGGCATCGTCGGTCTGCCCAACGTCGGCAAGTCCACCCTGTTCAACGCGCTGACCAAGGCCGGGATTGCGGCTGCCAATTTCCCGTTCTGCACGATCGAGCCGAACGTGGGCGTGGTGCCGGTACCGGATCCGCGCCTTGCCGCATTGGCCGAGATCGTCAAACCGCAGAAGTGCATCCCCACCGCAGTGGAATTTGTCGACATCGCAGGCCTTGTGGCCGGCGCAGCCAGCGGCGAAGGTCTTGGCAACAAGTTCCTGGCGCACATCCGTGAAGTGGATGCGATTACGCATGTGGTGCGTTGTTTCGATAACGATGACGTGATTCACGTCAACAACAAGGTCGATCCGCTGGCCGACATCGACACCATCGACACCGAATTGGCGCTGGCCGATCTGGAATCGGTCGATAAGGCCATCAACCGCTATGAGCGCGTGGCCAAGGGGGGCGACAAGGACGCCAAAGCCAAGATCGCGGTGCTGGGCAAACTGCGCGCCGCACTGGATGAGGGCAAGGCCGCCCGCACAGTGGCGCTGGACGACGAGGAAAAGCTGGCCATTCGCGAGTTGTTCCTGCTCACCATGAAGCCGGTGATGTACGTGGCCAACGTGATGGAAGATGGGTTCGAAAACAACCCGCATCTGGATGCTGTGCGCGCACGTGCGCAGACCGAAGGCGCAAAAGTGGTGCCGGTGTGTGCCGCCATCGAAGAAGAGTTGAGCCAGCTCGACGATGTCGACCGCGATGCCTTCCTGACCGATTTGGGGCTGGAAGAGCCTGGCTTGAACCGCGTGATTCGGGCTGCTTACGAATTGTTGGGCTTGCAGACCTACTTCACCGCGGGTGTGAAGGAAGTGCGCGCGTGGACGGTCAAGGCCGGTTCCACGGCGCCGCAGGCCGCAGCAGTCATCCATACCGATTTCGAGAAAGGCTTCATTCGCGCCGAAACGATTGGCTATGACGATTTCATCAAATACCGCGGCGAAGCCGGCGCACGTGATGTGGGCCGGTTGCGTTTGGAAGGCAAGGAATATCGCGTCCAGGAAGGCGATGTGTTGCACTTCCGTTTCAACGTCTGAGCCGCGCATCAGGTTGGTTGCTGCAGCAGTGACTCGCACGGGCTGGGCCGGGACTTGCGCCGCACGCGCAGGAATCTTTGAAATTTTCGAGTTCCCCCGTTGACAGGGCGCAATCCGCCCGCCAAAATAACGGGCTGTTTGAGGGGGTTCATTCCTTCAGCAAACTCGGAGGGATACCCAAGCGGCCAACGGGGGCAGACTGTAAATCTGCTGGCTTACGCCTTCGGTGGTTCGAATCCACCTCCCTCCACCAGCTTCATGTTTCAAATCGTCGGCCTTACCAGCCGGCGGCGCAACAAGGCAGGTCTCCCGGTGCGGGAGTAGTTCAATGGTAGAACTGTAGCCTTCCAAGCTACTAGTGCGGGTTCGATTCCCGTCTCCCGCTCCACCATTGCATTACAGCGCACGACCTGCTTCGAAAATCTGCTCACGTAGCTCAGTCGGTAGAGCACCTCCTTGGTAAGGAGGAGGTCGAAGGTTCGATTCCTTTCGTGAGCACCATCTTCAGTAATTCCACGCTTGCTTCGGCAGGCAACTCCAGCGAGACGCAGCCATGGCAAAGGGTAAGTTCGAACGCACCAAGCCCCACGTGAACGTGGGTACGATCGGTCACGTGGACCACGGCAAGACGACGCTGACGGCGGCGCTGACCAAAGTGGGCGCAGAGCGTTTCGGTGGCGAGTTCAAGGACTACGGTGCAATCGACGCGGCGCCGGAAGAAAAGGCGCGCGGGATCACGATCTCGACGGCGCACGTGGAATACGAAAGCCCGAACCGTCACTACGCGCACGTGGACTGCCCGGGCCACGCCGACTATGTGAAGAACATGATCACCGGTGCGGCGCAGATGGACGGCGCGATTCTGGTGTGCTCGGCCGCGGATGGCCCGATGCCGCAGACCCGCGAGCACATCCTGCTGTCGCGTCAGGTGGGCGTGCCGTACATCGTCGTGTTCCTGAACAAGGCTGACATGGTGGACGATGCCGAGCTGCTGGAACTGGTGGAAATGGAAGTACGCGAGCTGCTGAGCAAGTACGACTTCCCGGGCGACGACACCCCGATCATCGCCGGTTCTGCGCGCATGGCGCTGGAAGGCGACCAGAGCGAGATTGGCGTGCCGGCGATCATCAAGCTGGTGGATGCGCTGGACACCTGGATCCCGGAGCCGGAGCGTGCGATCGACAAGCCGTTCCTGATGCCGGTGGAAGACGTGTTCTCGATCTCGGGCCGCGGCACCGTGGTGACCGGTCGCATCGAGCGCGGCGTGATCAAGGTGGGCGAGGAAATCGAAATTGTCGGTATCCGTCCGACCCAGAAGACCACCGTGACCGGCGTGGAAATGTTCCGCAAGTTGCTGGATCAGGGTCAGGCGGGCGACAACGCGGGTCTGCTGCTGCGTGGCACCAAGCGTGACGACGTGGAGCGCGGCCAGGTGCTGTGCAAGCCGGGTTCGATCACCCCGCACACCGAGTTTGAAGCCGAGGTGTACGTGCTGAGCAAGGATGAAGGTGGCCGGCATACCCCGTTCTTCAAGGGCTACCGTCCACAGTTCTACTTCCGCACCACCGACATCACCGGTGCTGTCACCTTGCCGGAAGGCGTGGAGATGGTGATGCCGGGCGACAACATCAAGATGGTGGTGACGCTGATCAACCCGGTGGCGATGGACGAAGGCCTGCGCTTTGCGATCCGCGAAGGTGGCCGTACCGTCGGCGCCGGCGTGGTGGCGAAGATCATCAAGTGATATCCGCCTGAGC
>JAGWUF010000082.1 GCA_028868545.1 Lysobacteraceae bacterium | reverse complement strand
TCGCCGGCGCTGTTCTCGATGGCGATCGCCTTCGCCGGCATCTGGTTCTTCTCCATCACCGACCGCAGCGCCCAGGCCGCCAAGGAACGCGGCGCGTTCAAGGCCCAGCAGGTGCGGGCGGAGACGGGCCTGGGCGCCTCCAAGTCCTCCGGCCACTGACGCGCCTCCCCCGCGTCGCGTACGCAGAACGCCGGCCGCAAGGCCGGCGTTTTTTTTGGCAGAGCGCATCCTCGCGCCTGCGACCGCCCTCGATACCACCACCGCCCCGGCACGCCGCATCCCCGCTCGTTCCGACCGATACCGGTTGGCTTATGCTCGATCGCGTGCCCCGACTTACCGGAAACCCGATGTCCCTGCGCCACTCCCTGTGTGTTGCGGCCTGCCTGCTGGCGGCTTCCACCGCGCCCGGCCCGGCTGCAGCCCTGCCCGCTGCCGCGGCGACGCACGTCGAGACGCCTCCCGCGTCCACCGATGACGAAGCAAGCCGGATCGAGCAATCGCTGCAGACGTCGCCCAAGCCGGCGCTGGCAGCCGCGGAGCGCCAGCTTGCCCGGTTGCCGGTCACCGATCCGGCGCGCAGCCGCTGGCTGGCGATCGGCGCCGAAGCGGCCTATGCACTGGCGCTTCCGGCGACCGCCGTGAAGTACACCAAGGAGGCCCTGGACCGACCGGGCCTGGATCCCGAAATGCAGCAGCGGCTGACCATCGCGCTGGCGCAGGCGGAGGACCTGTCCGGGCACTCCAACGAGAGCATCAAGCTGATGATGACCGTCATCGGCACGCTGGAGCAGGGCGGGTTCGACCCGCAGTACATGGTCGACGCTCTCTCGGCACGCGCGGCTGCCTACTACTCGCTGGGCAACTTCCGCGCTGCCCTGGCGGACCTGCTGCGCGCCTATCCGCTCACCCCGGAGCGAGGCCCGCGCACGATCAAGGCCGATATCGCCACGTCGCTGGGGAATGTCTACGCCGCGATCGAAGACCGCGAACACGCCGAGCAGTTCTACAAGGAAGCCATCGACGATTCGGTCGCGAACGCATCGTGGGTGCGCGCCAGCATCGCGGAATACAGCCTCGCGACGGTCTATCGCCGGCAAGGCGAATGGGCGCGTTCGGCGGAGTATTTCGAGCAATCGCTCCGACACAGCAAATTGTCGGACGACACGCAGGGCGTGGCCTATGCCCAGTTCGGCCTGGCACAGGTGGCGGAGAAACTCGGCGAATTCGACCGTGCCGAGCGCATGTACCTGGCCAGCCTTCCGGTCTTCGCCGAGGCGGGCGACATCCTGCCGCAGGCGAACATCGCGCGTGGCCTCGCGAGCATCGCATTGCAACGCAAGCAGTACCCGCTGGCACTGCGGCAGATCGAGCGCTCGCTGGCGCTGGCGGGCACCATCGAGGAATTCGACCTGACGTACCGGCTGTTCGAGCTGCGCGCGGAAGTGGAGTACGCCATGGGCGACTTCAAGGCCGCGTACCTGAGCCAGAAGAAATCCGGCGAGGTGAAGCAGAAGTGGCTGGAAGCGCGGAACAACGAATCGCTGTCGGAAATGCGCGTGCGCTTCGATACCGAACGGCAGGCCCAGCAGAACGCCCTGCTCACCAAGGAAAACCAGCTCAATGCGTCCAAGCTCGCCGAGCAGCGCCAGACCACGCGCCTTTACGTGGTCTCGGTGGTGGCGCTGCTGCTGGTGC
Organism: Lysobacteraceae bacterium; assembly: GCA_028868545.1. Classification (GTDB taxonomy): domain Bacteria; phylum Pseudomonadota; class Gammaproteobacteria; order Xanthomonadales; family Xanthomonadaceae; genus Thermomonas. Next base: position 5,362 of record JAGWUF010000082.1, on the reverse strand, counting down.
TGGGCCTGCTGGTGTTCCTGGCCTACCGCAGCAAGCAGGTGCGCAAGCGGCTGGCCGCCCAGGCGTTGACCGACGAGCTGACCGGCGTCGCCAACCGCCGCCACGTGATGGCGGTGCTGTCCGCGGAGGTGGAACGTGCCCGGCGTTACCGGACACCGCTGACCATCGCGATGTTCGACCTCGACCACTTCAAGCAGATCAACGACCGCTTCGGCCACGCCGCCGGGGACGAGGTGCTGCAGGCCTTCGCCCGCTGGCTGCACGACAGCCTGCGCAAGACCGACTGCTTCGGACGCATCGGCGGGGAAGAGTTCCTCGCGGTGCTGCCGCACACGGCGCTGGAAGAAGCACGCACGGTGATGGAGCGCATGCGCTACGGCGTACTGGCCTTGTCCTACCCGATGCTGGAGGAGCAGCTGCAACCCAGCGTCAGCATCGGCCTGGCGATGTTGTCGGAGGACGACGCCAGCGTCGAAGCGCTGGTGGCACGCGCTGATGACGCGGTCTACCGGGCCAAGGAAGCCGGTCGCAATCGCGTCGAATCCTGAGCCTGCCCCCTGCCCGGCTTCGCCGGTGCTGGCGGCGCTGCGGACCGACGATGGCGCCGACCGTCCGGGGCGCTCAGCCCACCAGGACGACCTGGTTCCGCCCTTTTTTCTTGGCCTCGTACATGGCCGTGTCGGCGCGGGCCATGACTTCGTCGAAGGTCTCGCCTGCCGCCGCCAGCGCCACGCCGATGCTCATCGAGGTGGTGATGCCTTCCTGGTCGTTTCCCAGCGGGATAGGTATCTCGACGGCGCTGCGGATCTTCTCCGCGATGCTGCCGGCCTCCGCGAGATCATGGATGCCGTCCAGGATCACCAGCAGTTCGTCGCCACCCATGCGTGCGCAGATGTCGTCGCTGCGCACGCAAGCGCGGATGCGCTGGGCCAGCACGATGAGGACCTGGTCACCGGCGGCGTGGCCATGCAGGTCGTTGATCGCCTTGAAGCGGTCCACATCGCAGAACAGGACGGCACTGGCACCTTCGGAACGCCGCTCCGGCGACTGGCGCTCGGCGAAGCGGTGCAGGGCCTCGGTGCGATTGGCCAAACCGATCAGCGTGTCGAACCGCGCCATCCGCGCCAGCGCGGCCTCGGCGGCCACTTCGGCATCGATGGTCCGGAAGCTGGCCACCATGCCGTCCCGCGTGCCGTCCGCCCCAATGTAGGCGTCGGCGCTCACCTCGGTCCAGTGGAACCGTCCCGACAGGGCGCGCACCCGCAACCGGAGCACGCGGGCACCCGACGCCTCGACGGCGGAAACAGCGCCCACGGCCGCTGACCGATCATCCGGGTGGATGAAATCCAGATAAGGGCACCCCAACCACTGCGCGGGCTGCCACCCCAGCGCGCGCGTCAGCGAGGGCGAGACCCAATCAATGCGCCCTCCGCGCACCAAGGTCACGACGTTGGCCGAGTTCTCCGCCAGCAGCCGGAAATAGCGCTCCGAGGTCGCGATGCGCTGCTGGGCCTCGAACCGATCCGTGGTGTCCCGCCAGGTCAGCGTCAACGCATCGCCCATCCGCGAGCCGCGGATGTCGTAGCGGCGGACCAAGCCCAGTCTTTCGTTGGAAAAGAGGAAGTCATCCGCGACGACGGGCTCGTCGCATTCCATCGCCTTGGCACACATCGCGAACAGCCCGCTCTCTCTCAACCCCGGCGAGGCAGCCAGCAACGACGTCCCGATCAGCGCCTCGGCGCTGACCGAGAGATACTCGGTGGTGGCCCGGTTCACGTCCATGTAGATGAAGTCAATGATCGTGCCTGCCGCATCGCGCACTGGCGCGAGCAGCACCTGTGGATCCAGCATGCCGTCGACGCTGGCCCGCAGGCGCTGCTGCGATCGCGCCAACGCATGCTGGGTCTCGATCTGTTCCTGCACATCGCGCGCGCTACCAACCCATGCTTCGACGCTCCCGGACGCATCGATGACACTGCGGATGCTCACTTCCAACCAGCGACAGGTGCCGTCCTTGCGATTGAAGCGCGCGCGGTAAACCGACCGCACAGGTGTCGCCCCGGCATCTTTCGAGCTGACGTCCGCCTCGCGGAGCTGATCCCGATCCTCAGGATGGACGAACGCCTCCAGGGGCTGGCCTACGATGTCCTGCTCGGCCCAGCCCAGCGCGGCAGTGACCGACTCGGAGATCCACTCCACCGTCCCCTGCGGCGACTGGCGGAACACGATGTCGTCCGCATTCTCCGCCAGCAGGCGGTAGCGGGCACGGGCCTCCTCCGCGGCCTGCAGCGCGATCATCTGGACAGAGATATCGTCGAACACCCAGATCCGGCCGCGTGCGCCCATCCCGTCGAGCGGTGCCGTGGTGACGCGCACGTGGGTGGGCGCCCGGGCAAACTGCCAGACCACGCCCGTCACCGTGGCGTCGGGCTGGCGCGCCAGCGTGCCGGCCACGGCGGCCACGGCATCGTGGTTCAGCGCCGCGTCCTGGAACCGGCGCAGCGCCTCGGAGACCTGCCGCGCCGGCACGATGCCGCCAGGCACGCCCAGCAGGCGCTCCGCGGCGCGGTTGATCATGGCTTCCTGGCGCAAACCGTCGATGGTGACGATGGCCTGGTCCAGCACGCCCCAGACCGTCTGCAGGCGGGCGTTCTCCAGGCTCAGCCGCTGGCGCAGGGTGAATTCGATCGCCGCCAATCGCAGGTGGTCGTCGATCCAGGACGCCAAGGCGCGCGTCACCGCCTCTGGAGGCGGTTGCGTCCACGCCAACGTGACGTGCAGCGCCGTCTCGGGCAGCGCCTGCGTCCAGGCATGGGTGGCCGGTGCGGGCAAGGCCAGGCGCAGGGCGACCGGCAGCAGCGCCGGCAGGCGCGCGGGGTCGGCTTCGAGATGGCCCGGCGCGGCATCGTGGAGCGGTAGCGGGGTTGCCAGCGCTACCAGGCCAGCGGGCGCGACCGCGACGACGAAGCGCGTGCTGCTGTCCGTCGCTCCCTCGCTCAGGAGGATCGCCGCCGCACCGGCCCGCAGGCGGACCTCGTCCAGCGCCTGCAGGATGCGGTCGCTCACGCGGCGTCACCGAGGATGAAGGGCGTCATCGCCGCCGCCACCTCCGGCGGATCCACGACATGGGGGAAATGCCCACGGGCCTGCAGGGGCAAGAGGTGGCCATCCGGCAGCGCCTCCGCGAACCAGCGCGCGGCCGCCATGGGGACAGCGGGATCCTCCTGGCTTTGCAGGACCCGCACGGGCGCGGCGACCCGACCCAGGAGCGGCCGCAGGTCGGTGTTGAACGCGGCGCGGAAGACCGTCGACGCCACATCCGGGGAATACCGCCGCAGGGAGGTAATGAAGTCATCGGCGAACCGGGGCGTCGAATCGTTGCCCATCAGCAGCCGCCCGAAGCCACCGGCCCACAGGGCGAAGTCCGCGTCGATGGCAGCGAATGCATCGTCGATCTGCTGGCGGGTGAAGCCCCCGACATAGCCGGTGTCCGGGTCGTCGACGTAGCAAGGACTGCCATTGAGCAACACCATCCTCGAGAACAGCCCGGGGTCGGCGGCCGCCGCGAGCACCCCGGCCATCGCCGACACCGAATGGCCGACATACACGACGTCTCGCACGCCCAGTGCGCTGCACAGCAGCGCGACGTCATCGGCAAACCCGGTGATCGACTGGTGGCGAAGCGGCGAGAACAGCGCCGGGTCGGCATCCGGGGAGCCTGCGATGGAAAACGTGATGCAGCGGGCGTGCGGGGCAAGCGCTTCGACGATCGGATCCCAGTGGCGTTGGTGCCCGCCCAATCCGTGTGCCAGAAGCACCGTGGGCCCTGCGTCACCAACGATCCGCACCCGGTGGGCGTCCAGTCTGTCCATGCGATGTTCGCCCCCTCGGGCCACGTGTCAGGACCTTGCCGGAGCCTACGGCGATTCCGGCGAAACGGCCACCCCGGGCCACCCCCGCGCCGCCAGCGCCAGCCAGCACAACCCCACTGTTGTTGCATCCCCCAGCGCGCTGTGTCGCTCCACCATCGGCACGCCCAGCGTTTGCGCGATGTGGGTGAAGTCCAGGTTCACCGGGGCGTTGGGGCGCTGGCGGCGCTGGTGCCGGGCGACTTCATCGCCGAGATCCACCACCGGATTGGGCAGGTCGAAGCCGGTCAGCGCGCGCACGTGCGGGCGCAGCATGTCGAGGTCGAAGCCGAGGTTGTAGCCGAGCAGGCGGCGGCTGCCCAGCCAGTGCAGGAACGCGCGCACCACGTCCGTCACCTGTTCGCCTTCGCTGGCTTCGTCGGGGGTGATGCGGTGGTGGCGGATGGAGTCGATGCCGAACGCGCGCGCGGTGTGCACGCGCCGTTCGAAACGCTCCGACAGGCACACCCGGCCATCGCGCACCGGCACCGCGGCCAGGCTGAGGATGTGGTCGCGGGCGGGGTTCAGGCCGGTGGTTTCGAGGTCGAGGCTGACCCATTCGCCTTCCGGCGGCGGTTGCCACAGCGCGGCCCATTCGCCGCCGGCATGGCGCCTGCGTAACCACCAGCGCGGCAGCGGCACCATCTCAGGCGTCCAGATGGAAGGCGATGCGCAGCTGTTGCTGGAACGCCTTGACCACGCGCAGCGCGTCGCGCAGCAGGTCGCGGTCGAGCCGGCGCAGCGACTCCGGATGCAGGTGGTTGCCGGGCGTTTCGCCGGCATCCAGCGCGGCCAGCTGCGCATCCAGCCGCAGCCGCTGCAGCACCGACAGGGTCTGGGCAACGTCGCGCCCCAGCGTCGCGTCCAGCGCGCCGGCCTGCACCAGCGCCTCGCAGCGGGCGAAGCTGTTGCGCTGGCCGATGCCGTGCTTCAGTGCCAGGCAGCGCAGCCCGTGCACGATCGGGAAAATGCCGCCGCGCTTGATGTCCAGCCCGTGTTCGTCCTGCCGCAGCTGGCCGAACAACGACAGCGGGTTGTCGAACTGCAGCGCCGCGCGCGCCATCGCGTGCAGCAGCCGTTCGTCGCCGCCCAGTGCCTGCAACTGCGCATCCAGCGGCGCGAACAGCGCGGCGTCGCCGGCCACCGGGCGGGCGTCGAGCGTGATCGACAGCGCCATCGCCGCCTGCGCGTCGTAGTGCGAGCGCCAGCCCTGCAGGCGCGCGCGCCACTGCGCCGCGCCCATCCGCCAGTGCGGATTGGACACCATCACCCCGCCCGGACAGGGCGGGTAGCCGATCTCGCCCAGCGCGCGGCTGAAACCGGCCATCGCCGCTTCCAGCGCCGCCTGGTCGGCGCCGTCGGCCACTACCAGCGCATTGTCCTGGTCGGTGCGCAGCAGCTGCTCGCGGCGGCCCTCGCTGCCCAGCACCAGCAGGCAGGCCTGGCGCTGCAGT
>JAGWUF010000081.1 GCA_028868545.1 Lysobacteraceae bacterium | reverse complement strand
TGGAGCAGCGGCTGAAGCCGGACGGCATCGCCGTGGTCATGGAAGCCGACCACTACTGCATGCACTGGCGCGGGGTGAAGGACGACGAGTCGAAGATGATCAACAGCGTGATGCGCGGCCGCTTCCTGGCCGACCCCTCGCTGCGCAAGGAATTCCTGTCGCTGCGCCATCGCGGCTGACCGGGCGCCCACTTCGCCAAGACGAACGGCCCGCATCTCACGATGCGGGCCGTTTTCGTTTGGAACCGGACCGTTCGGGAGTGGGCCGGGATTACAGGCCCACCATCGGCTGCAGCTTGCGCGCCAGCCAGCCGCGGAACTGCAGCGGGCCGTCCAGCGCTGCCACGCAGATGCACGGCACGCCCGGCGAGGTCACCGGCTGGTGCTCGACATCGCTGTCGAGGTCGGCCATGTCGCCGGGGCCGAAGTGGCCCAGCTCGTCGTCGTAGGCCCCCTTGAGGATCTGGGTCAGCTCGCTGCCGCCATGGCTGTGCACCGGCATGCTCTTGCCCGGCGCGATCCTGAGCAGGATCAGGGTGTCGCCGCTGCTGCGCGGGGCGCGAATCATGTGCATGCCCGGCGCCATCCAGCGCCAGCGCAGCGCCTTCCAGCTCTTGCCGAAATACGGCTGCAGCGGACGCGGCAGCGCGTCCAGCGAACGCGGGGCATCGGCGGTTTCGGACAGGTCTTTAGCCGCCGCGGGCAGCGGCTGACTCAGGCGCGCCAGCATGTCCTCGCGCAGGCGTGTGGCCTGCTGCGGCTCCGGCGCCGCGGGCTGCTGCTGCGACAGCAGCACGCCGCCCACGTGTTCGGCATCCGCCAGCTGGCGCCGGCAGTGGGCGCAATCTTCCAGGTGGGTGTCGGCCACGGCCGCCATTTCCGGCGACAGTGCGCCCGCCGCATGGCTGACCAAGGTGGCGGGGTCGAGGTGATGGCGCGGGCTCATACGGCCTCCTTCACGCCCGACTGCAGGCGCAGGAAGGCACGGCGGATGGAGGATTTCACCGTGCCCAGCGGCATGCCCAACTCGTCGGCAATCTGCTGGTGGGATTTGGCTTCGAAATAGGACATACGGATCAGGCGGGCTTGGGTCGTGGACAGGCGCTCGATGCGCTCGTTGAGGTCGGCATGGGCGGCGAAGCTCTCCGCGGAGGAGAACGCGGGGTTGTCGGTTTCGGTCTCGATTTCCAGCGCCGGCTCCAGGTCCACGGCGATCCACTGGTTCTCCCGGCGCAGCCGGTCGATATGCAGGTTGCGGGCGATCCGGAACAGCCAGGTGGACAGCGTGCTGCGGTCGGCGTCATAGCTGTCGGCGCGCTGCCACAGCCGCAGCAGGGCTTCCTGTGCCAGCTCTTCGGCCACCGCTTCGCGCACCCCCAGACCGCGCAGGTACAAGCGCACCCGCGGGGCGAAGTGGTCGTAGATCCGCATGAAGCAGGTCTGGTCGCGGCGGCGCGCGACCGCCTGCATCTGTCCGGACCAGTAGCCCGGTTCCCCGGGGCTTGCTTCGGCGATGGACATGGCTCTGGCCGCCTCGAAGGGCGACAGGGTTCCGGAGGTGGGGTCGAGACGCATGGTAGGGCAAACAAGGCCTGACGGGATGGACAGCTGCCTCTACGCAGCTGGCGTCGGATTGGATGCATCAATGCCGCAGCGCAGCGCTGCATCCAATCCGCGCGCCATTGCGTATTGCCTGCTGACCGACACGGAAACCCGCGATGCCCCAGGATCCGCCCCCCCTCTCGCCACCCGCCGATGCCCCTGCGCGCAACGCCGGGCGCAGCCTGCTGCAATGGTTCGACAGCGCCGCCGCAACGGCCGCTGCCAGCGACGCCGAAGCTGACCGGGTGGACTGGCTGCGGGTGGTGCCGTTCGTGCTGCTGCACCTGGGTTGCCTGGGCCTGTTGTGGGTGGGCGCGTCGCCAGTGGCCGTGCTGGTGGCGGTACTGCTGTACGTGGTGCGCATGTTCGCCATCACCGGGTTCTACCACCGCTATTTCTCGCATCGCGCGTTCCGCACCTCGCGCCCGCTGCAATTCGTGTTCGCACTGATCGGTGCCGCCAGCGTGCAGCGCGGGCCGCTGTGGTGGGCCGCGCACCATCGCCACCACCATCGCCATGCGGACGCCCCGGAAGACGTGCATTCGCCGCGTCACGGGTTCTGGCGCAGCCACATGGGCTGGTTCCTGACCCGGCGCGCATTCGCCACCGACCTGAGCCGGGTGCCCGACCTCGCCCGCTTCCCCGAGCTGCGCTGGCTGGACCGCTATGACGTGGCGGTGCCGGCGGCGATGGCCGTGGGCCTGTATGCGTTGGGCGCATTGCTGGAGCGCTTCGCGCCGACGCTGGGCACCAGCGGGCCACAGCTGCTGGTGTGGGGCTTCTTCGTGTCCACCGTGGTGCTGTTCCACGCCACCGTCACCATCAACTCGCTGTCGCACCGCTTCGGCCGCCGCCGCTTCCCGACCAGCGACGACAGCCGCAACAACCTGTGGCTGGCGCTGCTGACCTTCGGCGAGGGCTGGCACAACAACCACCACTTCTATGCCAGCAGCGCGCGGCAGGGCTTCCGCTGGTGGGAGATCGACCTGACCTGGTACGGCCTGCGGCTGATGGCGCTGCTGGGGCTGGTGCGCGACCTCAAGCCGGTGCCCGCGTGGGTGCTGGCCAAGGCGGAGCACTGAGATGCGGATCGCCGTCATCGGCTCCGGGATCGCCGGTCTGGCCAGCGCCTGGCTGCTGTCGCAGGCGCACGAGGTGGTGCTGTTCGAGGCCAACGATTACCTGGGCGGGCACACCCATACCCATGCCGTCGAGTTGGCCGGTGCGCAATACCGGGTGGATACCGGCTTCATCGTCCACAACCCCGCGCATTACCCGCTGCTGACCCGCCTGTTCGATACGTTGGGCGTGGCAACGCAGCCGACCACGATGAGTTTCTCTGTGCACGGCGAACGCAGCGGACTGGAATACAACGCGACCACGCTGGACACGCTGTTCTGCCAGCGCCGCAACCTGTTGTCGCCGCGGTTCCTCGGCATGGTGCGCGACCTGTTCCGCTTCTACCGGCAGGCGCCCTCGCTGCTGGCGGGCGACGGCCCGGGCCCGGGCATCGGTGATTGGCTGGACGCCAACGGCTACGGCGCGGCCTTCCGCGACGACCACCTGGTGCCAATGGCCTCGGCGTTGTGGTCGTCGCCGCCGGAGCAGATCCTGCAGTTCCCGGCGCGCTACCTGGTGCAGTTCATGGCCAACCACCAGATGCTGCAGGTCAGCGGCCGCCCCGAGTGGCGGGTGGTGCGCGGTGGCTCTTCCACCTATGTCGATGCTCTGCGTGCGCGCTGGCAGGTGCAGGAACGCCTGCACTGCCCCGTGCGCTCGGTGCGCCGCGATGGCGCTGGCGTGGTGGTGGAAAGTGCGGCGGGCAGTGAGCGCTTCGACCAGATCGTCCTGGCCTGCCACAGCGACCAGGCCTTGGCCCTGCTGGCCGACGCCAGCGCCGACGAACGCGACGTGCTGGGCGCCATCACCTACCAGCCCAACGACGTGGTGCTGCATACCGACGCCTCGCTGCTCCCGCGCAACCGCAAGGCATGGGCGGCGTGGAACGCCTTCGTGCCCGGCACGCCGGACGCGCCCTGCACGGTGAGCTACTGCATGAACCTGCTGCAGGGCCTGCGGTCGCCCGAGCCGTTCGTGGTGACGTTGAACCGCAGCGAGGCCATCGACCCGGCCAAGGTGCTGCGCCGCCTGCACTACCAGCACCCGGTCTACAACGCGGCGTCGGTGGCGGCGCAGCAGCGCAAGGCCGCCATCCAGGGCCACAACCACACCTGGTTCGCCGGCGCCTACTGGGGCTGGGGCTTCCACGAGGACGGCATGCGCAGCGCGGTGGAAGTCGCGGCTGGGCTGGGCGCGGCGTGGCCGCAGGGTGCGGCGGCATGAGCGCGCAGCTGCACAGCGCGGTCTACGAAGGCGTGGTCCGGCATCGCCGCAGCGCGCCGCGTCCGCATGCGTTCCGCTACCGGATGGCCCAGCTCTACCTCGACCTCGACGAGATCGACGCCGTGTTCCGCGGCCGCTGGCTGTGGTCGGTCGGGCGTCGCAACCTCGCCGAATTCCGCCGCGCCGACTTCCTCGGCCCGGCGGAGCGACCGCTCAAGGAAGCGGTGAAGGACCGGGTGGAGGCCGCCATCGGCGAACGCCCGGCCGGCCCGGTGCGCCTGCTCGCGCACCTGCGCTACGCCGGCATGGTGTTCAACCCGGTCAGCTTCTACTACTGCTTCGATGCCGACGGCGAAACCCTGCACAGCATCGTCGCCGAGATCACCAACACACCGTGGCTGGAGCGCCACGCCTACGTGCTGCCGGTGGACGCCGCCAGTGGCAACGGGCGGATGCTGCGCTGGGACTTCGACAAGACCTTCCATGTGTCTCCGTTCCTTGGCATGCAGCGCCGCTACGACTGGCGCTTCACCGTGCCCGCCGACGCCCTGCACGTGAACATGGCGGTGCTGGGCGCGAACGGCCGCGAGTTCGACGCGCACCTGCAGCTGCGGCGCCGCCCGATCAGCGCCGGCGCACTGGCACGGGTGCTCTGGCGCTATCCGCTGATGACCGCGCAGGTGGTCGGCGCCATCTACTGGCATGCCCTGCGGTTGTGGCTCAAGCGCACCCCCTTCCACGACCACCCCCGACTTTCAGGAGGCCGTTCTTGAACGCCATCGTCCAGACCGCACCCGCCAGCGCATTCGGCGCCTTCGACAAGTTCCTGCGCCAGCGCGTGCTGCAGCGCCTGTCCGCGCTGGGCCACGGCCACCTGCTGGTCAACGACGCGCTGGGCAGCACCGAGTTCGGTCGCGCCGGCGACGGCTCCACCGTCGTCCTCGAAGTGCTGGACCCGGGCTTCTACCGCGCACTGGCCGGCAACGGCAGCGTCGGTGCCGGCGAGGCCTACATGGACGGGCATTGGCGCTGCAGCGACCTGGTCGCACTGGTGCAGCTGCTGGTGCGCAACCGCGACCTGCTGGACGGCATGGAAACCGGCAGCGCCCGGCTGGGCGGGCTGGCGATGCAGGCGCTGCACGCGATGCGCCGCAACACCCGCGCCGGCAGCCGGCGCAACATCGCTGCGCACTACGACCTCGGCAACGACTTCTTCCGCCTGTTCCTGTCCGAAGACCTGATGTATTCCTCGGCGTACTGGGCGGGTGACGACGACACGCTGGAAGCGGCGTCCACTCGCAAGCTGGACCTGATCTGCCGCAAGCTGGCGCTGGGCCCGGACGACCACGTGGTGGAGATCGGCACCGGCTGGGGCGCCTTCGCCCTGCACGCTGCGAAGCACTACGGCTGCCGCGTCACCACCACCACCATCTCGCGCGAGCAGCACGACCTGGCTGCGGCGCGGATCCAGGCCGCGGGGCTGGGCGACCGCATCACCCTGCTGCAGTCCGACTACCGCGACCTCTCCGGCCAGTTCGACAAGCTGGTCTCGATCGAGATGATCGAAGCCGTGGGCGCGGACTTCCAGGACAGCTACTTCGGCCAGATCGGCCGCCTGCTGAAGCCGGACGGGCTGGCGCTGGTGCAGGCGATCACCATCGAGGACCACCGCTACGAGCAGGCGCTGACCTCGGTGGATTTCATCAAGCGCCACGTCTTCCCCGGCTGCTTCATCCCCTCGGTCAACGCGATGCTGGCGTCGAAGACCCGCAGCAGCGACCTGGCGCTGGTGGGGCTGGAGGATTTCGGGCTGTCCTATGCCCGCACGCTGCACGCCTGGCGCGAACGCTTCCTGGCGCAGCTGCCGGCGGTGCGCGCGCAGGGCTTTGATGAGCGCTTCGTCCGCATGTGGGAGTTCTACCTCGCCTATTGCGAAGGCGGCTTCCGCGAGCGCTCGATCGGCGTCTCGCACCTGCTGATGGCCAAGCCGGGCTGGCGTCCGTCGGGTTCGGAGGCGGCATGACGTTCTGGCTGACCCTGCTGGCCTACCAGGCCACCTGGTTCGCGGCGGTGATCGGCGCCGGCCACGGCCTGTGGTGGCCGGGCGTGGCCGCGGCCGGGTTGTTCACGCTGTGGCGGCTGTCGGTGTCGTCGCACCGGGCGCTAGAAACCCGTCTGGTGGTGGTCTCGCTGGGCCTGGGACTGGTGCTGGAGAACCTGTGGGTCCGCACCGGCCTGCTCGACTACGCGGTGGCCTGGCCGTGGGCCGGCTCACCGGCGTGGATCCTGGCGCTGTGGTGGGCCTTCGCCCTGTCCATCGTTCCGCTGCTGGGCTACCTGCACCGACGCCTCGTGCTGGCGGCGGTGTTCGGCGCCATCGGCGGACCACTGGCCTATCTCGGCGCCGCGCGCGGCTGGAACGTCGTCCAGTTCGCCCAGCCGCAGTGGCACAGCCTGCTGGCGCTGGCAGCGGGCTGGTCGGTGGCGATGCCGCTGTTGGCCTGGCTGGCCCGGCGCGGCCTGCAATCCCATACCCCCGGAGGTACCGCATGACGCCCGCCCAACAGCTGCCGTGGATCTGGCTGCTCGCCGCCGTGCTGATGGTGCTCGGCTGGCAGTGGCAGTGCCGCCGCGACAATGCCGGCATCGTCGACGTGCTCTGGTCCGCCGGCCTGGCCGGTGCGGCGCTCGTGCTGGCGCTCACCGGCACCGGCGCACCCGGCGCACGCCTGCTGGTGGGCGTGCTGGCCACGGCCTGGGCGCTGCGCCTGGCCCTGCACCTGTGGCTGCGCGTGCGCAGCGAACCCGAAGACGGCCGCTACCGCGCGCTGCGCGAACACTGGCAGGGCAGCCAGGCGAAGTTCTTCGGCTTCTTCCAGTTCCAGGCGCTGCTGGTGGTGCTGTTCTCGCTGCCGCTGGCGGCGGTGGCCGGACATCCCGCGCCCGCGCCCTGGCAGCTGGCCGCGGCCGCTGCGATCTGGCTGGTCTCGGTGGGCGGCGAATCGCTGGCGGACGCGCAGCTGGCGCGCTTCCGCGCCGATCGAGGCAACCGCGGCAGGACCTGCCGCAGCGGCCTGTGGCGGTATTCGCGCCATCCCAACTACTTCTTCGAGTGGCTGC
>JAGWUF010000025.1 GCA_028868545.1 Lysobacteraceae bacterium | reverse complement strand
CGCATCGCCACCCAGCTGGGCCTGAAGGCTGCCGGCCACGGCCTGCATCAGGGCAATACCGGCATCACCCCGCACCTCGCCTCCATCGGCGGATAAGCAGGCAACCATGACCACGCAACGCGACGCGGCCTTCTACATGGCCGACATCCGCAACAAGCGCCCGACTCGCCGCCGTGCAGTGGCGGTGGGCGAATTCCTGCCCGGCCCCGACGCATTCGCCACCGTCATCGAGCGCCGCCTGCCCAAGGGCGACGCGCTGGTGATGGCGGAAATCGCCGGCCTGCAGGGGGCGAAGATGGCCTCCATGCTGATGCCGCTATGCCATCCCATTTCACTGGAACTGGTGCGGGTGCGCTGCGTGCCGGTGCCCGAGCGCCACGCGATTCGCGTCTATTGCGAATGCGCGCTGGAAGCCCGCACGGGGGTCGAAATGGAAGCGCTGGCCGGTGTCAACGCGGCCCTGCTCACGCTTTACGACCTGACCAAGCCGGTCGAGCCGGCGCTGACGATTTCCGGCATCCGCCTGCTGTTCAAGGAAGGCGGCAAGAAGGGGCTGTGGATCCACCCTGATGGCATGACGGACGACGAGCGCGCGCACTACCAACCACGCAGCCTCGCCAAGCTCGAAGGCGTGCCCTGCGCGGTGCTGACCCTGAGCGATCGCGCCAGCGCGGGCGAATACGAGGACCGCTCCGGCCCGGTGCTGGTGGAAGGGCTGCGCAAACTCGGTGCCGATGTCGGCCATATCGAAGTGCTGCCCGACGGCATCGACCCGCTGGCCGAGCGTCTGCGCGCGCTGGCCGGCAAGGGCGTGCGGCTGTGCCTGTGCAGCGGCGGCACTGGCCTCGGCCCGCGCGATGTCACCCCGGAAGCGTTGCGGCTGGTCGCCGATCGCCCGGTGGACGGGCTGGCCGAGATGCTGCGCAGCGAAAGCGCCAAACACACCCCGCTGGCCTGGCTCAGCCGCGCCGAGGTGGTGCAGGTCGGCGGGATGCTGGTGTTCGCGCTGCCGGGCAGCCCGCGCGCCGCGCAGCAGTGCATGGACATGCTCAGCCCGCTGTTGGCGCATGCATTGGCCATGCTCGACGGCAGGCCGCACCCGTGATCGGCTACGACGAGGCGCTGTCGCTCATCCTGCGCGAGGCCAAACCGCTGCCGGTGGTGCCGCGCACGCCGGTGCCGGGGCAGGTGCTGGCCGAGGACGTGCGCAGCGGCGAGGATCTGCCGCCGTTCGACAACTCCGCGATGGATGGCTTCGCGCTGCGCGTGGGTGAAGTCGGTGCGGTCTCGGGTGCCGAATTCGACGTGCTGGGTGCGCAGGCGGCGGGCGACGCGCAGGCCGCAGCGCAGGGCGGGGCGTGGGAAATCATGACCGGCGCACGCCTGCCCGACGGGCTGGACGCGGTGATCCCGGTGGAACAGGTCGAAGTGCTGGCGCGCGATGGCGACGGCAAGCCTGCTCGCATCCGTCTCGATGCCGATGTGCCGCCCGGCCAGCACGTGCGCCGGCATGGCGAGGATGTGCGCAAGGGCGACCGCTTCCTCGCCGCCGGCACCCGTCTGGATGCCCCGCAGCTGATGCTGCTGGCGGCGCTGGGCGTGCCGACGGTGAGCGTGCGCGCGGCCCCGCGGGTGGCGCTGCTCAACACCGGCCGCGAGCTGGTGGACGATCCCGCGCAGGCGCTGGCGTCCGGCGAGATCCGCAACAGCAATGGCCCCTATCTGGCCCGGCGGATCGAGCAGGCGGGCGGCGAACTGGTGCTGCGACAGACCGTCAGCGACGATGCCGAAGCGTTCTTCATCGCGATGGAGCAGGCGCGCTCGGCCGGCGCGGAGCTGGTGCTGAGCACCGGCGCGGTGTCGATGGGCCGCTACGACTTCATCCCGGATGCGCTGCGCAAGCTCGGCGCGATCCTCCATTTCCACAAGGTGGCGATCCGCCCCGGCAAGCCGCTGCTGTTTGCCACCTTGCCCAACGGCGCGCTGTTCTTCGGCCTGCCGGGCAACCCGGCGTCCAGCGCGGTGGGGCTGCGCTTCTTCGTCGAGCCGGCGCTGCGGGCGATGCTGGGGCTGGCACCGGAGCGCCCGCTGCGGCTGCCGCTGCTGGGCACCTTCCGCAAGCGCCATGCGCTGCGCTTCCACCTCAAGGGCCATGCGGCGCTGGACGGCGACGGCCGGCTGCAGGCGCGGGTGCTGCCGGGACAGGAGTCGTTCAAGGTCGCGCCACTGCTGCACAGCAATTGCTGGGTCGTGGTCGATGAAAACGCCAATGCGCTGGATGAGGGCGCGCTGGTCGATGTCTACTCACCCGGGCACCTGCTCGGGCTGCAACTGCAGGGACAAGCGTGATGGACGTGCAGGTGAAGCTGTTCGGGGCGTTCCGCGACTGCCAGCCGGAGCCGCAGCTGGTGCTGACGCTGGCCGACGGTGCCCGCGTGGCCGACCTGCGCGCCGCGCTGGAGGCGCATGGCCGCGCGCACTGGCCGAACTTCAATCCGGCACTGCTGGCGCGCTCGGCGTTTGCCAGCGACACCGCCGTGCTGCGCGACAACCAGCCGGTACCGGCGGGCGTGGCCATGGCGGTGCTGCCGCCGGTGAGCGGGGGTTGAGCATATGGATCGCCATCATCTGACCGTTGCCGAGATCGCCGAGGCCGGGCTGGATCCCGCCGCCGCACTCGAGTTCGTCTCCGATCCCGGCTTCGGCGGCATCACCATGTTCGTCGGCCGCGTGCGCGATCTCAATCATGGCCGCGACGTCACCGGGATCAGCTACGACATGTTCGTGCCGCTGGCGCTGAACGGCTTTGCCGAGATCGCGGCCAAGGCCGAGCGCGACTTCGGCGGCAAGCTCAAGCTCTACATCGGCCACGCCAAGGGACGCTTGGGGCTGGGCGATCTGGCGATGGTGGTGGCCGCCGGCACGCCCCATCGGGATGAAGCGTTCCGCGCCTGCCGGCAGGTGGTGGAGGCGGTCAAGCACACCAGCCCGATCTGGAAGCAGGAGCACTACGTCGACGGCGACAGCGTCTGGAGCGAAGGTTGCTCGCTGTGCGATGACGGCCACGGCCATGCGGCAACGGGTGGGCACGGGCACGACCATGTGCACGAGGCCCACTGGTGAAGGTGCAGTTGCAAGGGCAAGCCCTGCGGTTGCGGCTGGACGAGGCCGAATTGGCCAGCCTGCTGGTAGGGCGGGACATCGCCAGCCTGACCCGGCTGTTGCCGGGGAACGCATTCGACATGCAGGTGCGATTGAGCGAGGAGATGGAGCCGGCGTTGATGGGCGCGCATGGCCAATTCAGGTTCCACCTGCCACGCAGCCTGCTGGAGCCCTATGTGGCGCGGTTGCCGTGCCGGGACGGGCTGAGGTTCGAGTTGCCCGTGGGCGGGGACGATGTGCTGGTGCTGGAGTTCGAGGTGGACGTGCGCGACAGCGTGCGCAGCCGGGGACCGCGCAAGCACTGATCGCGGCGGGTGCGGCGCGTGGTTGACCTGCGTCAAGTTGGGAGTAGGGTATCTGACGGGATTTGACTGGAGTCAAATCGGTGGCCGCGCCTGCGCGTCACCATACAGGCATGGTGGAAGGAGTGCTGCCCCGGTTGGGGGCGCGTGCTTTCACGACCGGTTTCCCAACCTGCAGGTACTTCCGATGAGCGCGCAAATGGCCGAAAAGCCCATCAGCGTCGGTTCCGTGATACACGAGTGGCATCCGGAGGACGCCGCGTTCTGGGCGCGCACCGGCAACCGCATCGCGAACCGCAACCTGGCCATCTCCATCCCCGCATTGCTGCTGGCATTCGCCATCTGGCAGATGTTCTCGGCGGTGACCGTCAGCCTGCCGAAGGTGGGCTTCAAGTTCGACACCAACGAACTGTTCTGGCTGGCGGCCCTGCCGGCGCTGTCCGGTGCCACCTTCCGCATCTTCTATTCGTTCGTGGTGCCGATGTTCGGCGGCCGCCGCTGGACCGCCATTGCCACTGCCTCGCTGCTGATCCCCGCCATATGGCTGGGCATCGCGGTGCAGGACACCAGCACCCCGTACTGGCATTTCGTGGCGATTGCCATGCTGTGCGGCTTCGGTGGTGGCAACTTCGCCTCGTCGATGTCCAACATCTCGTTCTTCTACCCGAAGGCCAAGCAGGGCTTCGCGCTGGGCATGAACGCGGGGCTGGGCAACTTGGGCGTGTCGGTCACCCAGTTCGTGATCCCGCTGGTCATTACCGTGGGCCTGTTCGGTGCCCTCGCCGGTGGCCCGCAGCTGACGGCGGAAGGCAAGGAATTGTTCCTGCAGAACGCCGGTTTCGTGTGGGTGCCATTCTTGTTGATCATTGCCGTGGCGGCGTGGTTCGGCATGCATGACCTGGCAGCGGCGCGCTCCTCGTTCGCCGAGCAGGCGGTGATCTTCAAGCGCAAGCACAACTGGCTGATGTGCTGGCTGTACATCGGCACCTTCGGTTCGTTCATCGGCTTCTCGGCCGGCTTTCCGATGCTGACCAAGACCCAGTTCCCCGACGTCAACCCGATGACCTACGCCTTCCTCGGCCCGCTGGTGGGTGCGCTGATGCGCTCGGTGGGCGGCTGGCTGTCGGACAAGCTGGGCGGCGCGTTGCTGACCTTCTGGGTGTTCGCGCTGATGATCGTGGGCGTGTTCTTCGTGCTGCACTTCCTGCCCGATCACAACGGCCAGGGCGGCAACTTCTACGGCTTCCTCGGCAGCTTCCTGGGGTTGTTCGTGCTCAGCGGCATCGGCAACGCCTCCACCTTCCGCATGATCCCGGTGATCTTCCGCACTCTGCACGAACGCTGGTCGGCCAACGGCAAGGCCGAAGACAAGACGGTTGCCGCGCGCCAGGCCGGCATCGAGTCGGCGGCGGTGATCGGCTTCAGCTCGGCGATCGGCGCGTACGGTGGCTTCTTCATCCCCAAGAGTTTCGGCTCGTCGATCGCCTGGACCGGCGGCCCGCAGATGGCGCTGTACGGCTTCGTTGCCTTCTATGCCACCTGCCTGGTGGTGACGTGGTGGTGGTATTTCCGGCGCGGCGCCGAGACGCCATGCTGATTGTTCGACAATAAAAACACGGTGGCCGAACTGGCCGCCTTCAAAGCACAGATGTGGGCGCCGAACCTGCGCCAACCTGCCAAGAGGATGTTCCCATGAGTTATTTCCTTGACCGCCTGCAATTCTTCAAACGCAACCCGGAGACGTTTGCCGACGGCCACGGCGTCACCAAGACCGAAACCCGCGAGTGGGAGAACAGCTACCGCGCGCGCTGGCAGTACGACAAGATCGTGCGTTCCACCCACGGGGTGAACTGCACCGGCTCCTGCAGCTGGAAGATCTATGTCAAGAACGGCCTGGTGACCTGGGAAACCCAGCAGACCGACTATCCGCGCACGCGTCCGGATCTGCCCAACCACGAGCCGCGCGGCTGCCCGCGCGGTGCCAGCTATTCGTGGTACCTGTACAGCGCCAACCGCGTGAAGTATCCGCTGGTGCGCGGCACGTTGCTGAAGCTGTGGCGCGAAGCCCGCAAGGGCAAGGCACCGGTGGACGCATGGGCCAGCATCGTCGAGGACACCGCCAAGGCCAAGAGCTACAAGACCCGTCGCGGCATGGGTGGCTTCGCCCGCGTGCATTGGGATGAGGTCAACGAAATCATCTCGGCGGCCAACCTCTACACCGTGAAGCAGTACGGGCCCGACCGCGTGATCGGGTTCTCGCCGATCCCGGCGATGTCGATGATTTCCTATGCGTCCGGCGCGCGCTACCTGTCGCTGCTGGGCGGCGCCTGCCTGTCGTTCTACGACTGGTACTGCGACTTGCCGCCGTCCAGCCCGCAGGTGTGGGGCGAGCAGACCGACGTGCCGGAATCGGCCGACTGGTACAACAGCCGCTACATCATCGCGTGGGGCTCCAACGTCCCGCAGACCCGCACGCCCGACGCGCACTTCTTCACCGAGGCACGCTACAACGGCACCAAGACGGTGTCGATCACGCCCGACTATTCGGAAGTGGCCAAGCTCACCGACCACTGGCTGCACCCCAAGCAGGGCACCGATGCGGCGCTGGCGTTCGCGTTCGGGCATGTGATCTTGAAGGAATTCCACGTCGACAAGACCGTCGATTACTTCGTCGATTACTGCCGCAAGACCACCGACATGCCGATGCTGGTGCGGTTGGAAAAGCGTGCCGACGGGCGTCTGGTGCCGGAGCGTTTCCTGCGTGCCTCCGATCTGGGTGGCTTGGGCGAAACCAACAATCCCGAATGGAAGACGCTGGCGTTCGACGAGCTCACCGGCGCAATCACCGTTCCCAATGGTTCGGTGGGTTTCCGCTGGGGCGAAAAGGGCAAGTGGAACATCGAGGAGAAGGACAGCGCCGGCCGTGAAACCCGCCTGCAGCTGAGCTTCAAGGACGGCAACGACGGCATGGCGGCGGTCAGCTTCCCGTACTTCGGCGGCATCGAGCACGACAAGTGGACGGCCTCCAAGTTCGACGACATCCTGGAGCGCAACATTCCGGTCAAGCGCCTGCAACTGGCCGATGGCAAGGAATGGATGGTCGCCACCGTCTATGACCTGCTGCTGGCGCAGTACGGCGTCGATCGCGGCTTCGGCGGCGGCAACGTGGCGTCGAGCTTCGACGACAACGTGCCGGGCACGCCCGCATGGCAGGAAAAAATCACCGGCGTGCCGCGCCACGACGTGATCGAGATCGCCCGCGAGTTCGCCAACACCGCCGCCAAGACCCATGGCCGCAGCATGATCATCGTCGGCGCGGCGATGAACCACTGGTTCCACAACGACATGAACTATCGCGGCCTCATCAACATGTTGATGATGTGCGGCTGCGTGGGCCAGACCGGTGGTGGCTGGGCGCATTACGTCGGCCAGGAGAAGCTGCGCCCGCAGACCGGCTGGCTGCCGATTGCGTTCGGGCTGGACTGGAGCAAGCCGCCACGTCAGATGAACGGCACCTCGTTCTTCTACTTCATGTCCGACCAGTGGCGTTACGAGAAGGTCGAGATGAAGGAGCTGCTGTCGCCGCTGGCCGACCCGGCCAAGTACAGCGGCAGCCAGGCCGACTTCAACATGCAGGCGATCCGCATGGGCTGGCTGCCCAGCGCGCCGCAGCTGGACCGCAACCCGCTGCAGATTGCCAAGGATGCCGAGGCCGCAGGCGCCTCGCCGGCCGATTACGTGGTCAGCCAGCTCAAGAGCGGGGCGATGGATTTCGCCTACGCCGACCCGGATGCACCGCAGAACTTCCCGCGCAACATGTTCATCTGGCGCTCCAACCTGCTGGGCAGTTCCGGCAAGGGTCATGAATACATGCTGCGCCACCTGCTGGGTACCCGCCACGGCTTGCAGGGCAAGGATCTGGGCGAACGCGGTGCCACCAAGCCGGAAGAAATCAAGTGGCGCGACGAAGCACCGGAAGGCAAGCTCGACCTGCTGGTGACGCTGGACTTCCGCATGTGCACCACCGCGCTGTACAGCGACATCGTGCTGCCCACCGCGACCTGGTACGAGAAGAACGACCTCAACACCTCCGACATGCACCCGTTCATCCACCCGCTGTCGAAGGCGGTGGATCCGGCGTGGGAAGCACGCAGCGACTGGGACATCTTCAAGGGCATCGCCCGCACCGTCAGCGAGATGGCACCCGGCGTGCTGGGCGTCGAGAAGGACGTGGTGCTGGTGCCGACCCTGCACGACACCCCCGGGGAGCTGGCGATGCCGCTGGGCGTCACCAATTGGAAGAAGGGCGAGTGCGACCCGATCCCCGGCAAGACCATGCCGACGATCGCGGTGGTCGAGCGCGACTACCCGAACCTGTACAAGAAGTTCACCTCGCTGGGCCCGCTGCTGGACAAGCAGGGCAATGGCGGCAAGGGCATCAATTGGGATACCAAGGATGAAGTGCACTTCTTGGGTGAGCTGAACCATCGCGTGCGCGAGGAAGGCGTGAGCCAAGGCCGTCCCAACATCCAGACCGCCATCGATGCCGCCGAATGCGTGCTGCATCTGGCGCCGGAAACCAATGGCCATGTCGCCGTGAAGGCGTGGCAGGCGCTCGGTGAGTTCACCGGTCGCGACCACACCCACCTGGCCGTGGGCAAGGAGCACGAAGCCATCCGCTTCCGCGACATCCAGGCACAGCCGCGCAAGATCATTTCCTCGCCCACCTGGTCAGGGCTGGAAGACGAACACGTCAGCTACAACGCGGGCTACACCAATGTGCACGAGATGATCCCGTGGCGCACCGTGACTGGCCGCCAGCAGTTCTACATGGATCACGAATGGATGCTGGCCTTCGGCGAAGGCTTCATGCAGTACCGCCCGCCGGTGGACACCAAGACCATCGCACCGCTGCACAACCAGCGTGGCAACGGCAACAAGGAAATCGTGCTGAACTGGATCACCCCGCATCAGAAGTGGGGCATCCACAGCACCTATTCCGACAACCTGATCATGCAGACGCTCTCGCGCGGCGGCCCGATCGTGTGGCTCAGCGAGGACGACGCGCGCAGTGCCGGGATCGAGGACAACGACTGGATCGAGCTGTTCAATGTCAACGGTGCAATTGCCGCGCGGGCGGTGGTCAGTCAGCGCATGATGAACGGCATCGCGATGATGTATCACGCGCAGGAACGCATCATCAACGTGCCGGGCTCGGAAATCACCGGCACCCGCGGCGGCATCCACAATTCGGTCACCCGCATCGTGCTCAAACCCACCCACATGATCGGCGGCTATGCCCAGTTCGCCTACGGTTTCAACTACTACGGCACGGTGGGCAGCAACCGTGACGAATTCGTGATCGTGCGCAAGATGAACAAGGTCGATTGGCTGGATGGCGAGGCTGATCCTGAAACACAAAGCCCGGCCAATGCCAAGGAGGTGGTGTGATGAAAGTACGCGCACAGATCGCGATGGTGCTGAACCTGGACAAGTGCATCGGCTGCCACACCTGCTCCATCACCTGCAAGAACGTGTGGACGAGCCGTGAGGGCGTGGAATACGCCTGGTTCAACAACGTCGAGACCAAGCCCGGCGTGGGCTATCCCAAGGAGTGGGAGAACCAGGACAAGTGGAACGGCGGCTGGGTGCGCACCAAGGCGGGCAAGCTGGTGCCGCGTGCCGGCGGGCGCTGGCGCATGCTGTCGAAGATCTTCGCCAACCCCGACCTGCCGCAAATTGATGACTACTACGAGCCGTTCGATTTCGACTACCAGCACCTGCACGAAGCCCCCGACAGCAAGCACCAGCCGACCGCGCGCCCGCGTTCGCTGATCTCCGGCCAGCGCATGCAGAAGATCCACTGGGGCCCGAACTGGGAAGAAATCCTCGGCACCGAGTTTGCCAAGCGCAGCAAGGACAAGAACTTCGACAACGTGCAGAAGGAAATCTACGGCGCATTCGAGAAGACCTTCATGATGTACCTGCCGCGGCTGTGCGAGCACTGCCTCAACCCGGCCTGCGTCTCGGCCTGCCCGTCCGGCGCGATCTACAAGCGCGAGGAGGACGGCATCGTCCTGATCGACCAGGACAAGTGCCGCGGCTGGCGCATGTGCGTGTCGGCCTGCCCGTACAAGAAGATCTACTACAACTGGAAGTCGGGCAAATCCGAGAAGTGCATCTTCTGCTACCCGCGCATCGAGATGGGCGAGCCCACCGTCTGCTCGGAGACCTGCGTCGGCCGCATCCGCTACCTCGGCGTGCTGCTGTACGACGCCGACCGCATCCAGGAAGCCGCTTCGGTGCCGGCCGAGAAGGATCTGTACCAGGCGCATCTGGACATCTTCCTCGACCCCAACGATCCGGCGGTGATCGAGGCCGCGCGCAAGGAAGGCATCCCCGACAGCTGGCTGGAAGCGGCGGTGAATTCGCCGACCTACAAACTGGCCATCGACTGGAAGCTGGCGCTGCCGCTGCACCCGGAATACCGCACCCTGCCGATGGTCTGGTACGTGCCGCCGCTGTCGCCGATCCAGTCTGCCGCCGAGCGCGGCCGGGTGGGCATGAACGGCGAACTGCCGGACGTGGGCTCGCTGCGCATCCCGGTGCGCTACCTCGCCAACCTGCTGACCGCCGGCGATGAAGCGCCGGTGATCCGCGCGCTGGAACGGATGATGGCGATGCGTGCCTGGCGCCGGGCCAAGAACGTGGACGGGGTGGAAGACCTGGCGGTGCTGAAGCAGGCCGGGCTGACCGTGGCGCAGGCCGAGGACATGTACCGCTACCTCGCCATCGCCAACTACGAGGATCGCTTCGTGATCCCGTCGGCGCACCGCGAGTACGCCAACGACACCTTCGGCGAGCGCGGCGGTTGCGGCTTCACCTTCGGCAACGGCTGCAGCGGCGATTCGCCGGCCGATCTGTTCGGCCAGCGCAAGACCACCAGCTATGCCGTGCACCCGAACCGGCAGGAGAAGTTCGAGGTGGTCGAATGAGCCTGCTCAAGCTCGTCGGCGTGCTGCTGGACTACCCGCAGGATGACCTGTGGCAGCACGGCGAGGAATTGCGGGTCGCCGTCGATGCCTGCGGGTTGCCGCAGGCACGACGCGCGCAACTGGCGGGTTTCGTGGGCGAGTTGCTCGCCTGCGACGCGCTGGAGGCGCAGGATCGCTGGTTGCAAACCTTCGACCGTGGCCGTGCCATGAGCCTGCTGCTGTTCGAACACATCCATGGCGAATCGCGCGATCGCGGGCAGGCCATGGTCGATTTGATCGAGGCCTATCGCAAGAATGGCTATGAGCTGTCCGCCAAGGAATTGCCGGACTATTTGCCGCTGCTGCTGGAATACCTCAGCCTGCGACCGGAGGCTGAGGCGCGTGACTGGCTGCACCACGTCAGCCACATCATCGGTCTGCTGGCGGCGCGTGCCGGTGAGCGGCAAAGCCCGTATGCCTTGCTGCTGGAGCTGCTGGTCGAATATGCCGAAGGCAAGCTCGATCTTTCCGCACTGCGCAAGCGCGCCAGCGAGGAACCTCGCGACGACACTCCCGAAGTGATGGACAAGCTGTGGGAAGAGGAGGCCGTGCGTTTCGGCACCGATGCTCCGTCCGAAGACTGCGCGCCCACCACGCGACCCGCCTTCAAGCCCGCTTCATCTACTGCCGCGACCCGACAGGTGCAGCCATGAACTATCTGAATACATTCGCTTTCCAACTCTATCCCTACATCGCGCTGGCGGTGTTCTTCATCGGCAGCTGGGTGCGCTTCGACAAGTCGATGTACACCTGGCGCACCGGCTCGTCCCAGCTGCTCTCCGACAAGGGCATGCGGGTGGGCAGCAATCTGTTTCACATCGGCATCCTCGCCATCCTCGGTGGCCACCTGGTCGGTCTGCTGACCCCGCACGTGCTGTACGAAAGCTTCATCACGGCACCGCAGAAGCAGTTGCTGGCGATGGTGGTGGGTGGCGTGTTCGGTGTGGTCTGCCTGATCGGCATCGCCATCCTGACCGTGCGCCGGCTGACCAATCCGCGGGTCAAGGCCACCGGCACCACGGGTGACACCCTCATCCTGCTGCTGCTGTTCGCGCAGCTGTTGCTGGGCCTGTACACCATCGTGCAATCCACCCACCACATGGATGGCAGCGTGATGATGATGCTGGCCGAATGGGCGCAGCACATCGTCACCTTCCGCGGCGGCGCCGCCGAGTTCGTGGCACCCGTGGCCTGGGTCTACAAGGCGCATATCTTCCTCGGCCTGACCCTGTTCCTGGTGGCGCCATTCACCCGGCTGGTGCATGTGTGGAGCATCCCGCTCAGCTACCTGTGGCGCCCCTATCAGGTGGTGCGTCGCCGCCAGCCGGCGTTGCGCTACGGGCCGAGGGCGTAAGCAATGGGCGAGAGCAAGCCGCGCCTGCGCGAACTGCCGATCACCGTCATCGACAGCGGCAAGTCGGTGACGGAAGAAGCACACGCGCATCACCACGACCATGCCGACCAGGGGCCGCGCACGCTGGGCCAGGCCGCGCCCGCCTGGCTGTTCGTGGGCGAGACTGCGATCAGCGAGGCCGATGTTGCCCGCGAGATGCAGTTCCATCGTGCGATGACGCCGGAGAAATCCCGCGCCGATGCCGCCCGCGCACTGGTGGTGCGCGAGTTGTTGCGGCTGGAGGTGGCACGCCTGGGTTTGCAGGAACAGGTGCAGGAAGGCGGTGGCGAGGCGGTGGAGGAGGCCAGCATTCGCCTGCTGCTGGAGCGGGAAGTGGAGAACCGCCTGCCCAGCGAAGACGACTGCCGTCGCTACTACGCGCAGAACCCGGAGCGTTTCCGCGCGCCGGATCGCATCAGGGTGCGCCACATCCTGCTGGGTGCGCCGGCCGATGACGTCAATGGCCGTTTCAATGCCCGCGAGCAGGCGGAAAAACTCATCGCCGAATTGAAGGCGCAGCCGCACCTGTTCACCGACTTCGCCCTGCGTCATTCCGACTGCCCGTCGAAGGACGAAGGTGGCGAGCTGGGCTGGCTGGAGCGGGGCCAGGCCACGCCCGAATTCGACCGCCAGGTGTTCCGCCTGCGGCACGGCCTGGCAGCGTTCCCGGTGGAGTCGCGCTGGGGGTATCACGTGGTCTGCGTGGACGCGATCGAAAGCGGCGAAGAACTTGCGTTCGATCAAGTCCACCAGCGCATTTCCGACTATCTTGAACTGCAGGTTCGGCAACGCGAACTCCAGCAATACCTGCAAGGCTTGCAGGAACGCTACGAGGTGCGCGGGCTGGACGCGATTGAAGCCGGGGCAACCTGATTTCGTTCTCGGGTTTGCCATCGGCGAAGGTTCATCACCTGAAACGGAAGCAAGCCAATGCAAGATCTTTCGACCATCAGCAGCGCCCGCCAGCAGCGGGCGCTTTGGCTGAGCACGATCGCCTTCACCACCTGCTTCGCGGTGTGGATGATCTTTTCGATCATCGGCATCCAGATCAAGAAGGATCTGGGGCTCAACGACACCGAGTTCGGTTTGTTGATCGCCACCCCCGTGCTCAGCGGCTCGCTGCTGCGCATCTTCCTGGGCGTCTGGGCCGACCAGGTGGGTGGGCGCAAGGTACTCACCGGCGTGATGCTGGCAGGCGCGGCGGCCACCTGGATGCTCACCCACGCCGAAACCTACCCGCAGTTCCTGCTGGCGGCGCTGGGCGTGGGCATCGCCGGCAGTTCGTTCTCGGTGGGCGTGGCCTACGTCTCCAAGTGGTTCCCGACCGAGAAGCAGGGCACCGCGTTGGGGATCTTCGGCGCCGGCAATATTGGCTCTGCCGTCACCAAGCTGCTGGCACCGATGGTGATGGTGGCCGCCGGTTGGACGATGGTCGCCAAGATCTGGGCGGTGGGGCTGGCGGTGATGGCGATCCTGTATTTCCTGCTGTCGGAGGAAGACCCCTCGCTGGAGCAGCGCCGCAAGGCCGGCGTCAAGCCGATGCCGTTCTCCGAGCAGATGGCGCCACTGAAAAATCTGCAGGTGTGGCGTTTCGCGCTGTACTACTTCTTCGTGTTCGGCGGTTTCGTGGCGCTGGCGCTGTGGCTGCCGCGCTACATGATCGGCGCCTACGGCATGGACGTGAAGACCGCCGGCGTGCTGGCGGCCTGCTACTCGATTCCGGCCAGTCTGTTCCGCGTGGTCGGCGGCTGGATGTCCGACAAGCTGGGTGCGCGCCGAGTGATGTACTGGACCTTCGGTGTCTCGGTGGTCTGCTGCTTCCTGCTGGCCTATCCCGACACCCAATACGTGGTGAAAGGCATCAAGGGCGATATCACCTTCCATCTGGCGATTGGGGTCGTGCCGTTCACCCTGCTGGTGTTCGTGCTGGGCTTCTTCATGTCGCTGGGCAAGGCGGCGGTGTACAAGCACATCCCCGTGTACTACCCGCAGTACGTGGGCTCGGTGGGTGGCGTGGTGGGCATGATCGGCGGCCTGGGCGGCTTCGTCCTGCCGATCGCCTTCGGGGCCCTCAATGACCTCACCGGCGTGTGGACCAGCTGCTTCATGCTGCTGTTCGTCCTTGTCGGCACCGCATTGCTGTGGATGCACTTCGCCATCCGTCGCATGGAACGCCGCCACTTCCCGCAGATCGACCGCGAAACCGACCTGCCGGAAATCATCGACGCCAAGGCAGCAGCGCGTTGATCGACGCTTGCAGGCGGCGTGGCGTACCCTGCCACGCCGCCTGCTGCATTTTTCCGCATGACCACAGCCCTGCTTGAACCCCTGATCGACCTGCGCGGTACCGGCACCAGCCTGACTCCGCAGCGGGCGCGCTTGTTGCAGGCGCTGGATGCACAGGGTTCGATCAGTGCCGCCGCGCGTGCGGTGGGGATGAGCTACAAGGGCGCGTGGGATGCCATTGCCGCGCTCAATATCTTCGTGGGCGAGCCGCTGGTGCTGGCCGAAACCGGCGGCAGCGGCGGTGGCGGTGCGCGGCTGACCGACATGGGGCGGCGCGTGCTGGCCTTCCATCAGGCCCTGACTGCGTTGCAGGCCCGCCTGTTGGCGGGGCAGGGTGAGGCCGCCGGTCTTGAGCAGCTATTGAAACGATTGGGAAATCTCATGCTGAAAACCAGCGCCCGCAACCAGTACGAGGGCCGCATCCATGCCGTGCAGCGTGGCGCGGTGAACAGCGAGGTCATCCTCGATTTGGACGGCGGCGATCGCATCACCGCCATCATCACCAATGCCAGCGTGGACGAACTGGGCTTGCGCGAAGGCGGCAGTGCGATTGCGCTAGTCAAATCGTCCTTTGTGGTGCTGGCAGCGCCCGGCGTTCGCACCAGCGCACGCAACGCGCTGGCCGGCACCGTGCTGGCCTGCCGCGAGGGTGCGGTGAATGCCGAGGTGGAATTGCAACTCAACGGTGGGCGGCGCCTGACCGCCACCGTCACCAACGAGAGCGTGAAAGAACTCGGTATCCGCGAGGGGGTGCCACTGCTGGCGCTGATCAAATCCTCGCACGTGATTCTGGCCGTGGCGGTGTGACCACACCCGCCGGCCTGTTGCCGACGAGTGTGGGAAGTGCTGTCAAAACCGATAGCTGACGTTGGCGAACCAGCTACGGCCCGGCATCGGAAAACCGTCGGCCAATTCGTACCAGCGGTTGCCCAGATTGCGGCCACCCAGTTCCAGTTCGATGTCATCGCGCGGTGCGAACACCAGCTTGGCATCGATGCGAGCGTAGCCGTGCAGCTGCAGGAAGGTAGTCTTGCCGGAGGCGGACACCGGCACGATCCGGCCCTGTTCCGCTTCGATGCTGGCCGCCGCCTTCCACTGCGGCGTGAACGCCCACTGCCCATAGGTGAACAGGCGTTGGCGCGGGCTGTTGGTCAGCTTCACGGCGGGATTGCCGAGGTTGTCGCGATCCAGCCACGTATAGGTCGCGCTCAGCTGCCCGCGCTCGCCGATGCGCTGCTGCAACGCCAGCTCCACCCCGCGATTGCGCGCCCGGCCGATGTTCTGCGCCTGGTTGCAGACCGTGCTGCCGCACTGGTTGGAATTGACCAACGCATCCTGGATCAGATCGTCGATGCGGCTGTGGAACAGTGACGCTTCCAGTTGCGCGCCGACCCACGCTTGCCCGCGCCAGCCCAGTTCGAAATGACGTGCCGCTTCCGGCTTCAGGTCGGGGTTGGGCAGGGCGCTGCCCATGCGTGCGGAGTAGCGATCCTTGATGGTGGGGAAGCGCGTCTTGTGCGAGACGCTGGCGAACAGTTGGCCATGTTCGCCAAGATCGCGTTGCAGTTCGATCAATGCATTGTTGGCGTGGGTCTTGCCGGTCGGCCAGAAATAGACCTCTTTGGCATCGCGCTGCTCGTGGCTTGCGCCCAGCCGCAGGCCGTAACCGCCACCCAGGGTGATGCTGTCTTCCAGCGCCAGCGAGGTGGTGACGTCGCGATAGGCCTTGTCCGGTGATTTGGGGTTGGTTTCCAGATGGCGGTCGTTCTTGTAATGCAACGCAACGTGCAGGTCGTGATTGGCAAGCGCTTGGGTGGCGTATTCCAGACTCACGCCGCGGGTCTTGTCGGCATACACGCTGGGAAAGCTCGTCGTGTTGAGTTGGGTGGCATAGCTGGCATCGGTATAGGCCTCCAGCCCGTTGCCGTAGCGGTCCTCGTAGGCGCGCAGCTTCAGGCTGCCGTGCTCGCCCAGCCCGACATTGCCGATGAAATACAGGCTTTCCTTGTCCCACCACGGCCAGCGCCAATAGCGGATGCCGCTGGTGCTGCGGCCAGTGTAGACCGGGTTGCCTTTCTCGCCGTCCTGCTTCACGTAGCCCAGTGCGAATTCGCTGTGCGCGCTGGGCGCATAGCCGATCTTGATCGAAGTACGGCGGTCGCTATGGTCGGCGTTTTCGCGATGACTGCCGGTATCGGTGGGCTTGATTTTGTAATCGATGAAGCCACCCGGCAGCGGGAAATTGTCGGCATCCAGCCACGACAGGCCGGCCTGCAGATACCAGTCGCCGTGGCGCATGCCAAGGTTGGCCGCTGCCTTGCGCTCGCCGCCGCTGCCGGCCCCCAGCCGCACATCGCCTTCCAGTGGCGCTTCAGGTTTGCGCGAGACCAGATTGATCGCGCCGCCCAGCGTGTTCGGCCCGTACAGCAGCGAGGCCGCGCCCTTGGCGACGCGGATTTCGGCCAGATCAAACGTGGTGAAGCGGCCGAAGTCGATATAACCGTCATACGGCACGTACTGCGGGATGCCGTCGAGGAACACCGGCACCTGGCGCGGGTCGAAGCCGCGCACGTACACCATGGATTCGTTGCGACTGTTGTGGGACAGCGCCACGCCGGGCGCGGTGGCGACGGCTTCGCCCACGGTTTCGCGGTTGAGCAGATCCAGCTGTTCGCGGGTGACGGCGGTTTCACCGGCGGCAGGCTGCGTGTCCTGCTTGCCGTGCACCACCACGCGGCCGAGATCGAAGGGTTTGCCGGTCTTGTCGCGGCCGTCTTCGGCGTGCACGGAGGCCAGGCAGGCAAGCAGGGCGCAGGCCAGCGCGGCGCGGGTGAGAGGAATGCGTGGAAAGTTTTTCATCATTGAAGTGGTCATGTGCGGGAATCGGGCGTGCAGCAATCCGCCACCCGTTTGCGGGGCGGTCTTGCCGGTCGCGTGGGTGGAGCAAGAGGCACGTCCCTGTGCCAAGCAAAGCTAGGCCAAGCCCAAGAGTCACTTCATGCGCAGAACTTCAATCGCATTGAGATTGCGCACATGGCGCGGACCGGTCTTGGTGTCCTTGCCGGAGATCAGCAGCAGTTGGCCTTCACTGGCCTCCAGCGGTTTGCCGTCTTTTTCCCAGGCCACCAGCACCTGGCTGCCGATGGGGGTGTTGTACAGCTCGTTCCACGAGAAGGTGACCACGTAGCCGTCGGTGGCGCGCGCCACCACCACCATGCGGCGGCCGTCCTTGTGGCCGCCGACATCGATGCCGACGCGGTCCAGCACGTCGGTCAGGCGCACGCCGCGAAAATTGTTCACCTTGCCCACGGTGGCACCGGAGGCACAGACCACGTCCATCGGCCCGGTGTTGCGCGGCACCATCTTCTTCAATGCGGCCACGTCGAAGTCGGCTGGCGCCTTCACTGCACCACTGATCCGCACTTCGAAACTGGGTTTGACGTTGGCGGCGGCAACCGGCGTATCGGCGTGGGCCAGCGGGACGGCGGCGGGGGCCAACAGCAGGGCAGCAAGCAGGAGAGCAGTCATGCGCATGGGGGTGTCTTCGCTATGTGATTGAGTACATAGCGAAGAATAAAGCGATTTGCAGCCGGGAAATTGATCCGAATCAATCTGCGGTGAATTCAGCGCGCAGGTGCATCCGGCAGCGTCTGCCATTGCCGGTACAACGCCCGCAGCTGGCCGGTGAACAACAAGATCCAGGCCAGCATGCCGATGCCGAACATCACCTGCGGCAGCAGACCGAGAAAATGCAGCTCCATCGCCTGCATCATCCGATGGGTGCTTACCGCGTACATGCCCAGCGGGAACACCGCGCCCCAGTACATCGGGTCGTAGGTGAACGGGAAACGGCGCACGCCATGGCGCCAGACTGCCAGTACCACCAGCATCGGGATCCACCAGGTGCCGGTGGCCCAGTAGAACACCGTGAAGCCTTTCAGGAACGGCAGCATCGAGTGCAGGAACGGCGCGTGCGGGGTGTTGAGGATCAGCAGCGAGCCGGCCAGGGTGGAAATCGCCATTGCTCCCATGTTGATCCAGTACGGCGGCGACAGGTCGGCGGGGGAGAACGCGAAGAAGGTGTAGCGGTAGAAGATCAGCGACATCATCCAGATGTAGAGCATGCCGCCCCACAGCCACATCGACAGCGCGAAGAAGTTCATCTCCATGCGCAGCGGCTGGTCCACGTATTGCGAGCACAGGGCGGCGATCACCGCCATCGACTGGGTGGCCACCACCGCCAGCAGCCAGCCGCCGTTGATGCCGCGCGCCAGCTCGGGCTTGTCCTGCTTGACCGTGAGCACGGTGAAGATGGTGTAGGTGAAGCCGACCCAGGCCAGCAAGCCGATGCCACCCAGCAGCGCGGCCAGATGCAGGCTGCCGCCGATCAGCAGGCTCTGGCTGCCGAGTACCGAACAGGCGGCAACGAAGGTGAAGAAACCGGGTGCATTGAGATGGTTGAACAGGTCGTCCAGCACGCGTCGGGGGTGCCAGTACAGATGCAGCAGGGCCAGCGTGCCGATCGTGGCGAACAAGCCCCAGTTCAACACGAACAGGGCCTTGGCCAGCCACGGCACGCCCATCAGCTGCGCCGCCAGCGACAGGATGCCGGTGGCCATCACCATACTGAAGTAACCGGGTGACAGGGTGGCCGTGGAGTTGCGGACGTGTTGCAACAGAGGCGGCATGGGGGGTTCTCCCTGAGAGGGCGACGAGCGGGGCCGACGCCGTGGGGAGGCGATCAGGCGAGCCTAACCGCAGTGCCCGCGCGCCCGATTGACCCGGATCAAGCCCGCTTCACACCAGCAGCGCCACCGCCTTGATCTGCGCCCACAGCGGCATCCCCGGCTGCAACGCTAGCCGCTCCAGCGAGCGGTGCGAGATGCGTGCCAGCAGCGGTGTGCCGCCGGCCTCCAGCCGCGCCTGCACCTGCCCGTTGGGGGCAGTTTCTAACGCCAACAGGGTGGCGGGCAGCAGGTTGAGCAGGCTGGAATCGTCGTGCCGGCGCAAGGCCAGGCTGACATCGCGGGCTTGGATGCGCACGCGCAGGCGGGTGCCGGGCGGGTGTGGCTCGCCATGCGCGAACAGGCTGCCGGCCGGCGTGTGCAGTTCCAGCAGGCCATGGGCATCGCGCGCGCGGGCTTCCGCTTCCCACACCACGCCGGCATCCTCGCGCAATGCCAGCGGCAGGTCGGCGCGATTGAGCAGCTCCAGCGCGTTGCCAGCGGCGGTGCAGCGGCCTGCCTCCATCAACACCAGGTGGTCGGCCAGCCGCGCCACTTCCTCGATGGCATGGGTGACGTGGAGGATCGGCACGCCGGCCTCGCGCCGCACCGCCTCCAGGAACGGCAGGATCTCGGCGCGCCGCGTGGCATCCAGCGCGCTCAGCGGCTCGTCCAGCAACAGCAATTCGGGGGCCGTGACCAAGGCCCGCGCCAATGCGACCCGCTGGCGTTCGCCGCCGGACAGGGATTGCGGGCGGCGCGCCAGCAGCGGTGCCAGTTGCAGGTGTTCGATCCACTGCTCCAGCAGGGCAGTGGGCGCGCCCGCACGCTTCCAGCCGTAGCGCAGGTTGGCGTCCACCCGCAGGTGCGGCAGCAACGCGCTGTGCTGGAACACCATGCCGACGGCGCGGCGATGCGCGGGCAGGCGGTGGCGGGCGTCTTGCCAGCATGCGCCGGCGACGTGCAGTTGCCCGCTGGCTGCCGGCTCAAGCCCGGCGATGGCGCGCAGCAGGGTGCTTTTGCCGCAGCCGGAGGGGCCGAAGATCACGCTCACGCCCCGCGCAGGCAAGGTCACGTCCACGTCCAGCCGGAAGCTGCCACGCACCAGCCGCTGGGTGATCCGGATGTCATCCGCCATGCAGCACCGCCGTGCGCCGGCCCAGCCACTGCATCAGCAGCAGCAGCGCGAACGAGAATCCCAGCAGGCAGGCCGCCAGCACATGCGCGTCGGCATAGGCCATCGCTTCCACCTGGTCGTACAGCAACACCGACAGCACGCGCGTTTCACCTTCGATGTTGCCGCCCACCATCAGCACCACCCCGAATTCGCCCACGGTATGCGCGAAGCCCAGCAAGGTGGCGGTGACCAGCGACGGTCGCGACAGTGGCAGCACGACGGAGAAGAAGCGATCCAGCGGCGCGGCACGCAGGGTGGCAGCGGCCTCCAGCGTGTCCTTCGGGATCGCGGAAAAGCCCGCTTGCAGCGGGTGCACCACGAACGGCAGCGAGTACAGCACCGAGGCCAGCAGCAGCCCCTTGAAGGTGAACGCCAGCGTGCCCAGGCCGAGGGCACTGGCCAGCTGGCCAATCGGGCCGTGGGGGGCCAGCCCCAGCAGCAGGTAGAACCC
The DNA here is from genome assembly GCA_028868545.1 of Lysobacteraceae bacterium. Lineage (GTDB taxonomy): Bacteria > Pseudomonadota > Gammaproteobacteria > Xanthomonadales > Xanthomonadaceae > Thermomonas. The sequence continues at coordinate 11,382 of JAGWUF010000025.1, read as the reverse complement.
CAGCACCGTCGGCGGCAGCACCATCGGCAGCGCCACCACTGCACCCACCGGCAGGCGCCAGCGCGAGCCCGAATGCGCCAGCCACCACGCCAGCGGCATGCCCAGCAGCAGCAGGATGAGCGTGGTCAGCCCCGCCAGTTTCAAGGTCACCCAGACCGCGGCGATCCAGGCGGGGGTGTCTGCCGTCATCGAAAACTCAGTCGTAACCCAGCGCGCGGATCCGCTTCTGCGCGGCCGGGCTTTGCAGGTACTTCAGGAAGCCGCGCGCGGCCGGGTTGCGATAGCCGTGTTTGAGCAACACGGCGGATTGCACGATCGGGGAATGCCAGCGTGCCGGCACGTCCCAGCCCGAGCCAGGCTTGCTGCCCTTGCCTGCTTTCAGCACCAGCGAGCGCGGCAGCAAGCCCAGTGGGGCGGCACCGGTGGTCACGAACTGCGCGGCCTGGCCCACGTTTTCCCCCAGCACCAGAGCGGGCTGCAATTCCGACCAGCGGCGCACGTAGTTCAGCGTCTCGCGCGCCGCTTCGCCGTATGGCGCCAGATCCGGGTTGGCAATCGCCAGACGTTCGATATGTCCCTTGCGCAGCAAAGCCTCGCCGTCGGTCACCAGTCCGGGGTCACGGCTCCACAGTACCAGCCGACCGATGGCGTAGTCCTGCACGCTGTCGGCATCGGCCAGGCCCTCATCGGCCAGACGGCGCGGAGTGGCCGCGTCGGCGGAAAGCAGCACGTCGAACGGCGCACCGTTGTGGATTTGTGCGTACAGCTTGCCGGTGGATGCCGAACTGATCTCGATGCGATGGCCACTTTGCCTGGCATAGGCATTGCCCAGCAGGCGGGCGGCGTCGGCAAAGTTGGCGGCCACCGCCAGCCGTGCGGTCGGCGGCGGTGGTTTGGGTTTGCCCGCGGTGCTGGCTTGCGCATGCACCAGCGCGGGCAGGCCGGGCAATGCCAATGCTGCCGCCATCAGTAGATTCGGAATCCAATGCCGTTTCATGATCGTCACCCGCGTGAGATGTTCGGCGCAGTCTAGCCGGTTGCCTCGATCCCGGCGTTGTTCGCGCGCCGCCATGACGCGCCGCTATAATCCCCGATTCGTCATTTTTTGGTGTCTTCGCGTGTTCGAATCCCTGACCCAACGCCTGTCCGGCACCATCGAGCGTTTGCGCGGTCGTGGCCGTCTCAGCGAATCCAACATCAGCGAGGCCGTGCGCGAGGTGCGCATCGCGTTGCTGGAAGCCGACGTCGCGCTGCCGGTGGTGCAGGCGCTGATCCAGCGCATCAAGGTGCGTGCGGTGGGCCAGGAAGTGATGCGCTCACTCAGCCCCGGCCAGGTGCTGGTGAAGATCGTGCGCGACGAGCTGGCGCTGGTGATGGGTTCGCAGGCCGCGGAGCTCAACCTCAGCGTGCCGGCTCCCGCCGTCATCCTGATGGCCGGCCTGCAGGGCGCCGGCAAGACCACCACCGTGGCCAAGCTCGCCAAGCACCTGAAGGACAAGCGCAAGAAGAAGGTGATGGTGGTCAGCGCCGACGTCTATCGTCCGGCCGCCATCGAGCAATTGCAGACGCTGGCGGGGCAGGTGGGCGCGGTGTTCTTCCCGTCCGACGCGACGCAAAAGCCCGAGGCCATCGTCAAGGCCGCCATCGACGAGGCGAAGAAGACCTTCGCCGACGTGCTGATCGTCGACACCGCCGGCCGCACCAGCATCGACGACGCCATGATGGCCGAGATCAAGGCGCTGCACGGCGCGGTGAACCCGGTCGAAACCCTGTTCGTGGTCGACTCGATGACCGGCCAGGACGCCGCGGTTACGGCCAGGCACTTCGGCGAGGCGCTGCCGCTGACCGGTGTGGTGCTCACCAAGACCGACGGCGACGCCCGCGGCGGCGCGGCACTTTCCGTGCGCTACATCACCGGCAAGCCGATCAAGTTCGTCGGCGTGGGCGAAAAGCCCGACGGCCTGGACGTGTTCCACCCCGACCGCGCCGCCGGCCGCATCCTCGACATGGGCGACGTGCTGTCGCTGGTCGAGCAGGTGGAGTCGCAGGTCGACCAGGACAAGGCGAAGAAGCTGGCCGAGAAAGTCGCCAAGGGCAAGAAATTCGACTTGAACGACATGCGCGACCAGCTCGAGCAGATGCAGAACATGGGCGGGCTGCACGGCCTGATGGACAAGCTGCCGGGCATGGGGCAACTGCCCGAATCGGTGAAGCAGCAGGTCACCGGCAAGGAAGTGCCGCGCATGATCGCCATCATCAATTCGATGACGAAGAAGGAACGCCGCAACCCCGATCTGCTCAATGGTTCGCGGCGCGCGCGTGTGGCGCGCGGCAGTGGCCTGACCCCGGCCGACGTCAACAAGGTGCTCAAGCAGTACCAGCAGATGGAAAAGATGATGGGCAAGCTGGGGCGCGGCGGCATGAAGGGCATGATGCGCGGCCTGTCCGGGATGATGGGCGGGCGCGGCGGCATGCCGATGCGCTGAGCGTCGGATGGACAAAACCCGGCATTTTCACGCATTGCACCGGGCCGGGCAGCCGCTGCTGCTGCCCAACGCCTGGGATGCCGGCAGCGCGGCGATGTTCGCCAAAATGGGGTTTGAGGCCATCGCCACCACCAGCGGCGGGCTGGCATGGTCGCTTGGCCATGCCGATGGCGAACAACTGCCGCTGCCGGAACTGCTGGCGGCCGTGCGCCGCATCGTGCGCGTGGTGGACGTGCCGGTGACGGTGGATTTCGAAGCCGGTTTCGGTGCCACGCCCGCGCAGGTGGGCGACAGCGTGCGCGCGCTGCTGGACACCGGCGCGGTGGGCCTGAACCTGGAAGACGGCATCGCCCACGCCCGCCTGCGTAGCCTCGACGATGCCGCGGCACGGATCGCGGCGGCGCACGCGGCGGCCGAGGCGATGGGCATTGCCGCCTTCATCAATGCCCGCGTGGACGGCTGGATCGTCGGCGGGATGGCCGCGGATGCGCTGTTCGAAGACGGCGTGCGTCGCGCCCGCGCCTATCTGGACGCCGGTGCCGACGGCATCTACCCGATCGCGCTGGCCGACCCGGCCACCATCGGCGAGTTCTGCGCCGCGGTTGCCGCGCCGGTGAACATCGGTGCCCGTCCCGGCCTGCCGGACCTGGCTGCGCTGGGCCGGCTGGGCGTGGCGCGGGTGAGCACGGCGACGCGGCTGGCGATGGTGGCGCTGTCTGCTGCGCGCGATGCCGCGCAGGCGGTGCGCGATGGCGGTGGTTTCGATGCGCTGGCGTCAGGCGTTGGCTATGACGACGTGCAGCAGTGGTTCGGGTGAATTTGCTGAAAAAGGAGAGTGCTGATGTCGCAACGTCTCGATTACAAGGCCGCGTCCGCGGACGCCTTCAAGGCCATGCTGCAGCTGGAGCATCAGGTGCACAAAAGCGGGCTGGAGCCGCTGCTGCTGGAACTGGTGAAGGCGCGCGCATCCCAGCTCAACGGCTGCGCCTGGTGTCTGGACATGCACAGCAAGGACGCACGCGCGCTGGGCGAGACCGAGCAGCGCTTGCACCTGCTCGTCGCCTGGCGCGATGCCCCCTGCTACAGCGAACGCGAGCGTGCGGCGCTGGCGTGGACCGAGGCATTGACGCAGCTTGCCAGCACTGCGGACGTGCCGGACGAGGTGTATGCGCAGGCGCGCCGGCACTTCGATGAAAAGCAGCTGGTGGACCTGACCTTGGCCATCATCGCCATCAACGGCTGGAACCGCCTCAATGTCGCCTTCCGGACCCATGTCGGTGATTACGTCAGCCCGCATGCGGCAAAGGGCTGAAGCAGGGGCGGCTTCCCCATGATAGCCGGTACCGCTATACTTACCGGCTTACCCGTCCATCCCGGACGCTGGGCAACACCGAGAAACTGCAATGGTCAAGATTCGCCTTACCCGTGGCGGCGCCAAGAAGCGTCCCTTCTACCACATCATCGTCACCGATGGCCGCAGCGCCCGTGATGGTCGCAACATCGAGCGCGTGGGCTTCTACAACCCGGTGGCGCAGGGTGCGGAAAAGCGCGTCGAGCTGAACCTCGACCGCATCAAGCATTGGCTGGACAACGGTGCGCAGCTGACCGACAAGGTTGCCGACCTGTACAAGACCGCCAGCAAGGCGGCTTGATTCTGGCAACGCAGCGCCCGCATCCGGGCGCTGTGACGGAGACGTACAACATGAATGCACCGGACAGCACCCCGCGAATGATCGTCGTGGGCCGCCTGCACGGTGCGTTCGGCGTGCGTGGCGAAGTCAAGCTGGAAAGCCATACCACGCCGGAAAATGCCATCGCCCGCTACCAGCCGTGGACGCTGCGCGACGCGCGTGGCAACGAGCACCTGTGCGAGGGCGCGAAGGTGCGCGAAGGCGGCAAGGGGCTGATTGCCTCGCTGCCCGGCATCGAAGACCGCGACGCCGCCGATGCGCTGCGCGGCACGGACATCCTGGTGCCGCGTTCGGCGCTGCCGTCGCCGGCACCGGGCGAGTATTACTGGGTGGATCTGGAAGGCCTGCGCGTGGTCAATCTGGACGGTGCGGACTTCGGCGTGGTCTCCCATCTGTTCAACAATGGCGCCAACGACGTGCTGGTGGTGCAGGGCGAGCGCGAGCGCATGATTCCATTCGTGCTGCCGGCTTACGTCACCTCGGTGGATATCGAGGCCGGTGTCGTCACGGTGGACTGGGACGCGGATTTCTGAGGCGGATGCCGATGCGTTTCGACATCGTCAGTCTGTTCCCCGAGTTCGTCGAACAAATCACTGCGCATGGCGTGGTGGGGCGCGCGGGCGAGCGCGGGCTGCTGTCGCTGCACGGCTGGAATCCGCGCGACTACGCCGAAGGCAATTATCGCCGGGTCGATGACCGCCCGTTCGGCGGCGGGCCCGGCATGGTGATGCTGATCGACCCGCTGCGCGCGGCGATCCGCGCGGCGCGCGACGCTGATCCGGCCCCGGCGCGGGTGGTCTATCTCAGCCCGCAGGGCGGCCGGCTGGATCAGCGCAAGGTGCGGGAGCTGGCGGCGCTGCCGCGGCTGGTGCTGCTGTGCGGCCGCTACGAGGGCGTCGACGAGCGCCTGTTGCAGGCCGAGGTGGACGAGGAAATCTCGATTGGCGATTACGTGCTGTCCGGTGGCGAACTGGCGGCGGCGGTGCTCATCGACGCGGTGGCACGCTTGCAGGAAGGTGCCCTGAACGATGCCGAATCGGCCGTGCAGGACAGTTTCGAGGGCGATGGCCTGCTGGATTGCCCGCACTACACCCGCCCGGTGGCGCATGCACTGGGCGCAGTGCCGGAGGTGCTGCTGTCCGGCAATCACGCCGCGATTGCGCGCTGGCGCCGGCAGCAGTCGCTGGGCCGTACCTGGCTGCGCCGACCGGAATTGCTGAACGAGACGACGTTGTCGAAAACCGATCGCACCCTGCTGGAGGCGTTTCGTGCCGATTGGCTGCACGCCCTCGGCGAGCCGCCCGATGGGGATGCCTGAAACGGCGTGGAAAGGAATTTTCAGCTATAATGCGCGGCTGGGCATTGCCCCAGCTGCTCCATCGTGCCATGACGCGGGTCCACGTGCACTCGCGCAACAACCACTCCAACAGGCGCGTGCAAAAAGCACGCAACACAACTCAAACAGGTTGATCCCATGAACAAGCCCTCGATCCATACCCTGCTGCAGGACTTCGAAAGTGCGCAGGTCGCGCGCAAGCTGCCCGACTTCGGCCCCGGCGACACCGTCGTCGTCAACGTGAAGGTGAAGGAAGGCAACCGCGAGCGCGTGCAGGCCTATGAAGGCGTGGTCATCGGCAAGAAGAACGCCGGCCTGAACTCCGCGTTCACCGTGCGCAAGATTTCCCACGGCTTCGGCGTGGAGCGCGTGTTCCAGACCCACAGCGCCACCATCGACTCGGTGGAAGTGAAGCGCCGTGGTGCGGTGCGCGCCAGCAAGCTGTACTACCTGCGTGGCCTGGAAGGCAAGAAGGCGCGCATCAAGGAAGACCTGGCCGGCAATGCCAAGGCGCGTGCCAAGGCCGCGGCCGAAGCTGCTGCCGAGTAAGGCGCGGCGCGGATTGTGCAATGACGGCCACCTTCGGGTGGCCGTTTGCGTTTTCGCGACGGGATGACGATGGAAAACGGCAACGACGGCGTGCGTCTGGATGTGTGGCTGTGGGCAGCACGCTTCTTCAAGACCCGTGCGCTGGCCAGGCAGGCGGTCGATACCGGCAAGGTGGAGCTCGGCGGGCAACGCGCCAAACCGTCGCGCAATGTGCGGGCGGGTGATGCATTGCGGGTGACGCGGCTGGAGGAGCGTTTCGAGATCGAAGTGCTGGCGCTGGCCGCCATGCGCGGTCCGGCCAGTGCCGCGCAATTGCTGTATCGAGAATCCGAAGCTTCCCGGCTCGCACGCGAGCAGGCCCGCGCGCAGCGCGCCGCGGAGCGCGCCGGCTACCACCCGCCGGAGCACAAGCCAGACAAGCGCGCACGTCGGCTGATCCGCGCGCTGGGCGATCTCGACGCCAGTTGATGCGCCCGGCTGCGGGCTAGGCGAAAGGTGCTAGCCATCCGGTCCGTGCGTCGCTATCAGGACCAGGCCTGGTTGGTGGTGGATGGCGAAGCGGGGCAGTGCACCCAGAATGCGCTGTTCGACGCGGAGGCCTATCCGCCGGCCCGGCACCAGCGCACCCTCATTCCCCAGCCCACCAACAGCACCTGCTGGGCGGCGGCGACGGCCATGCTCAAGAACAGCAGCGTTGCCGCGGTGAAAGCGGTGACGCCTGCCGACATGTGGGACGCACCAACGGCCTGTACAACCAATCGGACGTCGCCAACTGGGTGCCGCAAACCGAGCGCTATGCGCGGGTGCACCACCTGCGTGCGTATCCGCCGGCCTCGTGGATGCCGCAGGCGTTCGCGGCGATGGTGCGGCAGGGGCCGGTGATGGTGGATACGCTGTGGAACACCGGCGGCTACCTGCGCCGGATCCCCGGCGGTTACCAGGGCAGCCCGGGGCACATGACCCTGGTGGTCGGCATCCGCGGTGACAACGATCCCAGCGACCGCGGCACCACCCTGATGGTGTACGACCCGTGGGAGCCGAACATCGGGCGGCAATGGCGGGTCAGCTACCTGCGCTGGGTGTCCGAGGTCAGCACCCGCACCTATCGCCTGTTCCAGTGAAGTGTCGGCGCGTCACGCCCCGGTGTCCCGCGCCGGCAGCTCCACGTTGCGCTGGAATTCGAAGATCAGCCGCGTTTCGATGTGCGCCACTTCCTCGCGCTCGGTGAAGGCGGTGAGGGTGAACTGGCGCAGGTGCTCGCTGTCGCGCACACCGACGTGGGCGAGGAAATCGTCGGCACCGGCCACGTGGTAGCAGGCCAGCACCTCCGGCAAGCCCAGCAGGTGCTGGTGGAAGCCGTCGACCAACGCCCGCGAATGCCTTGCCAGCCGCACCGAAATCATCGCCTGCAGGCCCACGCCCATGGCTGCCGGTGCGATTTCGGCGTGGTAGCCCAGCAGGATCTTGTCTTCGCGCATTCGCCGCACCCGTTCCAGTGCGGTGGAGGGCGCAATCCCCACTTTTTCCGCCAGATCCTTGTTCGGCAGCCGCGCATTCTTCCGCAGCAGGCGCAGCAGGTCGTAGTCGATTCGATCGAGCATGACGGTTTGGTGTCCTGACGAAATATCATTCGGAATGACGAATTCATGCCGAACAGGGTTTTAGGATAGCGATATTTCATCGCATTCGAGGCCGCCATGCACCGTTTCCAGACCAAAGCCGTCCACGGCGGTCGTGAAGACTTCAACAAGCTGTGCGTGCACGCGCCGCCGCTGGATCTGTCGACCACGTATCCGATTCCGGATCTGGACGTGGGAACCGCCAGCTTCGATGCGCTTATCAAGGGCGAAGCGCATGCGGCCAATCCGATCTACGCGCGCTTGCACAACCCCACCGTGGCGCGCGTGGAAAACGCGATCGCCGCGCTGGAAGGCACCGAGGCCTGCGTGGCCTACGGTTCCGGCATGGCGGCGCTCACCGCCGTGCTGATGGCGCGCGCGCAGCACGGCAAGCATGTGCTGGTGGTGCGCCCGCTGTACGGCACCTCCGACCACCTGTTGCACAGCGGCATCTGCGGCCTCGAGGCCGAATTCCTGACCGACCCGGCCGACATCGGTGCGCGCCTGCGCGCCGACACCGCGCTGGTCATCATCGAAACGCCGTCCAATCCCACGTTGAACCTCATCGACATCCGCGCCGTGGTGCAGGCCGCGGGCAAGGTGCCGGTGCTGGTGGATTCCACCTTCGCCTCGCCCGTGCTGCAGCGCCCGGCAGAGCTGGGCGCGACCTATGTCTGGCACAGCGCCACCAAGTTCCTGGGCGGCCATGGCGACGTGATTGCCGGGGTGGTGTGCTGCGACGAAGCCAGCGCCGGCCCGCTGCGCACCATGCGTGCGGCCACCGGTGCGCTGCTGCATCCGATGGCGGCCTACCTGCTGCACCGTGGCCTGCCCACGCTGAAGCTGCGGGTGGAAGCGGCGCAGGCCAACGCGCAGGTGCTGGCGCAGCGCCTGTCCGAGCATCCGGCGGTGAGCAAGGTGTTTTATCCGGGCTTGAAGGGGGCCGTGAACGGGCACTTGGTCGGAACGCAGATGTCCGGCCCCGGCGCGCTGATGGCGTTCGAGGTGAAGGGCGGCCACGCCGCCGCCGCGAAGGTCATGGCGGCGGTGAAGATCATGACCGCCGCGGTCAGCCTCGGTTCCACCGACACCCTGATCCAGCATCCCGCCGGGCTGACCCACCGGATGGTGCCCGACGACGTGAAGCTGGCCACCGGCATCACCCCCGGCCTGCTGCGGCTGTCGGTGGGAATTGAAGATGTGGAAGACCTGTGGGACGACCTGCAGCAGGCGCTGGCCTGAGTTCGTGCCCCGGTTTGTGCCCGCTTACTTCATTGCACGTTTGAGTGCGTTGATCACGTTGCGGGTTTCGGCGGGCACCGGCTGGCTGTTGCGCACGGCAGCGGCCCAGTCCGGCAGCAAGGCCACCGCCGCTTCGATGGCCTGAATCAACGAAAGATCGGGGTTGCGCTTGCGCATGGCCTGCTTGGCGGCTTGCTCGGCAACCAGCCCCAGTTCGGCCAATTGGGTGGCGCCCACGATCGGGGCCGAGCCTTTCAACGTATGAAAGGCGCGCACCATGGCGCGGGTCTGGGTGGGGTTGGAATAATCGTTGCGCCAGGCTGCCAACGCGTTGCCGATGTTCTGGATGATGTCGTGCAATTCGGCCATGAAGACGTCACGCATCTCGGCATCGACATCCTCCGAGATTGCCAGGATACCTGCACGTGTGGTGCTGGAACGAAACAACCGTTGGAACAGCCCCGCCAGCCAATTGCTCACATGCATCTTCCGTTGAAATCCCCTGCGTGATCATAGACGCACTTGCGCCGGTCTGCAGACGGCACTTGCAATGGCAAGCGGTACCGGAGCGGGGCAGGGACACCCGTTCCGGGAGGGTTGGAAATGGCCAGCCTCAGCGCCCGCCACCCAGCAGGCTGCTGCCGATCTTGAGCGCATCGCCCAAGCCCAGCTGGCCGTCGCCATCCCGATCCAGCAACGAGGACAGCAGCCCGCCACCGCTGCCGCCTTGTTGGCGAATGGCCGCGTGTTCCTGCCCCAGCAGGCTGCCCAGCGCATCGGCACCGCCGCTGCTCGCCACATGCTTGCCCAGATAGGCCATTACCAGCGGTGCCAGCATTTGCAGCAGTTGCCCGGATTGCGCCTGCGGCAAGCCCGTGGCCTGCGCCACGCCGGCCTGGGCGGCGTCTTGCTGGCCACCGAAAATATGCCCGAGGATGCCGGTGCCATTGGCAGCGGCACCGCCGCCACCGCCCATTACCGTTCCCAGTACGCTGCCCAGATCCAGCCCGCTGTGGTTGTTCTGCAATGCACCCAGCAAGGCTTGCGCACCCTGTGGGCTGGCGGCGTTGCTGCCCAGCTTGCCCATCAGCAAGGGCAGCGCAGTACCGACGGCGCTGGAGGCCTGCTGGGGATCGATGCCCAGCTGGCTGGCGATCTGTTGCAGCGGCGCGCCCTGCAGCTGGGCAAGCAGGTCGTTGGTCAATGCGGTCATGGCGAGGGCCCGTGGGTTGGAGGCCACCATCCTACGCCCAGCCCGCGTCAATCATCCTGAACATCGCGGGTGGGCGATGCGCAAGCGCAGCCTTGCTGCTGCGCTGCGCTTCCGGGCCATCAGCCGGCCAGTTTCGCCAGCGCCGCGGCGACGCCGGCACCATAGGCGGGATCGGCCTTGGTGCAGTTGTCGATGTGGCGCTGCTTGATGAAATCGGGCGCATCGCCCATGGCGCGGGCGGTGTTGTCGAACAGCAGCTGCTGCTTGTCCGGTGTCATCAGCCGGAACAGGTCGCCGGGCTGCTTGTAGTAGTCGGCATCGTCCTCGCGGTAGTTGAACCAGTCGGCGAGATTGCCGCCGAGCTTCAGCGGCGGTTCGCGGAACTGCGGCTGCTCCTGCCACTGCTGGAAGCTGTTGGGTTCGTAGTGGGGCAGGTCGCCATAATTGCCGTCGACGCGACCGTGGCCGTCGCGGTGGTTGCTGTGCACCGGGCAGCGCGCGGCGTTGACCGGGATCTGCTGGTAGTTGGTGCCGAGCCGGTAGCGCTGCGCATCGGCGTAGTTGAACAGTCGCGCCTGCAGCATCTTGTCGGGCGACACGCCGATGCCCGGCACCAGGTTGGACGGCGCGAACGCGCTCTGCTCGACGTCGGCGAAGAAGTTCTCGGGATTGCGGTTGAGCTCGAACTCGCCGACCTCGATCAGCGGATAGTCGCCGTGCGGCCACACCTTGGTCAGGTCGAACGGATGGTAGGGCACCTTCCCGGCGTCGGTTTCCGGCATCACCTGCACGTACATCGTCCACTTCGGGAAGTCGCCGCGTTCGATGGCGTCATACAGGTCGCGCTGGTGGGTTTCGCGGTCGTTGCCGATGGCTTCGGCCGCTTCCGCATCGCTGAGGTTCTCGATGCCCTGCTGGGTGCGGAAGTGGAACTTCACCCAGAAGCGCTCGCCGGCTTCGTTCCAGAAGCTGTAGGTATGCGAGCCGAAGCCGTGCATGTGGCGGTACGACTTCGGAATGCCGCGGTCGCTCATCACGATGGTGATCTGGTGCAGCGCCTCGGGCAGCAAGGTCCACCAGTCCCAGTTGTAGGTGGCGCTGCGCAGGTTGCTGCGCGGGTCGCGCTTGACCGCCTTGTTGAGGTCGGGGAACTTGCGCGGGTCGCGGATGAAGAACACCGGGGTGTTGTTGCCCACCATGTCCCAGTTGCCTTCCTCGGTGTAGAACTTCAGCGCGAAGCCGCGGA
>JAGWUF010000080.1 GCA_028868545.1 Lysobacteraceae bacterium | reverse complement strand
AAGTAGCGGTCGTGGGTCACCGCCACCACGGTGCCGGTGTAGCGCGCGAGGAACTGTTCCAGCCACTCCACCGACTCGGCGTCGAGGTGGTTGGTCGGTTCGTCGAGCAGCAGCATGTCCGGTTTCTGCAGCAGCAGGCGGCACAGCGCGACGCGGCGCTTCTCGCCGCCGGACAGCTTGCCGACGATGGCGTCCCACGGCGGCAGGCGCAGCGCGTCGGCGGCGACTTCCAGCTGGTTTTCCAGCGTGTGCGCGTCGCCGGCGGCAAGGATCGCCTCCAGGCGTTCCTGCTCCTTGGCCAGCGCGTCGAAGTCGGCGCCTTCCTCGGCGTAGGCGGCGTAAACCTCGTCCAGCCGCGCCTGCGCCTGCAGCACTTCGCCCACGCCTTCCTCCACCGCCTGACGCACGGTGTGTTCGGGGTTCAGTTCCGGCTCCTGCGCCAGGTAGCCGACCTTGATGCCGGGCTGCGGGCGCGCCTCGCCTTCGAAATCCTTGTCCACGCCGGCCATGATCTTCAGCACGGTGGACTTGCCGGCGCCGTTCAGGCCCAGCAGGCCGATCTTGGCACCGGGGAAGAACGACAGCGAGATGTCCTTGATGATCTGCCGCTTCGGCGGGACCACCTTGGACACGCGGTTCATGGTGTAGATGTATTGCGAGGACATGCGCGCTCCGGGCGTACGGCGGCGGCCTGCACCGGGTGGGCAGGCCGCGCGGGTGATTCGGGAACCGCCGATTATAGCGCGCGGTGGGGCAGGCTTCCGGTGGCAGCGGGAGGCCCGGGTTGATGCGATGGGTGCCGGTCTTGCCATACTGGTGGCATCGAAGCGATGGAGGCCGAGATGGGCAATGCAAGACGCAGCGGGTTGGTGCTGGCCGCGCTGCTGCTGCTGACGCCGGGCGCGCGGGCGGGCGATGAGGGCACGTTCAGCCACAAGGACTGGGAGCTGGTCTGCGACAACACCCGCACCTGTCGCGCCGCCGGCTTCCAGAAGGAGGGCGACGTGCATGCGGTGTCGATCTTGCTGACCCGGGCAGCGGGGCCGGCGACGGCGGTCACGGTGCAGCTGCGATTGGGCGATGGCAGCGACGAGGACGTGGCGCTGGTGCAAGCCCTGCCGGACAAGATTCCGCTGGCGTTGTGGCTGGCCGGCAAGCCGGCGGGAACGGTAACGGTGGACAAGCGGCGTCTCGTCGCCGAGCTGCCGACAGCGTTGGTGGCGGCGCTGCTGCCGGCGCTGGGCGGCAATGGCCGGATCGAATGGAAAAGCGGAAAGGCGACTTGGGTGCTGTCGGCGGCCGGCGCCACGGCAGTTCTGCTGAAGATGGACGAGGCGCAAGGGCGGCTGGGTACGCCCGGCGCGCTGGTACGACGCGGCAAGCGCGATGAAGCCTCGGTGTTACCGCCGTTGCCGGCTCCGGTGGTGCTGGCTGCAGCGGTACCGAAAACGGCGTCGGGCACGGTGCTGGCACCGGCGCAGGCCGATGTCATGCGTGCCACGCTGCGCAAGAGCCTGGGCAAGGGGCAGGACTGCGAGGCGCTGACTGCGGCCGCGGACAAGGACGATCCGGATGCCGGCACCCTGACTGTCTGGCCGCTGTCCGCCACCCAGCAGCTGGTGGAAGCGCGCTGCTGGCTGGCGGCCTACAACGCGGGCTACGGCTACTGGGTGGTGGGCGGAGGAAAACCGCCCGTGCAGGTCACCGATAGTGGCAGCGAGTACGACGGTGCCGGCACCATTGGTGCCACCCAGAAAGGGCGCGGGATTGCCGACTGCATCTGGAGCGACACCTGGAACTGGGATGGACGGGCCTTCGTGCATACCGATTCCAGCGGGGATGGCATGTGCCGGATGGTGACCGCAGGCGGCGCCTGGTCGTTGCCTACCCTGGTGACGGAGGTGCGCCAGTCGGCGCGCGAAGGCGCGGGCAAGGCGGCCAAACCGGTGCCGGCAGGGCGAACCCGTTAGAATTGTACTTCCCCACGTCCCCCATTTCCGGAGCCGCCCGATGTTCTCCCGCGCCGACACGCTTGCCGCTTTCGATCCCGAACTTGCCGCCGCCATTGCCGGCGAGAATCGCCGCCAGGAAGATCACGTCGAACTGATCGCCAGCGAGAACTACGCCAGCCCGCTGGTGATGGAAGCGCAGGGCAGCCAGCTCACCAACAAGTACGCCGAAGGCTATCCGGGCAAGCGTTATTACGGTGGCTGCGAATTCGTCGATGTCGCCGAACAGTTGGCGATCGATCGCCTGAAGAAATTGTTCGATGCCGACTACGCCAACGTGCAGCCGCATTCCGGCAGCCAGGCCAACCAGGCGGTGTATTTCGCGTTGCTCAACCCGGGCGACACCATCCTCGGCATGTCGCTGGCGCACGGCGGCCACCTGACCCACGGCGCCAAGGTGAATGCCTCGGGCAAGCTGTTCAACGCGGTGCAGTACGGCGTGAATGACCAAGGCCTGATCGACTACGACGAAGTCGAGCGCCTCGCGCTGGAACACAAGCCGAAGATGGTGGTGGCCGGCTTCTCCGCCTATTCACAGGTGGTGGACTGGGCACGCTTCCGCGCCATTGCCGACAAGATCGGCGCCTATCTGTTCGTGGACATGGCCCACGTCGCCGGGCTGGTCGCCGCCGGCGTGTACCCGAGCCCGCTGCCGCACGCGCATGTGGTCACCAGCACCACCCACAAGACCCTGCGCGGCCCGCGCGGCGGCATCATCATCGCCAGCAATGCGGCGATGGGCGAGCAGGCGGAAGAGATCCAGAAGAAGCTGCAGTCGATCGTCTTCCCCGGCATCCAGGGCGGCCCGCTGATGCACGTGATCGCGGCCAAGGCGGTGGCGTTCAAGGAAGCGCTGGACCCGGCGTTCAAGGCCTACCAGCAGCAGGTGGTGAAGAACGCGCAGGCGATGGCCAAGGTCATCATTTCGCGCGGCTACAAGATCGTGTCCGGCGGCACCGAAAACCACCTGATGCTGGTCGACATGATCGGCAAGGACGTGTCCGGCAAGCAGGCCGAAGAAGCGCTGGGCAAGGCCCACATCACCGTCAACAAGAACTCGGTGCCGAACGACCCGCGCAAGCCCTTCGTCACGTCCGGCCTGCGCATCGGCACCCCGGCCGTGACGACGCGTGGCTACAAGGAAGCCGACTGCGTGGCGCTGGCCGAATGGATCTGCGACGTGCTGGACAACCCGAACGACGACAGCGTGATCGCCGGCGTGCGCGCGAACGTCGAGCAGCAGTGCAAGCAGTTCCCGGCCTACGGATAAGCCTTGCACTGCCCGTTCTGCCAGCACGGTGATACCCGCGTGATCGATTCGCGGGTCAGCGAGGATGGTGCCACCATCCGCCGTCGCCGTGGCTGCGAAGCCTGCGGCGAGCGGTTTTCCACGCTGGAAACCATCGAGCTGAAACTCCCGGTGATCGTCAAATCCGACGGTCGCCGCGAGGCCTTCGATGCGCGCAAGTTGCGGGTGGGGTTCGACCGTGCCCTGCAAAAGCGCCCGGTGTCGGAGGAACAGGTGGAGGCGGCGGTGCGCGCTGTCGTGCACCAGTTGCGGATGACCGCCGAGCGCGAATTGCCGGCGCGGCGGATCGGCGAATTCGTGATGGCCGAGCTGCGCAAGCTCGACCACGTCGGCTACGTGCGCTTCGCCTCGGTCTATCGCAGTTTCGAAGACGTGGCCGACTTCCGCGAGGAACTGGACCGGCTGGAACGCGAGTTGCCGGGTGAAGGGCAGCTGTCCTTGCTCGGGGAGCATGCGGTGGCGGACAAGGGGGCGAAGAAATGAGTTTCTTGTCCCCTTTTTCTGCCGCCGACCACGCGCTGATGGCCCGCGCATTGCGCTTGGCCGAACGCGGTGCCTACACCACCCGCCCCAATCCGATGGTGGGCTGTGTGCTTGCGCACGGCGAGGATGTGGTGGGCGAGGGCTGGCACCAGCGCAAGGGTGGGCCGCATGCGGAGGTGTTCGCATTGCAGGCCGCTGGTGATCGCGCGCGCGGCGCGACGGCTTACGTGACGTTGGAGCCCTGCGCCCATCACGGCAGCACGCCGCCGTGCACGGAGGCGTTGGTGGCTGCCGGCGTCAGCCGGGTGGTGGCGGCGATGCGCGACCCGTTCCCGCAGGTGGACGGTGCCGGCTTCGAAACATTGCGCGCGGCCGGCATCGTGGTCGAGCACGGACTTCTGGAAGCGCAGGCGCGCGAACTCAATCGCGGCTTCCTCTCTCGCATCGAGCGCGGCCGGCCGTGGCTGCGGGTGAAATTGGCCACCACCCTGGATGGCCGCACCGCGTTGGCGTCGGGCGATTCCAAATGGATCAGCGGTGAAGCTTCGCGCCGCGACGTGCAGCGCTGGCGTGCGCGCAGCGGCGCGCTGCTGACCGGTGCCGGCACCGTGCTGGCCGACGATCCGCAATTGACCGTGCGGCTGGATGACGGCACGGAATGCGTGCCGCCGCTGCGGGTGGTACTGGATCCGGGGCTGGCCACGGTGGCGCGCGGTCGCGTGCGCGAGGGCGATGCGCCGACCCTGTACATCCACGCTCCGGATGCGCGGCTGCCGCGCGGGCTGGAGATCGAACACGTCGCAGTGCCGGTGCAGGGCACCCGCTTCGACCTGGATGCGGTGCTGCGGCTGCTGGCCACGTGCGGCATCAACGAGGTGCAACTGGAAGCCGGTGCCACCCTGGCCGGCGGCTTCCTCGACGCCGGGCTGGTGGACGAGTTGCTGCTGTACGTGGCCCCGGTGTTGCTGGGGCAAAGCGCCCGCCCGTTGTTCGATGGCCTGCACATCGACGCGATGGCGCAGCGGTTGAAGATGCGCCGCATCGACAGCGCGGTGGTGGGCGAGGATTTCCGCCTGCTGCTGCGCCCGGAGAAGGATTGATGTTCACGGGATTGATTGCCGGCGTCGGCCGGCTGGCCGCACGCGAAATCTGCGGCGGTGATGCGCGCCTCGTCATCGACACCGGCACGCTGCCCTTTGCAGAGGTGCAATTGGGCGAAAGTATTGCAGTCAACGGCTGCTGCCTGACCGTGGTCGCATTCGACGCGGCAAGCTTCGCCGTCGATGCTTCCAACGAGACCCTCGCCCTGACCACGCTCGGCCAGCTCGCCATCGGCGCGCCGCTGAACCTGGAGCGCGCCATGCTGCCCAGCGACCGCCTTGGCGGCCATCTGGTCAGCGGACATGTCGATGGGCTGGGTATGGCAGAGCGCCACTGGGACGACGCCCGCGCCGTGCGCTGGCGGTTCACCGCGCCGAAACCGCTGCTGCGCTACATCGCGCACAAAGGCTCGGTCTGCGTGGACGGCGTCAGCCTGACCGTGAACGCCGCCGACGACGCCGGTTTCGATGTCGCGCTGATCCCGCATACGGTGGAACACACCGCCTTCCGCGCGCTGCAGGTCGGCGCCGCGGTCAACATCGAAGTGGATCTGCTGGCGCGCTATGCCGAGCGCCTGCAGGCAACGAAGGACTGGACATGAGTTTTGCAACGATTCCCGAACTGCTGGACGAACTGCGCGCCGGGCGCATGGTGGTGGTGGTCGACGACGAAGACCGCGAGAACGAAGGCGACCTGATCATGGCCGCCGAGCTGGTCAAGCCGTCGGACATCAATTTCATGGTGACCCACGCGCGCGGGCTGGTGTGCCTGTCGCTGACCCGCGAGCGTTGCGCGCAGTTGGGCCTGAACCCGATGGTGCGCGACAACACCTCGCAGCACCACACCAATTTCACCGTCAGCATCGAAGCTGCCGAGGGCGTGACCACCGGCATCAGCGCCTACGACCGCGCACATACCGTGCGCACCGCCGTGCGGCCCGATGCCAAGCCGGCCGACCTCAGCCAGCCCGGCCACATCTTCCCGCTGACCGCCCAGCCCGGCGGCGTGCTCAACCGCGCCGGGCACACCGAGGCGGCGGCCGACCTGGCCCTGCTGGCGGGCTTCGAACCAGCCGGCGTGCTGGTGGAGATCCTCAATCCCGACGGCAGCATGGCGCGCCGCCCGCAGCTGGAGGCGTTCGCGCGCGAGCACGGGCTGAAGATCGGCTCGATCGAGGACCTGATCCGCTATCGGCTGGACACCGAACACACCGTCGAGCGCATCGACAGCCGCGAGATCGATACCGACCACGGCCGCTTCCAGTTGCACACCTGGCGCGACCGCCTCACCCGCGGCCTGCACTACGCGCTGGTGCGCGGCGAGGTGGCCGGGGATGCGCCGGTGCTGGTGCGGGTGCAGCAGCAGAACCCGCTGGCCGACGCGCTGCACTGGCGGCGCGCCGACTTCGGCCCGCTGGTCGGCGACGTGCTGGCGATGATCGCCGCCGAAGATCGCGGCGTGCTGGTGCTGCTGGGAGACGCGCCCGACGCCGAGGCCACCTTGGCACGCATCCGCGAACAGCCGGCACCGCCCGCCAGCAAGGCCGGGACGCTGGCGCAATGGCGACGCAACGGCGCCGGCAGCCAGATCCTGCACGATCTGGGTGCGCGCCACCTGCGCGTGCTGGGGACGCCGCGCCGGCAGGTGGGGCTGGCCGGGTTCGGGCTGGAGGTGGTGGAATACGTGGTGCTGCCGGCGCGGTAAACTGCGCAGCTTCCCCACTTGCTTCGCCCGCCCATGCCGCATTTCGAAGGCGACCTGCGCGTCCATCCCGACGCCCGCTTCGCGATCCTTGCCAGCCGCTGGAACCCGCGCATCACCGATGCGCTGGTGCGTGCCGCCCGCACCACGTTCGTGGCCAACGGCGTGACGGAAGCCGCGATCGACGTGGTGCGCGTGCCCGGTGCCTGGGAGCTGCCGATGGCCGCCAGCGATCTGGCTCGAGGTGGTCGGCATGTGGCCATCGTGGCGCTGGGTTGCGTGGTGCGCGGCGATACCCGCCATTACGAGCAAGTGGCCGACGGTGCGTCCAACGGGCTGATGCAGGTGGCGCTGGCCACCGGCGTGCCGGTGTTGAACGGGGTGCTGGCGGTGGAAACATTCGAGGATGCGCTGGCGCGCGCCGGCGGCAAACACGGCAACAAGGGCGAAGAGGCGGCGCTGGTGGCAATTGAAATGGCCGACCTGCGCCGCAAGCTGCAGGAGCACGCATGAACAAGCACCACTCGCACCACCGCCGCCCCGACGGGCTGGACCCCGTGGCCCGCTCGCGTTCGCGCCGGCGCGCCTTGCAGGCCATCTATGCGTGGCAGATCAACCACGCCGACGAGCGCGGCCTGATTGCCCAGTTCGCGCATGAGCAGGCGCATGAAGTGGCCGATCTGGAGTATTTCGAAGATCTGGTGCGCGGCGTGCTGCGGCACGTGGCCGAGCTGGATGCAGCGCTGGC
>JAGWUF010000079.1 GCA_028868545.1 Lysobacteraceae bacterium | reverse complement strand
AGGCGGTGATCGCAGAGAAGTTCGAGGCGATGGTCAAGCTCGGTCTGGCTAACTCCCGCCTGAAGGACTATTACGACGTGTGGGCGCTACTGGCGACTCGCACACTGGATCAGGAGCGCCTCGCGGCAGCCATCAGCGCCACGTTCGAGCGCCGCGGAACTGCGCTGCCTATGGCCACGCCGGATGGGCTAACAGCCGCTTTTGCAATGAACCATACCCGGCAAGCCCAGTGGCTCGCCTTCATCCGAAACGTCGAAGGTGACGCACCGCCATTGATCACAGTGGTAGCCGAACTGGAAAAGTGGTTGATGCCGGTCATCGGTCGACTGGTGCCACGGTAGGGAGAGGTTTGTGTCACTTCATGGGTCTGGATCGACTCTCCGCACGGGCAGAAGGCCGGGAATTCGACCCCCAAGCAAAGGCCGTTGCGGTGCCCGTGCCATCACACTTGAAGGTCACTTCCGTGCCATCTTCCGTGCCAACCTCGTGCCCACGGGCGGTGCTGCGGGGAAAAGTGGCACGTTACGGTGTCGAATGTGTCGAGCTGAAACGTAGTGCCAGCAAGGGCTTGCCGTTTCTCGCCGAATGAGGCAAGTTGGCGTCGTAGCGCAACGACCCCCAAAGACCGCCTACGAACTTGGGGGTCGGGAGTTCGAATCTCTCCGGGCGCACCATCCAACATCAAAACCAGCGAGCGATCGCTGGTTTTTTTGTTGTTTGCGCACAGGCAGGCACTTGCCTGGCATGCGTCAGCAACCGCGCGGTGCGATGGGCGACGACGCTCGCCGCTGCCGCTGCAATGCCGCTGCCGGCATGGCAAAATTGCATCGCGGCAGCGCCGCAGCCGTTCCCCCACCGGTTCATGTCTGCCATGCGTGTCTGCCCGACCACGATCCTGCGTGTTGTGCCCCTGGTGCTGGTGTTGGCGGCCTGCAGCCGGGAGGCCGGGCCGGGTTCGGAGAATGGCACTTCCGGCACGTCGACGTCGGACAAGACGGCTCCCGTGATGGCAGCGCCGGTGGTCTTGCAGGATGTGATCGAGACCACGCCGTCCTACATCGTGGGGATCAGCTATCCGCAGGTGGCGGCTGGTTATCCGCCGCTGGCGCGGGCGTTGCACGATTTTGCCGAGGGCGCGCGGACACGGTTGATGCGGGCGGTCGACGGTTTGAACGGGCGCAAGCCGGACGTTCCGTATGACCTCAGCCTGTCATTCTCGAAAGTGGTGGAGACGCCGCGGGTGGTTGTGGTGGCTGCGGAAGGCAGCAGTTTCACCGGTGGCGCGCATGGCGCCCCGCTGGTGGAGCGTTTCATCTGGCTGCCGCAGATGCAGCAGATGCTGGCGGCCGAGCAATTGATTCCGGATGCCGGCAATTGGCAGCCGGTCGCGGCGCACGTGCGCGAGCAATTGATGACGGCGCTTTCGCAGCAGCTTGACGATGACGGCGAGGAAGCCGATGCCCGGGCGCGGTTGCTGAAAAGCGGCAGTAAGTGGATCGATGCGGGCACCACGCCCTCGCCGCAGCATTTCGCCAGGTTCGAGCCGGTGATGAATGCCGATGGCAGCATTCGCGCGCTGCGTTTCGTGTTCCCGCCCGAGCAGGTGGGCAGGTACGAAGACGGCACCCGCACCGCCGATGTGCCGGCCAGCTTGCTGCTGCCACTGGTGGCGCCGGTGTATCGCCCGTTGTTCCGGGCGGGTTGATTCGCGCAAGCCCGATACCCGCAAACGACAACGCCACCCGCAGGTGGCGTCGTTGCCCGCTGACCGGTGCGGATTACTTGCTGTTCAAGCCGCGCGCTTCCAGCAGCGGCTCGATCTTGGCCTCGTAACCGGACAGGTTGGGGAACAGCTTGCCCGCTTCGATCTGGCCGCCGGGTGCCAGTACCGTTGCGCGCACGCGGTCGCCGTTCTCCGCCTTCAGGCCGCCGTGCTGGCGGATCCATTGGGTGGTGTTGGCGGCCAGCACTTCCGACCAGATATAGGCGTAGTAGCCCGCCGCGTAGCCGCCCATGATGTGGCTGAAGTAGGGCGTCCTGTAGCGCGGCGGCACCGGTGCGTAGTCGAAGCCGTCGGCCTGCAGCGCCTTGGTCTCGAACGCCATCACGCCCGGTGCGTCGGGAATCTGCTCCAGCGGCAGTTGGTGCCAGCGCTGATCCAGCATCGCAGCTTCCAGATACTCGGTGGTGGCGAAGCCCTGGTTGAATTTCGAAGCGGCGAGCACCTTGTCCAGCAGCGGCTTCGGCATGGCTTCGCCGGTCTGGTAGTGCTTGGCATAGTGTGCCAGCACTTCCGGCCAGTCCGACCACATCTCGTTGACCTGCGACGGGTATTCGACGAAGTCGCGCGGCACGTTCATCGAGAAATACGGATACCGCACATCCTGGAAGAAGCCATGCAGGGCGTGGCCGAATTCGTGGAACGCGGTGTTGACTTCATCCCAGGTCAGCAAGGTGGGCTTGCCATCGCTGGGCTTGGGGATGTTCAGATGGTTGGCCACCACCGGCTTTTCACCCAGCAGCGCATTCTGCGCCACGTAGGTGCTCATCCACGCGCCGCCGCGCTTGGAGGCGCGCGCATAGGGGTCGAAGATGAAAATCGCCAGCGGGCTGCCGTCCTTGTCGAATACTTCGTAGGTGAAAGTATCCGGGTGGTACTTGGGCAGGTCGGTGCGTTCCTTGAAGCTGATGCCATACAACTTGTTGGCGGCATAGAACACGCCGTTTTCCAGCACGTTCTTCATTTCGAAGTAGGGCTTGAGCTGGGACTCGTCGAAGCTGTACTTGGCGGCGCGCACCTTCTCGCTGTAGTACGACCAATCCCAGGGCTGCAACGGGAAGGACGGCTGGTGCGCGGCCTTCTGCTGCTTGTCGATCATCGCCTGCAAGTCGCTGCCTTCACGGCGGGCATTGGTGACCGCCTTCGGTGCCAGCGCACGCAGCATCTTGTTGACGTTGTCCTGGTTGGCGGCGGTTTCATCGGCCAGCACGAAATTGGCCGAGGTGTCGTAGCCCAGCAGGCGCGCACGTTCGGCACGCAGCTTCAGGATCTGCGAGACGATGCCGGTGTTGTCCCACTGGTTGCCACGGCTGCCGCGTGCCACCGATGCCTCGTGCAGGCGCTGGCGCAGCGCACGATTCTGCAGCTGGGCCTCGGCGGGCTGTCCGGTGGTGTTGAGCAGGGCGATCACGAACTTGCCCGGCAGGTTGCGCGCCTTGGCGGCTTCTGCGGCAGCGGCGATCTGCTCCTCGCTCATGCCCTTGAGCTCGTCGCGGCTGTCCACCACGATGGCCGAGGCGTTGACCTCGGCCAGCACGTTCTGGGTGAAGCGGGTGCCCAGCTTGGACATCTGGGTGTTGATGTCGCGGATGCGGGCCTGCTGCTCGGCAGACAATGCGGCGCCGGCACGCACGAAGTCCTGGTAGCGCTTTTCCAGCAGGCGCTTGTCGATGGCATCCAGCCCGAGACCGTCACGCGCGTCGTACAGCGATTTGATGCGGGCGAACAGCGCCGGGTTGAGCGAGATGGCGTCGCGGTGCGCGGAGAACTTCGGCGCGTAGTCGGTTTCCAGTTTCTGGCGGGCGTCGTTCTTGTCGGTGCCCACCAGGTTGAAGAACACGTTGGTGGCACGATCCAGCAGCTGCCCGCTTTTTTCCATCGCCACGATGGTGTTCTGGAAGCTGGGGGCTTCGGCGTTGTTGGCGATGGCGTCGATTTCACGCAGCTGTTGCGCCATGCCGGCATCGAATGCGGGGGCGAAGTCCGCATCGGCGATCTGGTCGAACCGGGGGTAATTCAGCACCAGCGGACTGGGGGCGGCGAACGGGCCCTGGTAGGCGATGGCGGGGGCGGTGGTCATCGAAGCCTCCTGTTTCCTGGCAGCGGGTGCCGTGGTGGCACAGCCGCTGATGATGGTGGCGATGGCAAGGGCGAGAGCACAGGCAATGGGTTGGTTCATGACGGATCGCAGATTTGGCAGGTAATCGCCAAGGGTAGCGCAACGCGAAGGCGCAGGTTGTGATAGACACTGCGAACGTGATGGCTTTCTGCACCGCCGGGACGCGAACTGCATGGCGCAACCACACGCATGCGATACCCTGTGCAACGCGAAACCCGCCAAGGAGTTGTGGCCACGATGGGCAAGGCAGCGTTCGACTTCGAAGCGATGGCGCTGGACGGCAGTCCGCAGTCACTGGCGCAGTATCGCGGCAAGGTGCTGCTGGTGGTCAACGTGGCCAGCCAGTGCGGTTTCACCCCGCAATACGCCGGGCTGGAGGCGTTGTGGCGGGACTATCGCAAGCGCGGTCTGGTGGTGCTGGGGTTTCCCTGCAACCAGTTCGGCCATCAGGAACCGGGGGATGCGGAGGAGATCCGCAGCTTCTGCAAGCTGCATTACGACGTCAGCTTTCCGATGTTCGCCCGGATCGAAGTGAACGGGTCGGCTGCGCATCCGCTGTGGAAATGGCTGAAACAGCAGAAGGGTGGTTTGCTGGGCATCGATGCCATCAAATGGAATTTCACCAAATTCCTGATCGGCAGGGATGGCCAGGTGTTGAGCAGGCATGCTCCGACTGAAACCCCGGATGCCCTGCGTGGTGCCATCGAGGATGCCCTGGCATGACCCCGGAGGTGGTGAGCGGGCAGGGCTATCGGCTGGAAATGGCATTCCAGCCCCCGTTGCTGTCCGTGCGCATTTTCGGGGATGCCGACAGCAGCTTGCCGGTGACCCGCGAATACTGGCTGTTGATTTGCCAGCGCGTGCGCAGCCTCGGGGCCCGCCAGCTTCTGCTGCTGGATGCGAAGGAAAGCGACGTGATGTCGCCCGAGGATCTGGAACGGTTTTTCGTTGCCATTGCCGGGCAGGGCTTGGAACAGGCCCGGATTGCCTATGTGGAAGGCCGGGTCGATCAGATGTCGCGGATCCAGGAGGCCGAGCTGATGGCGCTGGAACGCGGCTACCACGTCCGCATGTTCAGCAATGAAAGCGATGCCCGGCTCTGGCTGCGTTACGGCACGAATTGAGGCGCGTCACTTCTCCACGAATGCCCGTTCGAACACGTATTCGCCGGCGGTGCCGATGCGCGGCGAGGCAGTGAAGCCGCGCGCATCGAGGATGCCGCGGAAGTCGGCCAGCATCTGCGGGCTGCCGCAGATCATGGCGCGATCGTGGGCAGGGTCCAGCACCTCGATGCCAAGCGCGGCGGCGATGCGGCCCTGATCGAGATGGTCGGTGATGCGGCCGCGCTGGTCGCGTCCCTTGTATTCGAACTCTTCACGCGACACCGTCGGGTAGTACAGCAGGCGGTTCTGCAGGGTTTCGCCCAGCAAGTCGTGGTTGGGCAGTTCGCGTTCGATGTAATCGCGGTAGGCCAGATCCTCGGCGCCGCGCACCCCGTGGCACAAGATCACCCGTTCGAACCGTTCGTAGGTATCCGGGTCCTTGATCACCGACAGCCACGGTGCCAGCCCCGTGCCGGTTGCCAGCAGATACAGGTTGCGGCCCGGGTGCAGGTCGGAGATCAGCAGGGTGCCGGTGGGTTTGCGGCCAAGCAGGACGGTGTCCCCGGGCCGGATGTGCTGCAGGCGCGACGTCAAGGGGCCGTTCTGCACCTTGATGCTGAAAAACTCCAGCTGTTCTTCCCAGTTGGCGCTGGCGATGGAATAGGCGCGCAGCAACGGCTTGCGGCTGCCGTCGGCTTGCTCCACCTCCAGCCCGAGCATCACGAACTGCCCGTTGTCGAAACGGAAGCCGTCATCGCGGGTGAGGGTGAAACTGAAGTAGGCGTCCGTCCAATGACGAACATCGAGCACCGTTTCGGTGCCGTAGGGAGCGGCCATGCGGGTAGGGGGAGGGCGAGGCAGGCGCTTATTTTACGCGGCGACGCAGCATCCGGGTTGATCCGGCGCAAAGACCAACGCCGCAACCCGGGTCGACGCGTCAGCCCTTTCGCACGAACCTGGCGATCAGCTGCTCGACCGGGCGCCGTCGCTTGCGTTGTTCAGCGCTTGACGTTGAACATCGCCAGCCGGTTGTCCAGGGTCACCGCCGGCAGGCCAAGATCACGGGTGATCTGCACCATGGCCTCGTACTCGCGCGGATCCAGTCGGCCGTCGGACGTGGCCAGCCGCAGCAGGGCGTCGTAGAGGCGTTCGGCAGGTGCGGAGCCCGCGGGATGGGCGTCGATGAAACGCAGCAACTCCGCATGGATATTGATATTGCGCATCATGCCGCGTTCGAACGCTTCCATCGCCATGCGTCGTGCCGACATCGACAGATCGATCTCGTCCATGATGGTGTTGGCCAGGTTGGATTCATGACTGCTGACCAGACGGTCGGCCTTGGCCATGTAACCCATCAGGCCGAAAATCACCTCGATGATCATCTGGGTGTCTTCGTCGGGCTTGCCAAGCCCCAGCAAATCGCCCAGCAGCAGGCGGATATCGTTGATGACACCACGGATGCCTTCGAACTTGCCACTTGCAGAACTGCTGTCAGCCATGCGTGCTCCCCCGGTAAGACCTCGTGCCATCCTGCGCCAGTTGTGCGGCGCTGAAAAGGGGGGGCGCGTTATCATTTCGCTTCCCCCGACCTGCGGCAGCCCATTCCGTGACCGTCATCCAGCAAGAGCACCTGATCCAGTCCGTCGCCGACGCACTGCAGTACATCAGCTACTACCACCCGGTCGATTTCATCAAGGCCGTCACTGCCGCCTACGAGCGCGAGGAATCGCCCGCGGCCAAGGACGCGATGGCGCAGATCCTGATCAATTCACGGATGTGTGCCGAAGGCCACCGCCCGATCTGCCAGGACACCGGGATCGTCACCGTGTTCCTCGAAGTCGGCATGGACGTGCGCTGGGAGGGCTTCACCGGCTCGCTGGAGGATGCGGTGAACGAGGGCGTGCGCCGCGCCTACCTCGATCCCGACAACAAGCTGCGTGCGTCGGTGCTGGCCGATCCCGCCGGCAAGCGCATCAACACCAAGGACAACACGCCGAGCGTGGTCAACATGAAGATCGTCGCCGGCGACAAGGTGGACGTGATCGTGGCGGCCAAGGGCGGCGGCTCGGAGGCCAAGAGCAAGTTCGCGATGCTCAACCCCTCCGACTCGATCGTCGACTGGGTGCTGAAGACGGTGCCGACCATGGGCGCCGGCTGGTGCCCGCCGGGGATGCTCGGCATCGGCATCGGCGGCACCGCCGAGAAGGCGATGCTGCTGGCGAAAGAGTCGCTGATGGAGGAAATCGACATTCAGGAGCTCATCGCGCGCGGGCCGTCCAATCGCGTCGAAGAGCTGCGCATCGAGCTGTTCGAGAAGGTCAATGCGCTGGGCATCGGCGCGCAGGGCCTGGGCGGGCTGACTACGGTGCTGGACGTCAAGATCAAGGATTTCCCGACCCACGCCGCCAACCTGCCGGTGGCGCTGATCCCCAACTGCGCGGCCACCCGCCATGCGCATTTCACCCTCGACGGCAGCGGCCCGGTG
>JAGWUF010000024.1 GCA_028868545.1 Lysobacteraceae bacterium | reverse complement strand
ATCAACCAACGCGTGCTGACGGTGATGATCAGTGGCGTGGTGATTTCCAAAAACAACGATGGCGGCGGAGCTTGCCCATGAGTATTGCAATCCCCCAGCGTCGGCAGTTGCGGCAGCGCATCGGCGCTGCGCCTGTGCGCGGCATGAGCATGATCGAAGTCCTGGTCTCGGTCATGGTGTTGGGAATTGGCTTGCTGGGCATCGCAGCCATGCAGTCGATCGCGTTGCGGGGCGGCCAGGGCTCGCTGGAAACCAGTCAGGCCGTGATGGCCAGCAATTCCATCATCGAAGCCATGCGCGCCAATCGCGCGAATGCGGCCGCCTATGTCTATGACGGGACCACGTCTTGCACATCAACACCGGCAGCAGGCACCACGCTGGCCTCCAACGATCTCAATTTTTGGGTCACCAGCCTGAAAAACACCATTGGCTCCGCGACGACCACCTGCGGGAAAATTGTTTCGCTGGGCGGCAACAATTACCGCGTGACCGTGCAGTGGGATGACACCCGCGCCGGAAATTCGACGGATGACAAACGCCAGATCGTGACGGATGCCAGCATATGAAATGGAACTCCTTGCGCATGCACGCCAAACAACAAGGCTTCACCTTGGTGGAGCTGATGATCGCCATGGTGCTGGGCTTGCTGGTGCTGGGGGCAGCGCTGGCCGTGTTCCAGTCCAACCAGAAAACATTCAGCGCCAACGAAGGCCAGAACCGGGTGCAGGAAAATGCCCGTATCGCCTATGAAATGATGACCAAGGATATTCGCTCGGTCGGCAGCTCGGCCTGCTCGTCCGAGGCCATGGTGCTGGGTTCCGACAGCTACAGCACGGCCTTTCGTGCCCCCTTGGCCTACAGCGCCAGCGGCATGACCACGACCTCGGCCGACGATCTCTCGTATCGTGTGGCCTCGGGAAGCGCCAGTTCGGTCACCCTGGTGGAATCCAGCCCCAGTGCGACCGACATTTTCAAGGTCAACGATATCGTGATGGTCTGCAATGCCGCGATGACCGGGTTTGCCAAGGTCGCCGCGATATCCGGCAAGACGGTCACCTTTGCCGCAGCCCTGCCATTCGACCCCGCCAATACCGCCAATGCCGCGGCCGGCAGCATGTCCATTGCCCGTTTCCGCAGTAACCGTTGGTATGTGGGCAGCAATGGCCGTGATAGCGCCAATTCGTTGTTCGTTTCCCGTGCGGGTGCGGCAGGGCAGGAAGTGGCCGACGGCGTGCAAAGCCTGACGCTGGCCTTTCATCGCATTGCAGGCGGCACGCCCACCACCTATGAAGCCTCGCCCTCGGATTACCAATACGTCAACGCCGTGCGGCTGACAGCTCCCATGCGTGCGGTCTCGCAAAGCAAATCCAGCGAAAACCGCAACATCAACCGCACCATGGCCGCCACGGTCAGTATCAGGAATCGCGGGCTATGAAAACTTTTCAGCGCATGCATTTGGGTGGGCGTCGGCAGCAGGGTATCTCCTTGCTGGTGGTGCTGATTTTATTGGTGGTGATGTCCATCCTGGGCGTGGCGGTAATGCGCAGTTCGTCCATGCAAGAGCGCATGGCGGCCAATTTGCGCGACCGCAGCCTGGCTACGCAGGCAGCAGAGACGGCGCTTGCAGCGGGCCAGACCTATCTCAATGCGAATACAAAGTGGCGCAGCACCACACCCACTGCTGCCACATGCACGAATGAAGGGGTTTGCCCCACCTTCACCGATACCGGCAGCGCGACCTGGGTCACCGGACCAACGGTTGGTGGCGCCAATGGCGTGCCGCAAACCACCACCGATTACTGGATCGAATATCTGGGTGAAAACCAGACCGTGATGGAGACCGGTGGCGTGATTCCTTCGTCGGAAACGGTCACCCTGGGCCCGATGTTCCGCATCACCGCACGCAGCCGCGCCGTTGGCCGCGCGGCCGTGACCCTGCAAACCGATGTCATCTACCGCTTCCAGCGGCTGTGAGTCTGATCATGAAGAGCTTCAACACCCAGTTCCGCCGCCGCCGTCTGGCCGCCACAACGCGTTGGTGGGCGGCACCTGCGGCCTTCATGGCTACCCTGTTGGCGCTGCCGGTGCATGCTGGCACGTATGTGCCGATCCCCGACCAGCCGCTGGATACCGGCGTGCGCGTGGCACCGAATATCCTGTTCATTCTGGACAACTCGGGCTCGATGGCCTGGGGCAACATGAACAATCAGGACATCACCAAGATCGTGAAGGCGGCGGGCGGGGACTACAGCACGCCGGATGCGAATGGCATCACCGTAGGAACGTCCGTGACCACGGATTCCACGGGTGGCAGCAACATGTACATGCAGAACTATGTCACCAACACCCTGTATTACAACCCCACGGTGGACTACGAGCCATGGGTGGATGCTTCCGGCAACCGTCTGACGGGGGGTACGAGTTACGGCAGCGCATACAGCGATAACCACTACGTCAACTACACCGGGGTGGATAAAAATACATCCAGCGGTACCACGAACCTGGCGAGCAGAACCAAGACGTTTTATGCGCCCAAAGATACGACGAGTTCGGATAATGCTTATCTCGGCAAGGTGGATAACTACTATCGGTACCAGATTCCTGCCAGCACTTCGGATGTGGTGCGAGCGGAATATGGCTTGGTGCAAGCCACGACTACCACGGTTGCCGGGTTTCCAAAAAGCGGGTTGAGCCAGACCAAAGGTGCCTGGCTGTACTACAGTTTCAGCGTGCCTGCGGACGCAACCGCCTTCAAGGTCACCACGAGTGGCAACAACGGTGATTTGAATCTGTATGTCCGCAAGGGTTCCAATCCCACGACGGGCACATTTGACTGCTCTTCCACCGGCGGTAGCAGCAACGAGTCCTGCACGATCAACTCGCCAAGCACCAGCACTTACTACATCGGGTTGTATGCAAATAAGGCGTTCACGGATGTGACCCTGACTGTCACCTACACCACGACCAATAGCTGCGATGGCGACAGTGCCGGCTCCTATGGCTGGATCAACTGCACCTCCGCAACCCCTACCGGGCGCAGCGTTGCGAGCGAGATGACCAATTTCGCCACCTGGTATTCCTATTACCGTACTCGCATCAAGGCGGCGAAGGGTGGTGCTGCCGAGGCCTTCAAGCCACAGGGCAACAAGGTGCGCGTGGGTTATCGCAGCCTTCATCCTAGCAACAACGGTTCCATCTCCCCCAATTTCGATATCCCGGTGACGGATGGCAACGACGGGCGCTTCGTCAATGGCAACGTGGCCAATGGTGATGCGGCGGCAACCATTACCCGCTCGCGTTGGTACAATCGCTTGTTTGCCGCCTACGCAAGTCAAGGCACTCCCCTTCAGGTCGAATTGCAGAACGCGGGTGAGTATTTCAAGAGCCCAAGTGCTTCCGGCCCGTACGGGCCGGAGTCCGGCGCGAACCAATACTCCTGCCGTCAGAACTTCACGATTTTGACCACCGATGGTTACTGGAATGGTGGTACTGCAAGTACTGGCGATGTGGACAGCAAGTCGCAGCCCACCATTACCGGTGCTCCCAAGCAAAAGGGTGACCCGAATCAAACCTATACCTATTCGCCCACGCGCCCCTTCAGTGATGGCTCCACCACTTGGAGCAGCACATTGGCCGATGTGGCGATGAAATACTGGGTGACCGACCTGCGTACCGACATCGACGCGATGGGAACCCCCTCGAAGCCCGCTGGCAACAACGTTCCCACCTCCGATGACGACCCTGCCTTCTGGCAGCACATGGTGACGTTCAGCATCTCCATTGGCATGAAAACCACGCTGGGGCTTGCCAGTGTCGATGACGCATACAACAAGAACCCGTTGAACTGGCCGCAACCCGGGAATGATTTGGCAGCCAACGTCGATGACCTGCTGCACGCCGCCGTCAATGGTCATGGCAAGTTCGTGGCGGCCACCAATCCCTCCTTGTTCGCCCAGGGCCTCACCCAGGCGCTGGCCACCATCGCCCGCCGCACCAGCTCTTCCTCCAACATCGCCACCAATGCGGCCACCATCAAGACCGGCGGCAAGGTATTCAATGCCAGTTATGTCTCGGGCATCTGGACCGGTGCGGTGAATGCGTGGACCCTGGATGCCAGCAACAATCCGTCGTCATTGGCTTGGACGGCGTCGATTCCTGCCTTCAGCACCCGCAAGTCCAAGGTGTTCACCTACAACGGCAGCATGGGTACTACATTCCCGACCGCCAACCAGATTACGAAGTTGGATCGCAGTGGCGTGGGCCCGGTGGACTACCCGGTGACCGGCGCCAAGAATGCCGACTACATCATGGGTGACCAGTCGGGTGAGGGCACTGCGGTGGGCAAGTTGCGGCAGCGCGACACCGTGCTGGGCGACATCGTGGATTCTTCACCAGCCTATGTGAATGACACTACCACCCTGTACGTAGGGGCCAATGACGGCATGTTGCATGCGTTTGATGCCGGTACCGGCGTCGAACAATTTGCCTATGTCCCCAACCTGCTCAATTTTGGCAACCTGGCGCAGATCAGTCGTGGCGACTACGACCACAAATGGTCGGTGGATGGGCCGGTAGCGGTTACCAGCCGCAAGTTGACGCCCAGCCAGAATTTGCTGGTTGGCTCGTTGGGGCGCGGTGGCAAGGGCATGTATGGCCTGGATGTCACCTCGCCGGGCAGTTTTGGTGCCAGCGATGTGAAGTGGGAGCTGTCGGATACACCCAATGGCAACATGGGGTTGGTCACCGGTCGGCCCATCCTGACCCAGGTCAGTACCGGTGATATTGCCGCGGTGGTTGGCAATGGCGTCAACAGCACCAATGACAGGGCCGTGCTGATCGTGGTCAATGTCAAGACCGGCGCCGTGATCCGCGAAATCGACACGGGCGCCGGCTCGTCCGTTGCCCCCAATGCGCTGGCCGCACCGACCGGCATTCTGGGGCCGGATGGCGTGTCCATTGCCTATGCCTATGCAGGCGATCGGCTGGGCAATGTCTGGAAATTCGACATGACCAGCGCCACCCCCAGCAGCTGGACGGCCACCAAAATGTTCACCGCCAAGTCTGCCGACGGCACCGGTGCGGTACAGCCGATCACGGGCGCCGTGACCGTTGCCACTGACCCCAGAACCTACAAGCGTTGGGTGTTCTTCGGCACGGGCAGTTTCATGACCACGGGCGAAGCGGCCGACAAGACGGCCTCCACGCAGGGCATGTACGGGTTCGTGGATGATGGCAGCACCGTGGCGTACGCCGATCTGGTCAAGCGGGGCGTGAACAACACCGGTGCGATCCAGGACGGTTATCCGGTGCGCACCTTCGATGCCAAGGCGGATCTGCCTGCGGGCAAGAAGGGTTGGTATCTGACCTTGCCCGGAGCAGGCGAGCGCATCGTGCAGGATGCGCAGCTGGTGTCGAATATTCTGGTCACCGCCAGCATGATTCCGGAAGGCAATGGCTGCGAGTCGGGGGGGACCGGCTATATCAATGCATTGGATGCATTTACCGGAACCAGCGCCGGCAGCTCGTTCTTCGATCTGAATGGTGATGGTTCCACGCTCGACAGCGTGATTGGTGGTGTGCCAGTGGGTTCGGTGAACTTCGGCGTAGGCATGCCCACCTTGCCGATCTTCCTGGATGGCAAGTTGGTAGTGGGGGGTACCAATGCCGGCAACAAGCCAGGCTCCGGCGGTATTTCCGGCAAATCATGGAGCCGCGTCTCCTGGCGTGAAATCCGGAGTGATTGACGGCCATGAATGACAACAAGGAATCTGCAATGTCTCAACCCCGTACCCGCGCTGTCTCCGGTTTCAGCCTGATCGAGTTGATGGTGGTGGTGGCGATCATCGGTATTCTTGCCTCGATCGCCCTGCCGTCCTACAACGACCACCAGCGCAAGACGCGCCGGGCGGCGGGGACGGCGTGTTTGACAACGGTGGCGCAGCGCATGGAGCGTGTCTACACCACCGACATGTCCTACACTTCGGCGCCCGCCATCGGCGCGCTGACAGGTGCATGCGAGCCGGAAACGTTGACGTTCTATACGTTCTCGCGCACGGCGGCCGACAAAACCTTCACCGTATCGGCAGCCCCCGCCGGCAAGCAATCCGGCGATTCCTGCGGCACCCTGACCATCAACCAGGCCGGCACCAAAAGCCCCACGACCAGCGGCTGTTGGTAACGTTTGAAACGGAATCGTCCCAAGACCCGCCGAACAGGCGGGTCTTGTTTTTCCGGTATCCGCGGGAATGTTCTTTCCGCGTGAAGATGTGCTAGCTTCAAACCGTGCCGCATCCCCCCACATGACGTGCACATGCGCCCGGCGTCACCGGCCTGCATGGCGGTGTCTGTCGTGTTCAAAACCAATGCCCGCAAGGGATATCCGAAGGGGGGAACGCCATGTACCGCACGCATTCGCAAATCCTGTCACCGCAACGCCGTCCGCTGACTGTCGCCGTTCTGGCGGGTTTGATGGGGATGAGCTGCCTGCCCGCGCTGGCGCAGGATGCCGCCAAGCCGGCCGAGAAGTCCGAGCCGAAGACGTTGGACACGATGGTGGTGACCGCGCAGAAACGCGAGGAAATCATGCAGAACGTGCCGATTGCGGTCACGGCGCTGACGCAGCAGACCCTGCAGGACACCGGCGTGCGCGACATCAAGGATTTGCAGGTGCTGGTGCCGGGGCTGACCGTGACCAGTACCCAGAGCGAGGCGATCACCACGGCGCGCCTGCGCGGCATCGGCACGGTGGGCGACAACATCGGGCTGGAATCGTCGGTGGGCGTGGTCATCGACGGCGTGTACCGGCCGCGCAATTCGGTGGGTTTCGGCGACCTGGGCGAGCTGGAACGCATCGAGGTGCTGAAGGGCCCGCAGGGCACCTTATTCGGGAAAAATACTTCGGCCGGTGTGATCAATGTGGTCACCCGCAAACCAGACCATGAGTTTTCAGCCAATGGCGAAGTCACCTTCGGCAATTACGGTGCATTGGGCCTGGCCGGTGGCTTGAATGTGCCGCTGGGCGACTATGCCGCGCTGGGTGTGTATGCCGCGCATCGCAACCGCGATGGCTGGATGAAGGTGGTCACCGCGCCCGGCCCGCGCAGCAACAACCGCGATTACGACCAAGACTTCGACACCTTCCGCGCCAAACTCTTGTTGGCCCCGACGGATAAGGTTGAGATTGTGCTGTCGGCCGATTCCACCCGCCGCAATGAAAACTGCTGCACGGCGGTGCAATTGGTCAGCGGCAGCAGCTCGGTGTTGATCAACAAGCTGGGCGGCGGCAATGCCATCGCCCCCACCGGCCAGGCCGACCCGTGGGCACGGGTGGCGTACAGCAACCGTGACACCACCCAGAAGATCAACGACCGCGGCGTGCAGGCGGAAGTGAACATCGACCTGGATCGGTGGGGCGGTGCCAGGTTGACGTCGATCACCGCCGGTCGTGACTGGGATGCGGTGAACGGCCGCGATTTCGATTTTTCCACTGCGGATCTGATCTACATGAACCCGCAGCAGGATGAATCCTATGCGCGGGTGAAATTCTTCAGCCAGGAAGTCCACCTCAGTTGCAGCACCGACAAGCTCGACTGGCTGGTGGGCGGTTTCTACAGCAACGAGACCATCCATCGCACCGAGAGTTACCGGATGGGCGCGGCGTACGAGCCGTATCTGTCGATCGGCCTGCTGTCGATGATCAACCCGGCGCTGGCCGGCCTGCCCAATGCCGCCACCTTCATGGCCGATGCCACCGGACGGCCGTATGGCACGGTGTTCGCCGGCCTGGGCGCGCTGGATCATTACAAGCAGGACGCCAAGAGCACGGCCTTGTTCAGCAACAACACCTGGCATGCCAGCGAGGCGCTGGATATCACCCTGGGGCTGCGTTACACCCGCGAAACCAAGGACCTGCAGTCGGCGTTCAGCAACCCCAATGGTAGCCTGGGGTGTGCGTCGTATTTCGGTCCCACCGGCATCAGCCCGGCGGCGATTGGCCGCATTGCGGCGGCACTCACCGCGCGCGGGGTGCCGTTCGCTTCGCTGCCTGCCGCCAACCAGCAGGCCCTGATCAGCAATGTGGTGGGCTACAGCTGCCTGCCGTGGGCGAACGTGCTGCACAACGGCCGCAACACCCACCAGTCGCGCAGCGAGAACGAGTGGTCGGGCACGGTGAAGGCGGCGTATCGCTGGAACCCGCATGCGATGACCTACCTGTCGTATGCGCGCGGCTACAAGGCCGGCGGCTTCAACTTCGACCGCGTGCAGTCCTTCGATGGCTTGTCCAGCGGCGGCCAGGGCATCACGCCGGTGAATGACACGTCGTTCCCGGGCGAGTTCGTGGACAGCTGGGAGCTGGGCACCAAGACCACCTGGGCCGGCGGCAATCTGTTGCTCAACGCGGCCTTGTTCCATCAGCGCTACACCAACTTCCAGTTGAACAGTTTCCTGGGTACCAGCTTCGTGGTGCGCTCGATTCCGGAAGTGGTGTCGCAGGGGCTGGACGCGGAACTGCTGTGGCAACCCAAGGCGGTGCCGGGGCTGATGCTGCAGACCGGGTTGATGTATGCCGACACCAAGTATGGCAAGCACATTCCCGGCAGCGATTTCGTGTTTCCCGGCGCGCTGTACAAGCTGCCGGGCGCGCGCATGAGCTTTGCGCCGCAATTCTCGGGCTCGGCATCGCTGACCTATGAATGGGACATCGGCAGCAACCTGGAAGGGCGCTTCAACATCGGCGGCAAGTACATGTCCAGCTACAACACCGGCTCCGATCTGGATGCCGAAAAGCAGCAGGGTGCGTACACGGTGGCGAATGTCCGCGTGGGGATCGGCGCACGCGACCGCAAATGGCAGCTGGAGTTGTGGGGTACCAATGTGTTCAATGCCAAGTACGTGCAAGTGGGCTTCGACGGCCCCTTGCAGGCGCTGGGCACGCCGGAGCCGGGCAACCCGAAGAACACCTACGACGCCTTCCTGGGGGCGCCGGCCATGTACGGGGCGACATTGCGGTTCAGGTTCTGACGGATTGATGCGGTTCCGTTTTGGGCGTGCATGCGCTACAACGCGTGCACGCCCTGCGAGTGTTTGCCGATGAACCCGCCCACCGATGCCGAACTCGATGCTCTTGCCGCCAGCACTGGCCAGCGCCTGCTGGCCGCCCGGCAGATGCTGGTGACGGCGGAAAGTTGCACCGGCGGCTGGATCGCCAAGTGCATGACCGATGTGCCGGGCTCGTCGGCATGGTTCGACTGCGGCATGGCGGCCTACAGCTACGAAGCCAAGCAGGCCTTGCTGGGGGTGCGTCCGCAGACGCTGGAGCAGTTCGGTGCGGTCAGCCGCGAGACCGTGGTGGAAATGGTGTCCGGCGCGCTGGTGCATTCGGGCGCCAGCATTGCGGTGGCGGTGACCGGCATCGCCGGCCCCGGCGGCGGCAGCGACGACAAACCCGTAGGCACGGTCTGGGTGGGCTGGAAAAAACGCGGCGGCTATGCCCGCGCGGAGGTCTTCCACTTCGAAGGCGATCGCGAGGCGGTACGCCGGCAAACCGTGGCCACGGCCTTGCGCGGCGTCGAACACCTGCTGGCCTGAGCCGGTGGCGGATTGCGTGTTGCAGATTAACGATTCGTCATTCTGGTGAGAGCTTGCGGTGAACCGTGCTTTTGCAGGATGACCACGACAGCGGGCACTGATGCTGATACCGATCCATCCACCACGACGGGAGTAGGGCAATGAAACAAGTTCTTCAAGCCATCACCTTGACGGCGTTCATGTTGATGGCCGGGCAGTCGTTTGCGGCCGCACAATCCGCCGCCCCGGCACCTGCCAGCAAGGCCGCACCCACGGCAAAACCTGCCGCCGCGGCAACCGCCGCCAAGCCGGCCGCCGCCAGTACGGCCGCCCCGGCCGCTGCCGCCAAGCCCGCCGCCACGATGGAAGAAAAGTCGGCGAAAAAGGAAACCTGCCGCGACACCAAGGGCAAGTTCACCAAGTGCGATGGCCCGGCGGCGGCCAAGAAAAAAGAGCCCTGCCGCGACGCCAAGGGCAAGTTCATCAAGTGCAAGTGATGTAAGTGCACTGAGATAGGGGTGCTCTGTCGGCATCGTCGCAGGTGCACTGCGCGCAAGCCCCTCATCCGGCGCTGCGCGCCACCTTCTCCCGCAAGGGGAGAAGGAACAGCAGAGGCCCTTGCTCTCAAGCCCTTCCCCCTTCACGGGGGAAGGGTTGGGATGGGGGTGCTGGGATTCCCTCAAATCTTGACCAACCCCAGCCGCGCGGCTTCCAGCGTGGCTTCGGCGCGGCTGTTGATATTGAGCTTGCGATAGATGCTTTTCAGGTGATCCGACACGGTGTGGCGGCTGATCTGCAGCTTGTCCGCCAGCTCCGGCAGGCGGCAGCCTTTGCTGACCAGCACCAGTACCTCGCGCTCGCGCAGGGTGAGGATTTCTACGCCGGGCGCCAGCTCGCCCGTGGCTGACTGGAAGGTGCGCAACAGGCGCTGGGCAATGGCCGGTGACAATGGCGGCTCGCCCTGCAGAATGCCGTCCAGTGCCGCTGCCAGCCGTTCTTCCGGCTGGTCTTTCAGCAAATAGCCGTGCGCGCCGGCGCGCAGTGCCGGGAATACGTGGGCATCGTCGCCGAACAAGGTGGTCACCACGATCGTGCAGTGCGGCCATTGCTGCGCGAGGGGGCGGATCAATTGCGTGCCATCGCCATCGGGAAGGCCCAGATCCACCAGCGCCAATTGCGCGGGCGTTGCCGATTGCAATGCGCGCCTGGCTTCGGCCAGGTTGGCAGCATGGGTGACCTGGATGCCGGCAAACCGCGCCTGCAGCAATCGGGTCAACCACTGCGCGACGTCCGGCAAATCTTCCAGCAACAGGGCGTGAGTGGGGAGGCCGGTCATGGGGGGATGGTGGCGCGGTCGGTGACGGCCGGGCATCCCGCTGCTGCGGGGGGGAGTGGGAAGCTCAGGCGCACCTTGGTGCCGCCCAGCGTGCCTTGCTGCCACTGGATGGCCCCTTGCAGCTCGTCCGCGCGATTGCGCATGCTGCGGGTGCCGCGCCCGTCACCGATGCGGGCGGGGTCGAACTGGCCGTCATCGGTGACTTCGAAAATCAGGTCGTTCCCGGATTGGCCGATCACCACCCGCAGCCGCCCTGCGTCCGCATGCTTGAGCGCATTGGTGACCGCTTCGCGGCCGATCCGGAACAGGTGCATGGTCTGTGCGCGGTTCAGTGGCGGGTCGGGCAGGCCGTCACGTTGCTGCCAGTCCAGCGGCAGGTCGCGGCTTTGCAGGCGTTGCTCGGTTTCGTCCCGCAGCTGGGCCAGCACTTCCAGCAAGCTGCCTTCCACGCTGCGTTCGCGGCTGAGAATGGCACGCAGATCCTGCAGGATCTCGCGCACCAGCGGCTGTTCGGTGGCGGGCACGCGGTGCAGCAAGCTCAGCAGACGGCTGCCGACGTCATCATGCAGGTCGTCATAGATGCGCCTGCGCTCGGTTTCCACCGCTTGCGCCACCGCCAGCTGTTGCTGCAGCGCGGCCAGCTCCGAGGTGGTGGCCGCCACCTGCACCGGGCTGGCTTTCCACCAGCGCCGCCACGTCATCACGTGGCATTCCTCGGATCGGGCGGGGCAGTTCGCACAGGCATCGTGAGTCCTCCGGCGAGTTCGCCACGATTGTAGGGCACCGCTGCAGGCAGCCAAGCGGGCGTGTCCAGGTGACGCATCGCACGGTTCAGCCGGGCAGGCTGCGGCAGCCCAGCGCGGCCAGCACGCCATGCATCGCCGGCAGTTGCATCAGCCACGGGGCGGCCACGGTCAGCAGACCGGCGGCAATCACCAGCAGGCCGGCGGTATTGCGCACGGCGCCGCGCTGCAAACGCTGGCCGATGCGCTGCCCGGCCCAGGTCAGCGACACCATCACCGGCAAGGTGCCCAGCCCGAACGCGGCCATGGTCAGCGCGCCATGCACGGTGCTGGCCGACAGCCATGCGGCGGCCAGCAGGGTGGTGGACAGACCGCAGGGCATCCAGCCCCACAGCATGCCCAGCAGCAACCGGCGCGGGGCGGTGTTGGCGGGCAGCAGCCGGCGTCGCAGCGGGCGCAGCAGCTGCCACAGGCGGTTGCCGGGGCCGCCGAAGAAGCGCGGCAGTTTGTTGCCGCGATCCAGCATACGCAGGCCGGCGAGGATCAGCACCAAGCCCACCGCCGCGCGCATCGCCAGCGGCAGCCACGGCAACCGGGCCAGGCCCAGCAAGCCACCGCCCAGACCCCCGACCAATGCGCCGGCCAGCACATAGCCCAGTACCCGGCCCAGGTTGGGTTGCAGTGCCGGCCACAGGCCGCGCGAATGGGTGGAAAAGCCGGTGGCGATGCCGCCGCACATCGCCACGCAGTGCGCGCCACCCAGCACGCCGGTGAGCAGGGCGGCGCCGAGGACGAGCAGATCAACCGGCATGGTCGGGCTTGGTGTCGGTCGCGGGTTCGGCGGCCTGCTCGACTGCAGGGCGGGGTGCCTCCCGCAGCGGTGGCGGGTCTTCGCGCAGGATGTCCAGCGCGGGGGTGTCCAGGTCTTCGAACTGGCCATGTTTGACCGCCCAACGGAACAGCAGCGCGGCCACGCCGATCATCACCAGGCTGATGGGGATCAGGAACAGCAGGATGTTCATCGGGTGGGAATCCGCGTCAATCGCAGGGCATTGGCGGTCACGGCCAATGAGGAGAGGGCCATGCCCAGCGCGGCCAGCCACGGGGTGACGTGGCCCGTGGCGGCCAAGGGCAGGGCCAGCAGGTTATAACCCAGTGCCCAGGCCAGGTTCTGGCGGATGATGCGGCGCGTGCGGCGGGCGATGGCCACGGTGGCGGGGATGGTGACCAACGTGCTGCCGGCCAGCACCAGGTCGGCGGCGCGTTGCGCCAGTGCCGCACCATCGCCGATCGCC
This sequence comes from Lysobacteraceae bacterium, assembly GCA_028868545.1. GTDB lineage: Bacteria > Pseudomonadota > Gammaproteobacteria > Xanthomonadales > Xanthomonadaceae > Thermomonas. Next base: position 21,596 of record JAGWUF010000024.1, on the reverse strand, counting down.
AGCGAGACATCGGCACCGGCCAGCACCGGTGCATCGTTCAAGCCATCCCCCACCATCGCCACCACCCGGCCCTGTTGTTGCAGCGTGTGCACCAGCGCCAGCTTGTCCTCCGGCGACTGTCGGGCATGCGCATCGGCAATGCCGACCGCGTTGGCGAAGCGCGCCACCGGCGCATTGGCGTCGCCGCTGGCCAGATGCAGGGCCAGCCCCTGTTCGCGCAGCCGTGCTACCGTTTGCGCGGCATCCGGGCGCTCGCGCTCGGCGAAAGTGAAGCGCGCACGCGCACCGGCGTCATTGCCCAGCCACACCGCGCCATCATCCGCCCGTTCGATGGCAAACGGCGCAGTGCCGATGCGCCAGCGGACGCCATCGATCGTGCCTTCCACGCCCTGTCCGGCCACCGCGCGCACATTTCCGGAGGCGGGCGCGTCGGTGACGTGCGCGAACGCGGCGGCCAGCGGATGGCTGCTGTCGCGTTCCAGTGTGGCAGCGACGCGCAGGGCAGTGTCGGCGTCGATGCCGGTGCAGGCGTCGATGCCGTGCAATTGCGGCTTGCCATCGCCGAGGGTGCCGGTCTTGTCGAATACCACGTCGGTGACGCGGGCCAGCCGGTCCAGCCCGTCCGGCCGCACCGACAGCACGCCCAGTTTCGCCAGCGCGCCATGTGCCGCCGCCAACGCTGCCGGCACCGCCAGCGACAGTGCGCAGGGGCAGCTGATGACCAGCAGCGCCAGCGTCACCTCGAAGGCGCGTGCCGGGTCGTGCACGCGCCACCACAGATACACCGCCGCCGCAGCCAGCAGCAGCCCGGCCACGAACCAGCCGGCAATGCGTTCGGCACCCAATGCCAGCGCCGGGCGATGGGCTTGCGCGGTTTCCACCAACCGCACCAGCTCCGCCAACCGGGTGCCGGCCCCCACGTGGGTCACACGGATGCGGGCGGCGTGCTCGCGGCAGGCGGTGCCGGCAAACACGGCATCGCCCGCCTGCTTGGCCACCGGCGTGGCTTCGCCGGTGAGCAGGGATTCCTCGAAGTGCGCGTCGGCGTCCAGCAGCACGCCATCGGCCGGCACCGGCTCGCCCACCGCCACACGCACGATGTCATCGATGGCCAGCGCGTCGATCGGCACCGATTCGCGCTGACCGTCGGCCAGCTCGCGGGTGACGAACGCCGGGCGTGCCCGCGCCAGCGCATCCACCTGGGCGCTGGCGATATTGCGGGCGCGTTGCTCCAGTTGGCGTGCGACCAGCAGCAGGAAGATGAACATCACCGCAGCGTCGTACCAGACATGCGGGCCGCCGCGCACGGTTTCCACCACGCTGACCGCCCACGCCAGCAGGGTGGAGCCGGCGATCAGCACGTCCATGCCCAGCCGGCGGCCGCGCAGTTCGTTCCAGGCGCCGACGATGAACGGCCAGCCGGCCCAGAACACCACCGGGGTGGACACCATGAAGGTGATCCAGCGGAAAAAATCGCGGGTGGGCAAGGGCATCTGGCCGCGCGTGTCCAGATACAGCGCCTCGGCGAACATCATCGCCTGCATCGCGCCGATGCCGGCCAGGCCAATGCGCAGCAGGTCGCGGTTGCGCGCACGCCGGCGTGCGGCCTCGCGGGCTTCGCCGGTGGCCAGATAGGGCCGGTAGCCGAGTGCGGCCAGCCGCGTCAGTGGCTTCGACAGCGGCGTGCGTGCCGGATCCCACTGGATGCGGATGCGCCCGGTGATGGCATTGGCGGTGGAATCCAGCACGCCGGTTTCGCGGGTCAGGGCGCGGTCGATCAACCAGGCGCAGGCGGCGCAGCGCATGCCGTCGGTGAGCACGGTGATTTCACGGCCGCCGTCGACGTCGCGGGCATGGCCGGCCAGCAACTCTTCCCGATCCCACGCCGCCAGCGATGGCGCATCGGCATCCACCCGCCCGGCGGGTTGGTCACGCAGGCGGTAATAGTCTTGCAGGTTGGCGTCGATGATCCAGCGCGAGGCCGCCGCGCAACCTTCGCAACAGAATTGATGCGGCTGGCCGTCGATGTCCGCGCACAGCGGCACCGGCGGCAACACGTCGCCGCAATGATGGCAGGCATCGGCGGCGGGGTTGGCCAAGGCGGTCAGGGCTGGCTGTCGTCCACCGCCGGGCGCAGTTGCGCGGCCAGCTGGCCCTTCGGCATCCGCCCGCGCAGACGCCATTGCTCGCCGCTGGCCGGTTGCAATTGCAGCAGCCAGTCGTGGTCGATCGCCGGTTTGGAGTCCAGTCGCCAGCCGGTTTCATGCGGCGGCAGCACCAGGGTCTGGTCCTCGGCTTCGCGGGTGGGGTGGTGCAGCTTCAGTTGCAGCGGCGCACCGTGGTCGAAGTCGCCGCTGACCGGCAGCACTTCCACATAGCCGTGCTCATCGTCGATCCGCGCGATCGCACCCAGCTTCATGTCGGCGGCACGCGCATCGGGGCCGATGTCGGCCTGCTGGGCCTGGCCGGTGCGCTGCACCTTGTCCGGCACCACGTCCATCGGGCCGTCCTGGTTGGCGACCACGTACATCACGACGCTGCCGATGACCACGGCACCCACCAACACCACCATCAACCAGACGATGGGCTGGCGCCACGGGGAGGTTTTCTGTTCCATCCGGAGTTCCTTTTGCATCCCGGCCCGGGGTGGCGGGCACGGGTTGGATCATGATCGGGGGCGTTGGTTCACATCGGCCCGAAGAAGGTGCTGACCACTTGCGCCTTGCTGCTGCCGTCGCTGGCCTCGACCACGAAAGTCAGGTCGTGGCGGCCCTTGACGGGGCTGTCGCTGCCCACTTCGACCGCCTGCGCCAATACCTGGCCGGCAGGAACGCGCACTTCCAGCGGGCTGCCCTTGAGCACCAGCGCGGATTTGTCGGGGATCTGGATGGTCACCTTGTAGCTGTGCTCGACATCGGTCTTGTTCACCAGCTTCAAGGTGTAGCCGTTGCTGATGTGCTCGCCTTGCTGCTGGTACAGCGCATTGCGGTCGCGCAGCACGTCGGCGATCAGCGGGCTGCGGTGGAACACGCCCCACACCCAGGCCGATACCAGCGCAGTCAGCAGCAGGCTGTAGACCAGGATGCGCGGGCGCACCACGTGCACGGCCTGGCCGTCCAGCGCGTGCTGGGTGGTGTAGCGGATCAGCCCGTGCGGCATCCCCATCTTGTCCATCACGTCGTCGCAGGCGTCGATGCAGGCACCGCAGGCGATGCATTCGTACTGCAGGCCGTTGCGGATGTCGATGCCGACCGGGCAGACCTGCACGCACATCGTGCAGTCGATGCAGTCGCCCAGTTGTTCGGTTTCGAATTTCGGCAGCGGCGCGGCATCGACATTGGCGTCCTCCAGCATCACCGTGCCGGCCGCCTGCAGCCGTGCGGCGGCGGCGCTGGGATGCTTGCTGGCACGGAACACGTAGTCGTAGGCGGCACCGATGTCGAGCAGGCCGCGGGCACGCTGCAGCACGCTGGCCAGGCCCTTCTTGCGCGGCCCGCGCGGCTCGCCACGCATCGGGTCGTAGGCGATGATCAGGGTGTCGCGGTCGAACATCGCGCTCTGGAAGCGCGCGTACGGGCACATGTACTTGCAGACCTGCTCGCGCAGGATGCCGGCATTGCCCCAGGTGGCCAGCGAGTAGAACAACACCCAGAAGGTTTCCCAGCCATTCCAGTCCAGCGCCGGCAGACGTGCGGCCAGGCTGTGGATGGGGGTGAAGAAACCGACGAAGGTGAACCCGGTCCACAGCGCAAAGACCAGCCACAGGATGTGCTTGCCGCCCTTGCGCAACACCTTCTCGCGGTTCCACGGGCCAGCGTCCAGCTTCATCCGCTTGGCGCGGTCGCCTTCGGTCCAGCGTTCCATCCACAAGAAGCACTCCGTCCACACGGTTTGCGGGCAGGCGTAGCCGCACCACAGGCGGCCGGCCAGCGCGGTGGTGAAGAACAGGGTGAAGGCCAGGATCATCAGCAGCATCGCCAGCAGGCTGAAATCCTGCGGCCAGAAGGTCAGCCCCCAGACATGGAACTTGCGCGCCGGCAGGTCGAACAACACCGCCTGCCGGCCGTTCCAGGACAACCACGGGAACACGTAGTACATGCCCAGCAGCCAGAACACCGCCAATCGGCGCAGGCGGTCGAAGCGCCCGGACACATCGCGCGGATAGACCTTGCGTTCACTCACATAGACGGAGTCGCCGCCGGAATCCAGCAGGTCGATGTCGATGCGTTTGCTCACGGTGGTATTACCTGATTTTGGGTCCGTTGAAGCGGCTGGCGGGCCGCAGCAGGATCCAGGTGAAGAGGCTGGACGACGCCGTCGCCAGCCAGAAGGTGAAGAACCCGATGGTGTAACCCAGGCCACGGGTGATATCCAGCTGCGGGAACGTCATGTCCCGCAGTTCCAACGGGTCGATGAAGGCGAAAAACACCATCGTCGCCACCCCGGCTGCGAAGAAACTGGGCCAGAGAATGGCCCCAATCCGCTGCGCCATCGGGCGCGGCGGGTGGTCGAAGCTCGGAGTGGTGAAGTCGGTCATTGCGCCGTTGCGGTACCGGGTTGGGATGAGTGCGACAGCGACCAGACATAGGCGGCCACCAGGCGCGAACGCGTATCGCCCAATACTGTACCCCAAGCCGGCATCACGCCGTGGCGACCGTTGGCAATGGTTTCGTGCAACTGCTCACGGCTGTCGCCGTACAGCCAGTAGCTGTCGGTCAGATCCGGTGCGCCGACCTTCTGGTCACCCTTGCCGTCCTTGCCGTGGCAGGCCACGCAGAGGCCTTCATACAGGGTCTTGCCGCGCGCGGCGGCGAAGTCGGTGCGCGCGGCACCTTCCTTTTCGCCGAGGGTGCGGACGTAGGCGATCACGTAGTCCACCGCATCCGGCCCGCCCATGCCTTCCAGCGTCTTGCCCCAGGCCGGCATCACACCTTCACGGCCGTTCAGCACGGTGTGCAGGATCTGGTCGGGGCTGCCGCCCCAATGCCAGATCTGGTCGGTCAGGTTGGGATAACCGATGGCGCCCTTCGCCGACGAACCATGGCAGGTGGAGCAGGTGTTGGCGAAAATCGACTTGCCAAGCTTCAATGCCTGCGGATTCCGTGCCAGCACGTCGATGGCCTGGCCCTTGTACGGGGCGAAGGTCTTTTCCAGCCGGGCGTTGGCGACCGCCGCTTCCTGATCGTGCTCGCCCTTCGAACTCCAGTGCCCGAAGCCCTGGTAGGTGCCGAAGCCGCCGTACCAGAACAGATAGCCGAAGGCGAACACGATGGCGATGTAGAAGCCGTTGATCCACCAGCGCGGCATCGGCTTGTTGTACTCGGTGATGTCGCCGTCCCAGTAGTGGCTGGTTTCCTCCGGCTTGGGATCGCCGGGGCGGCGCTTGGATGTCCACCACAGCAGCCAGGTGATGCCCAGCAGGTTGAACAGCACAAGGATGATGACGTACCAGTTCCATGCGGTGGTCATGCGGGCGTCCTCGAGTCGGTGCTGGCGATGGCTTCGCCTTCGGGCATGGTGTCGTCCACGGCAAGGCGGGCGGTGGCGTCAAAGCCGGCCCGCAGACGCGGTTGCCAGGCCCAGATCCAGACGGCGATAAACAACAGCATCAGCACGGTGGTCACGATTCCGGAAATCATTGCGTTCAGCTCCCTCGCGGTGCGTGCTTGCCCAGGCCTTGCAGGTAGGCCACCACGGCATCCAGTTCGGTCTTGCCGGCCACGGCGGCCGGGGCGGCCTTGATCTCGGCGTCGGTGTAGGGGTCACCCAGCCGTTTCAGTGCCTGCATGTGCGACTGGATGGTGGGGCCGTCGACCTTGCTCTTGGCCAGCCACGGGAACGACGGCATGTTCGACTCGGGAACCACGTCGCGCGGGTTGTTCAAATGCACGCGGTGCCAGTCATCGGAATAGCGGCCGCCCACGCGGGCCAGGTCCGGCCCGGTGCGCTTGCTGCCCCACTGGAACGGGCGGTCGTACACGGACTCGCCGGCCATCGAGTAATGGCCGTAGCGCTCGGTTTCGAAGCGCAGCGTGCGCACCATCTGCGAATGGCAGTTGTAGCAGCCCTCGCGGATGTAGACGTCGCGCCCGGCCAGTTCCAGCGCCGGATAGGGCTTGACGCCCGGCAGCGGCTGGATGGCCTCGGCCTGGAACATCAGCGGCACGATTTCCGCCAACCCGCCCAGGGACACGGCGATGGCGGCCAGGATGGCCAGCAGGCCGACGTTCTTTTCGATTTTCTCGTGTGCAAGTGCCATGGTCTCGTCCTCAGGCCCGCGCTTCGGCGGCGTCGGGGGTCAGGATCGGATGTACGGCGACACCCTGCGACTGCTGCCAGGTCTTCCACATGTGCCAGCCCATCAGACACATGCCGAGCAGGATCAGGCTGCCGCCCAGCAGGCGTCCCAGATAGTAGGGATAGGTGGCGACCAGGCCTTCGACGAAGCTGTAGGTCAGCGTGCCGTCGGGGTTGGTGGCGCGCCACATCAGGCCCTGGGTGATGCCGGCGATCCACATCGAGACGATGTAGAACACCACGCCGATGGTATGCATCCAGAAATGGGTGTCGATCAGCTTGGTCGAGTACATGCCGTTCAGGCCCAGCAGGCGCGGGTACAGCGAGTACAGCGAGCCGATCGAGATCATCGCCACCCAGCCCAGGGTGCCGGCGTGGACGTGGCCGATGGTCCAGTCGGTGTAGTGCGACAGCGAGTTGACCGTCTTGATCGACAGCAGCGGACCTTCGAAGGTGGCGATCATGTAGAAACTGATCGCCACGATCAGGAACTTCAGGATCGGGTCGGTGCGCAGTTTGTGCCACACACCCGAGAGCGTGAGGATGCCGTTCATCGCGCCGCCCCAGCTGGGTGCCAGCAGGATCACCGAGAACACCATGCCCACCGACTGCGCCCAGTCCGGCAGCGCGGTGTAGTGCAGGTGGTGCGGGCCGGCCCACATGTAGATCGAGATCAGCGCCCAGAAGTGCACGATCGACAAACGGTAGGAGTAGATCGGGCGCTGCGCCTGCTTCGGCACGAAGTAGTACATCATCGCCAGATAGCCGACGGTGAGCAGGAACGCCACGCCGTTGTGGCCGTACCACCACTGCGCCATCGCATCGACCGCGCCGCTGTAGACCGAGTACGACTTCCACAGCCCGGCCGGCATCACCAGGTTGTTGACGATGTGCAGCAGCGCCACCGCGATCACGTAGGCGCCGTAGAACCAGTTGGCGACGTAGATGTGCTTGGTGCGGCGCTTGGCCAGGGTACCGAAGAACAGCCAGCCGTAGGCCACCCAGACGATCGCGATCAGCACGTCCAGCGGCCATTCCAGCTCGGCGTATTCCTTGCTCTGGGTGATGCCCAGCGGCAGGGTGATGACCGCGCCCACCATCGCCGCCTGCCAGCCCCAGAACACGAACTGCGCCAGCTTGTCGGAGATCAGCCGCACATGGCAGGTGCGCTGCACCACGTACAACGACGTGGCGAACAGCACCGAGCCGCCGAAAGCGAAGATCATGCCGTTGGTATGCAGCGGGCGGATCCGGCTGTAGGTCAGGTACGGGGTGTCGAAATTCAGCGCCGGCCAGTACAGCTGGGCGGCACAGAGCACGCCGACCGCCATGCCGACGATGCCCCAGATCACGGTGGCCACCGCGAACTGGTGGACGACTTTATCGTTGTATGTGCCGGGTGAGGCTTGCATACGGTTCTCCAAGGTAAAAGCTGTGCAAGGCTACGCCAGGCCTTGTTGCCAAGGCTTGATCTGGGTCAATTTAGAGGGGTTGCATGGGCCGGTGCGTTCATGCAAGAGGGGTGACGAGGGAAAGTTCCAGCAGAATCGCCCATAATTGTAACCGTGGCTCTCCCATATTTGTGCAGATCATGACTGACCCCATTCCGCTGGATCTGGCGCGCCTGCGCCGTACGTGCGCGGAGTGCTCGTTGCAGATGCTGTGCCTGCCGGCGGGGGTGGACGCCGAGGATGTTTCGCGGCTGGAGGCCGTGGTGCAGCGGCGCAAGCCGCTGGTCAAGGGCGAAAGCCTGTTCCGTGCCGGCGATCCGCTGCGTGCGGTGTACGTGGCCAGCGAAGGCGTGTTCAAGACCGTGGTGTTGAACGAGGCGGGCGAGGAACATGTGCTGGGGTTCCACCTGCCCGGGGAATTGTTCGGGCTGGATGCCGTGGGCAGCGGCAAGCATCGTTGCGAAGCGGTGGCGCTGGGCGATGCCCGCGTCTGCGAACTGCCCTATGCGCATCTGTCGTCGATCGCGGCGCAGGTGCCCAGCCTGCAGCATCAGTTGCTGCGGGTGATCGGCCAAAGCGCAGACCGCGACCATGACCATGTCGATGTGCTGTCGCGGCGTCAGGCCAGCGAGCGCATCGCCCTGTTCGTGCACGGCCTGAGCGATCGCTATCGCCGGATCGGCCGCCCGGCCGACGATTTCCAGCTGCCGATGAGCCGCGACGAGATCGCGCGTTACCTCGGGCTGGTGCTGGAAACCGTCAGCCGCGGCTTCAGCCGCCTGCACGAGGACGGGATCATCGAGGTGCATGGCCGGCGGGTGCGAATCCTGGATACCCACGCCTTGAAAGCCGCCGCCAGTGGTTGCGAAGGCGGCGCCGGCCCGCATCCGCACAAGCGCAACCGCGCCTGAGCCGGTTGCGGGCAGGCTTGCCCGCCGCGGTGGTTTCGGCAAAGCTGCCGGCATGACCGATTGGGAAACGTTGCAAGGACTGGCCGTGGCCGTGGGGCTGGGCCTGCTGGTGGGCGTGGAGCGCGAGCGCCGACGCGCCAATGGAGAGGCCAGCGTGGCGGGGGTACGCACCTTTGCGTTGCTGGGCCTGGCCGGGGCGGTGGCCAACCTGCTCGGCGGCATCGGCATCGCCGTGGCCGGGGCGTTCGTGGTGTTGCTGGCGCTGGCCAGCTATCGTGCCAGCCGCGCCAAGGATCCGGGCCTGACCACCGAGATGGCGATGCTGGTGGTGTTTTTGCTGGGCGTGCTGGCGATGCGGGATCTGGTGCTGGCAGCGGGCCTGGGGGTGGTGGTGGCGGTGCTGTTGGCGGCGAAATCGCGGGCGCATCGCTTCGTGCGGAGCGTGCTGACCGACCAGGAATTGCACGATGCCCTGCTGCTGGCCGCGGCGGCGGCCATCGTGTTGCCGCTGCTGCCGGATCAGGCGGTGGATCCCTGGCACGTGCTCAATTTCCGGAAATTGTGGCTGCTGGTGGTGATCGTGATGGCGATCAGCGCCACCGGCCACGTCGCCCAGCGCGCTTTTGGGCCGCGCACCGGCTTGCTGCTGGCCGGGCTGGCGGGTGGCTTTGCCTCCAGTGCCGCCACCATTGCCGGGATGGGTGCGCGGGCGCGCCGGGAACCGGCCGTAGCCAGTGCCTGCGCCGGTGCCGGCATGCTCTCGAACGTCAGCACCGTGGTGCAATTGGCGGTGGTGGTGGGGATCGTGTCCCCGCCGCTGCTGGCCGGGCTGTGGCCGGCGCTGTTGCTGTCGGGGGTGACGGTGGTGGTGTTTTCCCTGCTGGCCGCACGGGCGGCGCGGCATGTGCAAAGTGATGCCGCTGCAACGGTGGGCAGGGCGTTCGAACCGAGACAGGCGCTGCTGTTCGTGGGGGTGCTGGCCACGGTGATGCTGGCGTCGGCCGGGTTGCAGGCGTGGCTGGGCGAGGTGGCGCTGACGATCGTGCTGGCGCTGTCGGGGCTGGCCGATGCGCATGCAGCGGCGGCGTCGGCGGCCCAGTTGGTGGCAACCGGGCGCGCTGCTGTCGATGACGTGCTGCCGGGCGTGGTGTTGGCGTTGGCCGCGAATTCGGCGGTCAAACTGCTGTTGGCCGGGGTGAACGGCGGGCGCGCCTATCTGTGGCGCTTGTTGCCGGGCGTGGTGGCGATGGTGCTGGCGTTCGCCCTGGGGTTGTGGCTCTGGGCATGACCCGGGTGGTGTTTCAGCCGCCGGTGGCCTTGCGTACCGTTGCCACGAAGTCGGGGTCGGGTTTGGTGCCGATCTTTTCGCTGCGGGCCAGGATGCGGCCGTCGGCGTCCACCAGGATCAGCACGCTGCTGTGGTTGAAATTGCCGTCGGCCAGCTGCCGATAGCGGATATCCAGCACCCCGGCCACCGCGCGCACGTCATCGGGGCGGGGGGCCGCCAGTGTCCAGCGCGCCGCGTCCAGTTTGCGTTGCTCCATCACCTTGCGCAGCGCCGCCGGGGTGTCGCGCGGCGGATCCATGCTGATCAGCACGATACCCAGGCGGGCTTGCTGGGCGGGCGTGAGCTGGCGTTCGATCGCCTTGCCGGATTCGATGATCAGCGGGCAGATGAATTGGCACGAGGTGTAGAACATCGACACCAGCCGTGGTTTGCCGCGCAGGCTGCGCCAGTCGCGGGTCTGGCCGCTGGCGTCGGTGAGCGGCAGTGGCAGCTGGTAGATCGAATCCCCGGGCAATGCCGATGCCGGTTGCGCGGCATTGGCAAGGGCGGTGAAGGCGAGCAGGCAGGCCAGGGCGATGCAGCGGAGAACGGCGTTCATCGGGCGCTCCTTGCGCAACGGAAACCCAGGTTGGCGGTGGCATCGCGGCCTTCCAGGGAAGACAGCATCGCCACCCGCATCAGTACCGCGTAGTTTTCGCGGTCGTCCATCGACAGCGCGCCGGCACCGCAGAACTTGCCCTTGTCGGGGTCGCCCTGGTTGCGGTTGTCGCCATCCACCATCAGCGAGGACGCGTCTTCGGTCCATTCCCACACCAGTCCGTGCAGATCCTGCACGCCATAGACATTGGCCGGTTGCAGGCCCACGCGCGGCAATGCGTCTTTCGACGAGCGCGCATACCAGCCGAGGATGCGCTCGCGCCATGTCGGGTCGGCGCGGGCATCGGTGCGGGTTTCATCCGCGGCAGCGGCATATTCCCATTCGTTCCAGGTGGGCAGGCGCGCATCCAGCGATTTGCAATAAGCCTCGGCGGCGAACCAGCTGACCCAGACCACCGGTCGGTCGGGCAGGGCGCGGGCACCCAGCGTGGCGGGCCCGGCCCAATGCTGCAGGTAACGCGGCTCGGCGAACACGCCGGGCACCTTGCCCTTCTGCCATTGCGGCTGGCGTTTCACGAATTCCAGGAACTGCGCATTGGTGACCGGTGTGCGCATCAGCGCGAAAGGCTTGATGCGCACCCCGCTCTTGGCGTCTTCGTAGCGCAAGACCGATTTGAAGACACCGCCCTGCAGCCCCGCGTAACGGCCGGACACTGCCGCTCCGGCGACCAGGCCGGCAACCGGCAGGGCCAGCAGCAGGGCAAGCAGGGCGCGACGCATGGCCTCAGTGCCCCGACGACGCGCTGGCCGGCTTGGCGGCGCGGGCCTTGGCCGCATCTTCGCGGCTGATCTGGCCACCCGGGTTGCCCCAGCTGTTGAGCACGTAGGTGGCGATGTTGGCCACTTCGTCGTCGGTCAATTGCGCCATCGGCGGCATGTTGGAGTTGTAGTCCTTGCCGTTGACCTTCACCGGGCCCACCAGGCCGTGGGTGATGATTTCAGGCAGCCGCTTCGGGTTGGCCTTGATGAAGTCCGAGCCCGCCAGCGGCGGGAACACCCCTTCCATGCCCTTGCCGTCCGGCTGGTGGCAGGTGGAGCAGGTGCCGGCAAACAGCACCTTGCCGGCGGCAATCTGGTCTTCCTTGGTCAGTTTGCCTTCCTTGAAGGCGGCGGCAGCGGCGGCCACCGGTGCGCGGTTGGTGCCGGCGGCTTGATCGCCCAGATACACGGCGTCCACTTCCTTGCCCGAGTAGATGTCCTTGCGCTCCTTGCCATCGGCCTTGAGGATTGCCAGTGCGCCCTTGTTGAAGGCGCGGAAGATGCTGTGATCGACCAGCACGTAGCTGCCCGGCACTTCCATGTGGAATTCCATCATCGCCGCACCGCCGGCCGGGATCAGCGTGGTCTGCACGTTTTCCTGGAAGCGGGTGCCGCCTTCGTACCAGACCTTGTCGAAGATCTCGCCGATCACGTGGAAGCTGGACACCAGGTTGGGGCCGCCGTTGCCCACGTACAGGCGCACTTTTTCGCCGGTCTTGGCTTGCAGGGCCTTGTCGCCGGTCAGCGCGCCTTCCATGCCGTTGAACAGCACGTAGGTGGGGTGTTCGTCGATGGCTTTCTCCATGTCGAAACCCTGGTGGCCCTTTTCGCGGTATTTGCCGGTGGTGTAGAAATCGCCCTGCATCACGTAGAACTCGCGATCCACCTTCGGCAAACCTTCCGGCGGCTCGACCAGGATCAGGCCGTACATGCCGTTGGCGATGTGCATGCCCACCGGCGCGGTGGCGCAGTGGTAGACGTACAGGCCGGCGTTGAGTGCCTTGAAGCTGAAGCGGCTGACGTGACCGGGCGCGGTGAAGCTGGAGGCCGCGCCGCCGCCGGGGCCGGTGACCCCGTGCAGGTCGATGTTGTGCGGCATCTTGCTGTCCGGCATGTTGCGCAGATGGAATTCCACGGTGTCACCCTGGCGCACGCGGATGAAGCTGCCCGGCACGGTGCCGCCGAACGTCCAGAAGGTGTAGGTCACGCCCTCGGAAATCGGCATTTCCTTTTCAACCACATCCAGCGACACGATCACCTTGGCCGGCGTGCTGCGACCGGTCGGCGGTGGCACGTGCGGCGGCGAGGTCAGAACCGCCTCGATCGGTTCGCCCACCGGCGGCCCGAAATCGCCCTTGGCGGAGCCGCCGGTTTCTTCGTGCGGCACGGCACCGTTCGGAGCCGGGTTCGGCTGTTCGATGCGACAGGCGGAAAGTCCCAGCGTGGCGGCAACGGCCAAGGCAAGGGTGGCATACCGAACTGCGGATTTCATCGTGGGTCTTCCTCGTCTGAATGGTGTCTTTGGTGATGCGGTGAAGCATCGGCCTGCAAGCGGCTGATGCTTGTTGATTCAGGTCAAATAATGCCAGTGATGCGGGTTGCCGGAGTGCTTGCTTGATTTGGGTCAACCGCGGGAAGGGCCGCCGCGAATCTTGACTTGCATCAACGTGATCGGAAACCGGAACTTTACCCTGAGCGCAACTTTTCAGGAGGACTTCAACATGTCCATGTTTGCGCTCCGGTTTTCCGCCCTGACCCTGGCCTTGATGGCCATGCCGGCACTGCATGCGGCCGATGCCCCGAAGTCTGCTTTTGAATGGGATTTGCGGGTGCGCAGCGAGATGGTCAATGACGACGGTTTTGCCCGTGATGCCGACGCCACCACCGCACGCCTGCGCGCCGGCCTGCGGCTGGCCCCGGCTGCCGGCTGGACGGTGCTGCTGGAGGGCGGGGGCGTGGCCGGCTTCGGCAATTACAACAGCGGTGCCAACGGCAAGACCCAATACCCGCTGGTGATGGATCCCACCGGCGCCGAACTCAACCAGGCCTGGATCGGCTGGAAGAATGCGCAGGGCGGCGTGAGCTTGGGCCGCCAGCGCATCCTGCTGGACAACCAGCGCTGGGTGGGGAACGTGGGTTGGCGTCAGAACGAGCAGACCTTCGATGCCTTCGCCGCCCAGTGGAAGCCGGTCAAGGATCTGACCTTGAGCTATTACTGGCTGGACAAAGTGCATCGTTCGGCCGGCGACAAGGCGCTGAACAGGTTGGCGCGCGAGCGCCGCCTCGACACCCATCTGGTCAACGTGGCGTGGAAGCGCGGTCGCCAGCAGTGGATCGGCTATGCCTACCTGCACGACGACCGCGACGTGGCCAGCGCGTCCAGCGCGACCTACGGCCTGCGCTGGGCCGGCGCGGTGGCTGCGGACGGGCAGGGCTTCGGCTGGTCGGCCGAATACGCACGGCAAACCGACCACGCCCGCAACCCGGCCCGTTTCAGCGTGAATTACTGGCTGCTGGAACCCACCTGGACGCAGGGCAAAACCACCTTCCGTGCCGGCTGGGAACATCTGGGCAGCAATGGCGTGGTGGCGCTGCAAACGCCGCTGGCCACCCTGCACGCGTTCAATGGCTGGGATGACCAGTTCCTGGCTACCCCGGCCAAGGGCCTGGAAGATCGCTACTTCGGCGTCGGTGGCAAATTCGGCAGTGGCAAGGCGGCCGGCAAGCTCAACTGGGCGGTGACCTGGCACGACTACCGCGCCGATGTCGGCGGCCTGCATTACGGCAGCGAGTGGAATGCCTCGCTGGGCTTCCCGCTGCCGGGGGGCTTGAACGGCATGCTGAAAGTGGCGGACTATCGCGCCGACCACTTATCGCGCGACAACACCAAGCTATGGCTGCAAGTGGAATGGAAGGGCAACCGCGCGCTGGCGCAATGATCCGGCTGGATTTTCGCCACCTGCCGGCACCCGAGCCGCTGGTTCGGGCGCTGGCGGCTGCCGATGCGCTGCAATCGGGGCAAGCGCTGGAAGTATTGACCCCGTTGCTGCCGGCCCCGTTGCTGGAAGTACTGGACACGCGTGGCCTGCGCTGGCGTTCCGAACCGTGTGCCGATGGCGGGGTGCGGGTGGTGATCGTGTGCCCCGCAGGCTGAGCCCGCCGCAATGACCAAACTGGTGATGCAGCAGGCACCGACGCCGGCCATGCCGCGCCGGTTCCTGCTGTCGGCGTCGCTGTGGGGCATGGTGGCGGGTGTACTGCTGGTGCTGGACGACGGCAGCGTGCTGGCATCGCGCTGGAATGCGTCGACGCTGGTACTGGTGCATGTTTTCACCCTGGGCGTGTTGGGCAATGCCATGTTCGGCAGCCTGCTGCAATTTTTGCCGGTGGCGGTGCAGGTGCGGGTGCGCGGCGGGCACGTGGCAGCGGCGCTGCTGCATGCACTGTTGAATGCGGGGGCGGCGCTGCTGGTGGTCGCGCTGCGCTGGCCTGCGCTGGTGTCGCCGCACTGGGGTGGCGTGGTGCTGGGCGGCGCGTTCCTGTGGCTGCTGGCGATCCTGTTGCCGGGGCTGTGGGCGGTCGGCGGGCAGCGCTTCCTGCGCTGGGGAATGGGCTGCGCGCTGCTGGCGGCGCTGGTCACCGCCGGGCTGGGCGTGCTGCTGGTGCTGGGGTTGGCGGGTACGGTCGTCATCGCGCAGCCGCTGTTCACCGACGTGCATGCCGGCTGGGGCGTGCTGGGCTGGGTGCTGGGCCTGCTGGCGGCGGTGGCACGAGTGGTGGCACCGATGTTCCAGGGGGCCGGGCCGGCCCCGCAGCGCGCGCAGGGGGCATGGCAAATCGCCTTGTACGGGCTGTTGCTGGCGATGCTGGTGATGGCGCTGGCCGGGCGCGCGCTGCCGGGTGCGCGGATCGCCGGCGGGCTGCTGTTGCTGGCGTTCGCGCTGGGCGGCTTGTTGCTGCAACTGCGTGCCGCGAAGTTGCGCATCGTGCCATTGCTGTATTTCTGGCGTTGCGGCCTGCTGGCACTGGCCAGTGCGGCATTGGTATTGCTGGCCAGCGACGCGCAGGACGTACTGGCGGGCGTGCTGGTGCTGGCCATCGGGTTGCCGCTGCTGGTGACCGGGATGCAACTGGAAATCACCGGCTTCCTTGGCTGGATCGAATTGCAGCGGCGCTGCGGGCGTGGCGTGCACTTGCCGGGCGTGCAATGGCTGGTGCCGGCACGTGATAAATGGGGGGTACTGGGTGCACAGCTTGTTGCCGGCTTGATGCTGGTCATGGCGTGCCTGGGCTGGATACCTGCCAATGGGGCGGGGCTGGCGCTGCTGCTGGCCCATGCGGCGGGTGTGGGTGTGCAACTGGCAGCCCGCTGGCGCGCGAACCGGTTTTTTGACGACGCTGCACGGAGAGGAAGACGACATGGCTGATCGCACCCCGGATTTGACGCCTGCGGGCTTGGCCCCGGTGCGTTTCGCCATCGATGGCGTGGACGATGGGCTGGTTCTGCTGCTGGCCGCACGTGCACGGCTGGCGCGTTTGGCGGGCCGGTTGAAGGTGCAGGCAGGCGTGCAAGGGCGCGATGGCCTGCGCGAAGCCCGCATCCGCCGTCGTGCCGAGGCGCTGGCCGCCGTCGTGGGCCTGGCACCCGGCACTGCCAGCGGCGTGCTGGGGGTGGCCATCGGCGCGGCCTGTCGTGCCCAAGGTCTGGATTCTGATCTGGATCAAGGTGGTAATGCCGACGCAGGCCGCATGATGCCGGCCACCATGCACACGCACGCCACCGCCACGCCGTCACCGGCGCATTCCCTGCTGCGGCTGCTGCCGCCGCCGCGTCGCCTCGCCCCGCTGTTGAAAGTGGTGCCGCCTGCAGTGCAGGCCCGCCTGCTGGAGCGCGCCATGGCCAAGGTGCTGGCCGGGCCGCTGGCCGGCGATGCGCTGGAGTTCATGGCGGGTCGCCGGCTGGGCATCGAAGTGTCGGACCTGGGCCTGCGCTGGGTGGTGGAATTGCAGGGCGAGCGCCTGCTGGTGGTGGACGCCCCCGCCGAAGCCACCGTGCGCGGTACCGCCACCGACCTGCTGCTGCTGGCGGGGCGGCTGGAAGATGCCGACACGCTGTTTTTCCAGCGCCGGCTGGTGCTGACCGGCGATGTCGAACTGGGCCTGACCGCGCGCAACCTGCTGGACCGCCTGCCGTGGGAACAAGTGCCGCTGGGGTTGCGCATCGCCCTCAACCGCGGCGCGCGTTTCGCCAATGCCGCACGCACGGCTTACCACGCCAAAGCCTGAGTTTCGCTAGAATCCGCAGCTGCCCGCGCCGGCCATGCCGCGCGGGCATTGCTTGTTTTCCCCCATGAGCTGAAATGAACGCACTCTCCGTACCGGCCTGGTCCCCGGAACTCGAAACCCGTTACGCACCCCTGGTCGAAAAGCTTGAACAGTTGATGCCCTGCATGGAGGTGCCGCTGCACTTGCCGTGGGTGGCCGCCATCGAGGAACTCAAGCGCGAACGCGGCGCGGTGATCATGGCGCACAGCTACCAGTCACCGGAGATTTTCCACGGCGTGGCCGACATCACCGGCGATTCGCTGGCGCTGGCGCAGGCCGCGGCCAAATGCGACAGCGACCTGATCGTGCTGTGCGGCGTCCACTTCATGGCTGAAAGCGCGAAGATCCTCGCGCCCGGCAAGACCGTGCTGATCCCGGACCTGGAAGCCGGCTGCTCGCTGGCCTCCTCGATCACCGCCGCCGACGTGCGCGCGCTGCGTGCACAGCATCCCGGCACGCCGGTGGTCAGCTACGTCAACACCAGCGCGGCGGTGAAGGCCGAGTCCGACGCCTGCTGCACATCGGCCAATGCCGTGCAGGTGGTCAACGCGATTGCCGCGGAGTTCGGCGTGCGCAAGGTCATTTTCCTGCCTGACCGCTACCTGGGGTCGTGGGTGGCCACCCAGACCGACGTCGAGCTGGTGCTGTGGAGCGGCGTGTGCGAAGTGCACGAGAAGTTCACCGCGATGGAGGCCCGCCACACCCGCGAGCGTTTCGACGCGAAGATCGTGGCGCACCCGGAATGCGCGCCGGAGGTGCTGGCCGAGGCCGATTTCGTCGGCTCCACCAGCGCCATGGGCAAGTGGCTGGAAAAGGAAAAGCCGGAGCGGGTGGCGATGATCACCGAGTGCTCGATGGCCGACAACCTGCGCAACCAGTTCCCGCAGGTGCAGTTCATCAAACCCTGCAACCTGTGCCCGCACATGAAGCGGATCACCCTGCCCAACATCCATGCCTGCCTGCGCGACATGCGCAACCAGATCCACGTGCCGGCGGACGTGATCGTGAAGGCGCGGCGCGCGCTGGATCGCATGCTGGCGGTGGGGCGCGGCGAAAAGGTGTGAACGCGGAACAACCCATCCTCGTCGTCGGCGGTGGCATTGCCGGGTTGGCCACCGCATTGGCGGCTGCGCCCGCGCCGGTGCTGTTGCTGACCCGTGCACCCGGTGCGCGCGGTGCCGCCAGCGCGATGGCGCAGGGTGGCATCGCGGCAGCCATCGACCCCGGCGACAGCCCGCAGGCGCACGCGCATGACACCTGCGTGGCCGGCAGCTTCCACAACGACGCGGCGATCGTCGATCTGTTGACCACCTGCGCGGCCGATGCCGTGCAATGGTTGCAGGAGATCGGCGTGGCGTTCGACCGCGAACCCGATGGCCGCCTGCAATTCGGGCGCGAAGGCGGGCACGATCGCCCGCGCATCGTCCACGCCGGCGGCGATGCCACCGGAGCGAAGGTGATGGAGGCGCTGGTGGCTGCTGCGCGCGCTGCCGGCCACATCACCCGGCGCGCCGGTGTCGAAGTGGACGGCCTGGTATTGCGCGATGGCCGCGCCTGCGGTGTCTGCCTGACCGAAGCCGACGGCACCCGCACGGTGGTGCATGGCCGTGCGGTGGTGCTGGCCACCGGCGGCATCGGCGGCCTGTTCGCGCAGACCAGCAACCCGGCCGATGCCGATGGCAGCGGGCTGGCGCTGGCGCAGGCGGCGGGTGTCGCCCTGCGTGACCTGGAGTTCGTGCAATTCCACCCCACCGCGTTGGCCTTGCCCGGCCTGCACAGCCTGCCGCTGGTGACCGAGGCGCTGCGCGGTGCCGGTGCCACCCTGCGCGACAGCAAGAGCCGCGCGCTGATGGCCGGCGTGCACCCGCTGGGTGACTTGGCCCCGCGCGACATCGTCGCGCGTCGCGTCTGGCAGGCATGCCAGGAGGGTGGGGCGCTGCTGGATGCGGCCGTGGTCGGTGCCGATTTCCCGCGCAAGTTCCCGACCGTGTTCCAGGCCTGCATGGATCATGGCATCGACCCGCGCGTGCAGCCGATCCCGGTGACACCGGCGGCGCACTTCCACATGGGCGGGATCGTCGTCGACGCCGACGGCCGCAGCTCGCTGCCGGGCCTGTACGCGGTGGGCGAAGTGGCCTGCAACGGCGTGCATGGCGCGAACCGCCTGGCTAGCAATTCGCTGCTGGAGGGCGTGGTGTTCGGGCGTCGGCTGGGTGCGCTGCTGCGGGGGCTGCCGGCGGATGCGGTGGACGGAGGCCATTACCGGCTGCTGCATCGCCCGCCGTCGCTGGCGGGTGCCGAGCTGGCGGCCGTGCGGACGTGGCTGATGCAGGCGATGGGGCCGCTGCGCACGGAACACGGGTTGCGGGAAGGGCTTCAGGCCTGTGCCGGGTTGCAGGGATGGCAGGCCGCGCTGGCAACGGCGTTGCTGGACGCCGCGTGGAAGCGCAAGGACAGCCTGGGCGCGCATTACCGTGTGTAAAAAGCAAAAGGGGACGGAGGGAATTAAGCGAGCTTAATTCCCTCCGTCCCCTTTTGCTGGTCCCCTTTTGCTGTCCGCTCTCCCCGCCGTTGGTCGTTGAAGTGATCAATACGGGCTGGGGTAGCAGGTGGTCGGGGCGTGGTGCGATCCTGAAATGGGCACGATACCAGGCGCATTGTTCCGGACTTCCGCTGGAAATGGCCCGCTTCGTCCAGTGAGGGGGGTGGCCATGTCTATTCGCCGGTTGGGGTTGTGCGCAGCACTGCTTGGTTTCCTGTTGCCAGCCTTTGCGCAAGATCGAACAGGAACGCTGCCGCCGCTGGCAGCAGACGAGCCTGTCCGGGAGATGCTGCACGGCGTCACGTTGGTGGATCACTACCGTTGGATGGAAGGTGCGCCGATCGTGCCGCGCCTGGCGACGTGGCTGACTGCTCAGAACGCGTACACGCGCAACCGGCTGGACGCACTGCCCGGGCGGGATGCTGCCTGGGCGCAGGTCATGCGTTACCGACAGGGTGTGGATCTCGCCGTCGTCGCTGAGGCCGGCAATGGCCGGGAGATCGTGATGCGGTTTTCCAGCGAGGTGCCGTGGGTTCGCTATTTCCTGCGCCGCGACGGCCGGGAAACCCTGCTGTTGGATGCCAAGGGCGGGAGCGCCAGTTCGACCTTCAGTGCGGACTGGTCTTCGCTGTCCCCCAATGGTCGCTGGTTCGCCTACGGTCTGTCCGAGGGCGGAACCGAACTCAGCCTGCCGCGCGTCATCGGTCTGGACACACTGGCCGATTCGCCCATGGATCCGCGGGTAGCGGATTGGGCGGGCTGGACTGCCGACGGCAACGGCGTATTCCTCTATCGTCGCCGCGATGACGCGGTTGTCGGTGCTTCGGACTTCCGTGAAGGTGGGGCTTGCTGGCTGCATGTGATCGGAGCGGATCCGACATCCGATGTACGGGTGTTTTCGGCAGGCGAAGGCCCCGGCTTCCAGCCCCAGAGCAGTGACGAACCTTATTGCGAGGGTGCGCCCGGTTCGCGATGGATCCTCGGGATCCATCGCGTCAACGACACCTTCCTGAATCAGATTTACATCGCCGATGGAAGCGGATTGGGCGCTGGAAAATTGCAGTGGCGGCGGATCGCCGGCAGCGAAGACGGCATCCAGCAACTGGCGCTGGTCGGCGATGTCGTGTACGCCATCGGTAACGGCCGGGTTGCTAACGGCGAGCTGCGGGCCATCGACGCGCATGGTGGCGAATTCAGTTCCGCGGAGGTGGTTCTGCCGGCCGCGGAGCAAGTGTTGGATTCGATGGCGGTGGCCAGTGACGGGCTGTACGTGTTGCGCGCCTTGCTGGGCAGCAGTCAGGTCGTGCGGATTGCCCGCAATGGCAAGGTGGAGGCGGTGACCGAGATGCCTGATGGCCAGATCAGCCACCTGCGCGCGGATCGGGCGCTGGCCGGTTTTCGCTATGTCGTTTCCGACAGAAACAGCTTGCCGGCTGCTTATCAGGTGTCGTCGTTGCAGGGGCCGGGCTTGCATGATGCAGGGGTGTCGGTGTCGGTGCCCGCGGATTGGAACCTGTCGCGCTTCGAGGTGCTGCGCACGCGGGTGGCGGCTCGTGACGGAGCGATGATTCCGGTCACGCTGTTGCGGCAAAGACAGGCCACGGGCCCACGTGCAGTCCTGCTGCAGGCTTACGGCGCCTACGGGTCTCCGACAAGTCAAGGTTTCAGGCCCGACTTGCTGGCGCTGGTGGAAAGCGGCATCGATATCGCCACCGTGGGCGTGCGCGGCGGCGGCGATCTGGGCGAGGCCTGGCATCGCGATGGCATGAAGCTGAAGAAGCCGAACACCTGGCGCGACGCCATCGATGTCGGCGAATGGTTGCTGCGCGAAGGGCATGCGGCACCGGGCAAGCTTGCGCTGTGGGGCGGATCTGCCGGCGGCATTCTGGTCGGGCGCGCCTATACGGAGCGGCCCGACCTGTGGAATGCGGCTATCGGCGATGTCGGGGCGTTCAATACCTTGCGTTTCGAGTTCACCGCCAATGGTCCCGGCAACGTGGCCGAATTCGGATCGGTGAAGGATCCCGACGGGTTCCGTGGCCTGCTGGCCATGGATTCCGTGCGGGCGGTGCGCAAGGGCGTTGATTACCCACCAATCCTGTTGACCACGGGCCTCAACGACCAGCGGGTGGAGTCCTGGCAGGTCGCGAAGTTTGCCGCGGCGCTGCTGCAAAACGCACGCCGGCGCGCCAATGTCTGGCTGAGCGTCGAAGACGATGCGGGGCATTCAACTTCGTCCGCTGACGGCGAATTGCGCTCGCAGGTGGACCGACTGGCGTTCCTCAAGCAGGCGCTGGATATGCCCTGATACGCAGAGTATGCAAAAGGGGACGGAGGGAATTAAGCGCGCTTAATTCCCTCCGTCC